>DATBHD010000309.1:0-6089 GCA_036557635.1 Gemmatimonadaceae bacterium
ATAGGCGAAGTCGTCGGCGGCCGTCTTGCCGAGAACGATCGCGCCGGCGGCGCGCATCCGGACGACCTCGAGCGCGTCACGCCTAACGAGCTCGGGGAAAAGACGCGCCCATTCGGCGCTCGAGCCCGTCGTCGGCAAGCCGTCCATGTCGTAGATGGCCTTGGCGAAGACGGGCACGCCGTCGAGCGGTCCACGCGATTGGCCGGCGCGGAGACGCGCGTCCGCGGCGCGCGCGTCGCCCAGCGCGCTGGCGTTGAAGGCGTCGACCGCGTGCCAGCGTTGGCCTTCGGCGTGGCAGCGGTCGAGCGCGCGCGTGGTGACTTCGACGGCCGTCCAGTCGCCGCGCCGGCGACCCGCCTGGTAGTCGGCAATGGTACCATCGAGCGGGTCGCTGACGCGGAGGCGCAGGCGGGGCAGCGCCGAGGGGAGCGCGGCGATCGCGGCGAGCTGAATGAGGGCTTCGCGACGGGTGGGAGACATCGGCGGTGTGCGTGGCGCGTGGAGCGTCGTGCGTGAGGGGCGAAGCGTAGAGCTCGGCGGGTGACTTCGCAATCGGTGCGAGCGATTGGCAGCGTTCTCGCATTGGTCGACCACACACCCTTGCTGAGGACACGCGTGTACGAGAACGAACCAGCGGTCCTCGTCGTCGACGCGACGATGCTCGACCAAGTGGACGCGCTGCGCAGGCTCCCGCGGCACGTCGTGCTCGTGGCCGCCGACGAGCGCTCGGAACGGGCTCTCGACGGCCTGTGTCCGCTCTCGCTAGTCGGCGTCGATCGCCCGGAGGCACGGCATCGATTGCTCGCGGCCGCGCGGGAGCTCTCCTGTACTCGACTGAAGGGGACGCGGCGGCACCGTCGCCTGGCCACGCTCAACCGTGAGCTGCGCGAGCTGAGCGATCTCGGCAAGGCGCTCATGCTCGAGAGGGATCTGGAGGAGCTGCTCCACCAGATCCTCGCGCTGGGAAAGTGGGCGACGGCGAGTGACGGCGGCGGCATCTTGCTCGCCGAGCCGGAGGGGATATCGGCGCGACAGCTACGCGTCGCCCACGTCGACTTCGACTCGATTGAAAATATACCAAACAACCCACGGCTGATCCCCGTGGACGACCGGAGCATCGTTGGACACGCCGCCCGGACGAAGAAGCCGGTCGTCATCACCGACGCATATCGCTTGCCCGCGGAATCGTGTTTCGTGATGGATCGGGCGTTCGACGAAGAACACACCTACCGGCGGCGCTCGATGCTGATCGTGCCGATGGTGGACCATCTCGATCATCTCGTGGGTGTGCTGCTCTTCGTCAATCGCAAGTCGGAGCCGGGCGCGCGCATAACGAGCAAGGAAGCCGCGGATCGCTACGTGCTCCCCTACACGAATCGCGAGGTCCGGCTCGCGCGGTCGCTCGCGGGGCAGGGGGCGGTGTCGATCGAGAATGCGCGACTGTACGCGCGTATCGAGCGAACGCTCGAGAGCGTCGTCAAGGCCGCGGTGACGGCGATCGATCAACGCGATCCATCGACGGCGGGACACTCGATGCGCGTCGCCGCGCTGAGTACCGAGCTCGCCAAGGCCGTCGAGCACGCAGGACGACCGCCGTATGATGACGTGCGATTCAGCCACAAGCAGCTGCGCGAGCTGCGCTTCGCGGCCCTACTGCACGACTTCGGCAAGGTGACGGTGCAGGAGAATGTGCTCCTCAAGGCAAAGAAGCTTCCGCCGACGTTGTGGGAGCGCGTCGACGCACGTTTCGATCTGATTCATCGGACCCTCGAGCTCGAGCACTGCTCGAACGGCCACGCAGCGCGGCTTCCCGAAGCGCTCGCCGAGATCGATCACATGCGCGCGATCGTCCGCGCGGCGAACGAGCCGGCGGTGCTCGATCGGGCGCCGCCCGCGGAATTGGCGGACATCGCGCGGCGTACGTTCCCGATGCCTAACGGGTCGGTCGAGCCCTATCTCACGGCCGAGGAGTTGTGCTATCTGCAACTTCCCAAAGGGACGCTCGACAACCGTGAGCGGGCCGAGATCGAGTCGCACGTCGAGGAGACGTATCGGTTTCTCGCGAACATTCCGTGGACGGACGACCTGCGGAACGTCGCGAACTACGCGCGCGGACATCACGAGAAGCTGGACGGATCGGGCTACCCGCGACGGCTCACCGCGCCCGACATTCCGATTCAGACGCGCATCATCACCGTGTCCGACATCTTCGACGCGCTCACCGAGCCGGACCGTCCCTACAAGCCGTCCGTTCCCGCCGAAAAGGCGCTGGACATCTTGCGGGGGGAAGCGAAGGCCGGCCGCATCGATGGGACGCTCGTGGACATCATGATCGAGAGTCAAGCCTATCGAAAAGTTCTCGGGGAAGATTGGCGGCAGTTCTGAGCTTCTCGCTCAACCACTCTGTTGAATGCCGGTCACTCTGTCGTTGAACAGCTCGACGCAGATGAACGCCGATGGCCGCGGATAGACGCTGATAACAACAAGGGCGGCAAGGAGCTATGTTCAACTGGGACTTGGACCGAGACGCGCGAGCGGCTGCGACACGCGCACGAGAGCGACCATGACGACACTGCGTGAGTTCTACCTTGAGCGGCGGCGCGCGGAGATGCCTGTCTTTCTCAGTGTGCTCAACTCCCTGCCCGCGGACCGACTGGAGTACAAGCCGCACGACCGGTCACCGTCGGCACACCAGCTGCTCTGTACGCTCACCAGTGAGCTCGTCTCGTGCGTGGACGCGGCGAGCCGGTACCGAGCCCAGTGGACCGTCGAGACACCGCGCCCGCTCGGCGAGATGGTGTCGCTCTTCGAGCAGCGGGCGAACGAGCTCACCGACGTCGTCTCGAAGATGGATGACGCGGCGTGGAATCGCGCCGCCGAGTTCTACTACAATGGCCGGAAGGTGAATGAGCAGCCGGTCGGGCAGTTCCTCTGGTACATCCACTTCGACGCGATTCACCATCGCGGTCAGCTCGCGGCGTATTTGCGGCCGATGGGAGGGAAGGTGCCGGCGATCTATGGGCCGTCAGCGGATAGCTCGATGCCGGCACGGGCGAAGAATAGTTAGCACAGCCCTGACTCACGCCTGCCACAGCCACCGCGCGATCTCCAGGTGCCGGGGCGACGCGCGCGAGCCATCGAAGGCCCAGGCCAGCGTTTGTGCCATCGCCCAGAGGCGCGCGCGCTCGCGATGGAGGCGCAAGGCCGCTGATAGCGTATCCAGCCGCCTAACGACCTGAGCTCGGCAATGCCCGAGCTCGTCGCTGCGGATGATCGGGGCGAGCGAGAGCTCTCGCTCGCCGACGAGTGGCTTCGGGTCGATGACGAGCCACGGCTCACGCGTCGCGCGCAGGACGTTGTCGCCGTGCAGGTCCTGATTGATGAGAACTTGCTCACCCTGCGTGCCCGACAGATGGTCGAGCGCGTCGAGGGCGGCATCGAGCAACGCTCGCTCGAACGGCCGCCCGGCGCGCTCCCAACTCCGAGGGAGCTCGGCGATCCACCCCGCCGTCTCGTCCGATAAGGACGTGAAAGGGCTTCCGGCGCTGACCCAAAGCCTCGGCAGGAGTCGAGTCAGCACGGCGAGCGCCTCGTCGGCACCGACGGTGGAGAGATGCACGCCCGGTTCACAACGCTCGAGCAAGAGCGCGTGATGCTCGGCGTCGTACTCCAATAGCCTGACGGCGCCTTCGCCATTCCAGGCACGCAGCGCGTCGGCCTCGGTGTCGGACTCCCGATGTGGATATTGGATTTTGAGCACGGCGCGCGATCCGTCGGAGCGCGTCGCCGGAAATACGATGGCAACGAAGGAGCCCTCGTAGGGCGCGTCCAGGCGCAAACCCCACCTCTCGATGCACGCGCTCACGCGCGCGGGAAGCCTACGCAGCCACGCCCGTCCCCCACGACGACCCTCGATCCACGCGAGGGAAGCGGGAGTCCGGAGAAGCGCGGAAGCAGTCGTGTGGTCTTCCATCATCTTCATTAGAAGGCTTTAATGTTGCCAGGCCCGGCAATTGTGTCCGACTAACCGTCAAAGCAGCCTAGCGCGACGACGAAATTTGAACCAGACTCGATCGTCGGTGATTAGTTGGGCGATCGATGACGGCTCGCCCGCGATGTCGGTGCCCAACTTGCTGCTCATACGTGCAAGACAAGTCTACCAATCCGCGGACTACCCCGAGCCGGCCAGCTCCCACGTACACGCCGGTTCCGATGCCGAACGGACTGACTCCGAGCTCGGTCCCGGCGGACGAAAACGCGCCCAGCGGCCGCGATCTGCTGGTGATCGCCCTGCTCGCGATCGGCGTACGGGCGGCGCTCGTCGGCGCCACGGCGCTCTACACCGGCTGGTCGTTGACGACGATCGCGAATCTCTACGACGGGCCGTCCTATCTCCGCGTCGCGGCGAACATGCTCGACCCGCTGGCCCTGGTCACCCACCTCGACCGGCGAGTCTTCCTCGGCTATCCGGCGCTGATCGCGGTCGCGGGGCTCGTGAACGTGCCGCTGCCGGTCGCGGGGCTCGCCATCAGCTGGCTCGGGAGCGCGATCGTCGCCATGACGTCGGCGCAGCTGTTCGGCGACCGACGGATCGGCTGGGCGCTCGTGTTCTTTCCGCCAAGCTTTCTCATTTACTCATCGCTGACGATGAGCGAGGCGACGATGCTCGCCTTTGTCGGCATCGGTCTGTACTGCGTCGTGCGCCGGGAGTGGTACGTCATCGGCGCGATCGCCTTCGGGTGCGCCGGACTGGTGCGTCCGGTGGCGTGCTTCGCCGTCCTCGGCGTCCTCGTCATGCTCGTGAATCGGTGGCGGCTCGAGCGGAGCGAGGTTCAGCGAATTCGAAAGATTCAGCCTCACTTTCCCTCCAAGCTCGGCGCGGACGAGCTGCGCGCCGCGCTCGCGGTGGCGTTGATCTCGGCGGCGGTGGTGGCGGCGGGGTACGCGGGATTGCACGCGTGGCGGGGTGACGCGTTCGAGGGCGTGAAGATCTACGCGAAGAGCGAGGACACGTTTGCCGGTGACGTGTTCTCGTGGCCCTTCGCGTCGTTGATCATGACGCCGCTCACCACGGCGGTGCCGCTCTGGAAGGTGGGCTACGTGTGGTCGTACGTGGTGTTCGTCATCGCCGGGTGCGTGATCGCGGCGCGGCGCATGTGGCTGCTGCGGCGCTCGGAGACGTACAGCCAAGTGTTGCTCGCGGGCGTCTGGCTGCTGGGGAACACGTTGTTCGTCCTGTGCACCGGGAGTGTGTGGGGATTTCACTATTTCGATCGCCACATCCTGGCCGCGGTGCCGCCGCTGCTCTGGACGTTCAGCGACATTTACCCGCGACGCTGGCCTCTCTGGCTCGTGCTCGGCATACTGTTCTCCGTACAGGCATTCTTCGGGTTGCTGGCATCAGCCACATGACGCGAATGTTCCTCTCCGCCTCACGACGTGACTTCCTACGCCAGGTCGGCGGCGCCGTGACCGCGGCGCTGCTGCCGACGCCGTCCGCGCGCTCGATCCTCGGACTCGCGAGCGCCGCGGACGCGATCCAGTTCGGCTACGCCGCGATCACCTGGGGGGGCGACGACGAGCGCGCGATCGACGACATCAGCGCGCTCGGCTTCCCCGGCATACAGCTCCGCGCGAGCGTGCTCACCAGGTTCGGCGATCGGCCGGCGGCGTTGCGCGAGGTCTTGGCGCAGCACCGCCTCACGTTCGTCGCGCTGTCGAGCGGCAACGTGCCGATCGATCCGTCGACGGAAGCGAAGGTGATCGACGAGCACGCCTCGCACGCGAAGTTCCTCCGCGACGCGGGCGGCTTGTATCTGCAATTGATCGACGAGCGGCCGAGAGGACGCCCCGTCGAAGCGGCGGACGCGCGGCGCCTCGGGCGGCTCCTGACGGAGATCGGCAAGCGCGCATCGGACGCCGGCGTGCGCGCCGTGTATCACCCGCACATGGGGAGCATCGGCGAGAAGCCCAACGACATCGACCGCGTGCTCGAGGCGACCGACCCGAAGTCGGTCGGGTTGCTGCTCGACGTCGCCCACTATCAGGTGGGTGGGGGTGATCCGGTCGCGGCGATTCGCCGGTACGCG
>DATBHD010000310.1:0-6057 GCA_036557635.1 Gemmatimonadaceae bacterium
CGTAAGCGTTCTTATAAGACAGGTACGAGTGGTGGGGGCAGTGGGGTGCTCAACTGAGGCGAGCGTATGCTGCGAGCTTACGACGTAAGCCCGTCGGCGCGCCGGCGCTTCCACACGCGCGGCAGCCAATCGGCGATGATCGTGGATGCGCCAGCCGCGAGCGCTGTGACCAGGTCGATCAAGTACGCTTCGGCGTCAATGCCGGCGTGCCGACAGTTCTCGACGAGCGTGAAGAGGTTGGCGAGGCGAGGGCCCGCGTCGGGGTGCCCGATAAAAAGCCAATTGCGCGCACCAAGTTTCAGGGGGCGGATCGCGTTCTCCACCGGATTGTTGTCGAGCGACGAATTCGCCGTCGTGACACACCGCCTGAGTGAGGTGCGCTGGCCGAGCAGATAGCCCAGCGCGGTCGCGAGCGGCGTCTTCGGCGGCAGCGTCACGATCTCGGTCGCCGCGCGCGTGAAGAGCGCGTGAGTTATGGGAATACTAAATCGTGTGCGCCATGTCGCGAGCCGGGCCAGGCGAGGATCGTCGGCCGGCAGCGCGCGCCGGATCGCGCGGGCGCGGGCGTCGATCCGAAAGAGACGGTCGACCGCCGCGAGATAGGGCGTCGCGCGCGCATCAGTGGCCAGCGCGTCGGCGACGTATCGTCGGGCGTGTGCCCAGCATGCGAGATGTGTGATGTGCTCGGGCGGCCCCAACGTATCGAGGCCCGCCGCCCCATCCGTCTGCACCACGCCCCGATACTGCGCCGCGCGCAACACCGCGCTCGGTTCCACCGGCGATTTGGTCGCGCGGTAGTCGAACCACACGAGCCCGTCCTCGTTCGGATCGGGACTCCGCGCGCGATAGGCCCACACCGTCGCGGACCGCGCTTCCCCCGGCCGCGCCGGATCACACACGTCGATCGGCGTCGCATCGAGGTGGATATAGCCGCTCGCCAGCACGTGACTCTTGAGCGCCTCGACCACCGGCGCGACGCGGGCATCGAGCTGCGCCATCAGCGAGACTTGCGTGTTCCGCGGCAGCGTCACCCCGGTGCGCGCGAGTTGCTGCTCGAGCCGGTAGTACGGGAGATGCTCGCTGAAGTGGGCGGCGGCGATATGCGCCACGATGCTCGCATCGACGCGCGAGCGTGGCAGCGCGCTCGCCGGCCACGGGGTTGCGAGCGGCGCCGTCTTGTCGGGACTCACCCACACCGTGCGCTCGTAGCGTCGCACGAAGTACACCGCGGGCCGGCGCGCCAACACCTCGAGCGTCTCGGTGAAGCCCAGCACCAGGGGCGCCCCAGTCAACGCATCGACGCGCTGGGCCTCCGGCGGATCGGGAAGGCGGATCACTTCGCGCGGAAGGGCCGGATCCAGCGGCTGTCGCCCGCGCGGGCGCGGCGAGGGCTCGCGACGCCGCGGCCGACCGGCCGCTGGGCCCGGCCGACTCGCGCCGCCGTCGGCTGGGAGGTCGGAAGAATCCGGGTGATGAGGATCCTGAAAAAACGAGAGCGCGGGGGTCTCCGCGCCTGGCGCCCGCGGGCTCTTGCGCGCCGCGAGCTGTTGCTCGAGATCTTTCACCCGGAGCGTGAGGCAGCTCCGTTCCGCCTCCAAGTCGTGGAGGCGGGTTTCAGCGGCGGCGAGGGCCCGGAGCGCGGTCTCGAGCGTCATCGACCGACAAGATACGCCGCGAGGCGTCTATGAGCAAGTTCTAATTTCGCAACGAGGAGGCCGCGATCAGGTCACCGACTCGGCATCCCCGTCGCCGGCCCCAGTCGCCGTCGGGACCACGGGCCGCCACCACCGCCGCACGCGCGTCGGCGTCGGATCGATCCCGCTCAGGAGTAGCGTCAGATCGACCGCCGTGAGCTCGACGCTCCGCGTGCCGGCGACCGGCCAGCGAAAGGTGCCAGCCTCGAGCCGCTTCGCGCAGACCCAAAATCCGCCCGCCTCGTAGTAGAACAATTTCACCGTGTCGCGCCGACGATTACAAAACGCGAAAATGGCGCCACTCACGGGCTCCTGCGCCAGCTGCTCGCGCACGAGCGCATAGAGCCCGGTAAAGCTCTTCCGCAGATCGGTGACCCCGGTGGCGAGGAAGATGGCGCGGCCGCCGGTGACGCCGATCATCGCGCCGCTCCCAAGAGCAGCCCGAGCACCTCGACCGCGGTCCGGTCGTCGACGCCATCGAGCGTCGCCTCATGGCCGGCAGCGGTCCGCACCACCAGGCGCAGCGCGCTCGCGAGTGGCGTCCCAGGCGTGGGCAGGCTCGGCACGAGAGCGACGCGCGCGAACGGCGAGGGCGTCACCGCCACAGGCGCTGGCTCGCGCCGCTGTCCCTGTCGCACTTCGCGTTTCCAGAGTTCGAAAGTCGACTGAGGAATCCCGGTGCCCCGGCAAAACGCGGCACCGCTCAGACCACTCTCCCGAAAGGCCGCGAGATGGGCCGCCTTCTCTTCTGCGCTCCAGCGCCGACGGCGCGAGCGTCTATCCGAAAGGAGTGACATGCGCGCCAACGTACCCGGCGCGTGAGAAATGTCACCACGTCATATCCGAACGCTTACGGGAACGCCACCGACGGTCCATATGCGCTGTCATATGGCGGCGCAAGTTCCGCCACTCATTAGGAACGACAACCCTGTGCACCGATGAGGAACGTGTGATCAGTCGATGCCACTCTCCGATAGGTGCGCTGGCCGCCGCGTGCGTTGCGACGGCGACCAGCAGTGCGACGGCAAAGCAGCAGAACCCATTCCCAGCGCCAATGGGCGAGTCCAAAGGCGGATGTACGCAACTCGAGTGCACCGATTCTTCGCCCGTCGACCTGGAGAGCCCGAACGGACATCGTCGCTTCGTCCTTTGGGTCTAGTACCAGGCATCGCCCATAAACGAAGTACCGCAGGCTGGGTGGATTCCATCTCGGAGGGCATCATGACCGGATTCGGAAATCGGATCATTTTCGGTGTCACGTTGGCTGCACTGGTAACTGGCCCTGCGGGCCTTGCCGGGCAAATTTCCTCGTCGGCCCAGCGGCCGACGTTCTGGGGAACGCTCGCGCTCGGCGCGGCTGGCGCGGCGGATAGCGGTTTTTATCACTCCAGTCTCGGGGCCGCGGTGCAGTTGCGCCGCCTCATCATCATTGGCCGCGTCACTGGCAATGACACGCCGGACGCGAAGCGCATCGAAGACGCGGGCATTTTGGTCGGGGCGGCGACTCGGCCATTTGCGCCGTTTCACTTTTCCGTCGCGGCGGGGCTCAGCGCATTGAACGACCACTATCGGGACCGCAGCACCGTCGGCGTCCCCGTCGAGGCGCAGGGGACGTGGCGCTTCACGAGGTGGACAGGTATTGGTGTCCGTGTCTTTGCGGTTCCGAACGAGATCAACACCTATGCCGGGATCTCGCTAGCGCTTCAAGTTGGGCGGCTACGATGAAGGGCCTCGTTCCCCCCCTTGCCACGACGAATCAACAAGCCGCCGTCGAAGAGCGCTAAGGCGACCTCGCCGTAAGGTCAACCGGCGCGCAAGCGAATGTCGATTGCACACACACGCCCGATCCGGGAACAATTCACTCCGTGCGCAGCACCGAGGCTGGATCGACACGTGTCGCTCGAAACGCAGGGACAAGGCTCGCCACCGCCGCGGATCCCAACAAAACGAGACAGGCGCCGACGAGCACCGAGGGATCACGCGGCGACACACTCGTTACGCCGCGCGTATCTCGCACCGACTCTTTATGCCATTCTACTCGGCCGAACGCGGCGAGCGCTGCGCTGCGCGCCGTTGCCTCAGACATTCCGAGCGCGACATTGGCGCGGATCTGTCGCTCGATGTGGTCGCGGATTTCCTCGTCCAATTCCGCTCCATGCGATCGCGACGGAAAATCGAGCGCAGGCGGAGCGGCAGCACGTGCAGCCAGCGTAGGAGCGACATGGCTAGACCTCCCGTAGGGCGACGACCATGGAGATCGCTTTCGAGAGTCGGCTCCAGCTCTCACGCTCGTCGACCAAGCGTCGTCGGCCGAGCCGCGTGAGCGAATAGTACTTCGCGCGGCGGTTGTTTTCGGAAGGACGCCATTCGGCGGTAATCCAGCCTTCCTGCTCCAGCTTATGCAGCGCTGGATAGAGCGCGCCGTCGGTCACCTGGAGCACGTCTTTGGAGAGCACTTTGAGCCGCTGGCCGATGGACCAGCCATTCATGGCCTCGAGGGCGAGCATCTTGAGCAGGAGCAGGTCGAGTGTCCCTTGAACCAGGTCCGTCGGACGGCTCACGTTGGCTCTCCTCTAGGTTACCATGTGGAGTCTACACGCTCCCACTAGGTAAGCAAGGGGTACGGATTGCCTTGCGGTCACGCGCGACCCAGACTAATTACTATGGCGCTAGTAGACCCCTCTTCCCTCCGGGAGGCATGCATGCGCCGATCGTTCGTCTTAGCGCTCTCCTTCGCGCTTAGTGTCGCCACTAACCCGCTGGCGGCGCAGGACGCGTTTGGCACCTGGCAAGGAACGCTCGCGACAGCGGCGAAACCGCTGCGTCTCGTCTTCGACATCGCGCGAGACAACGGCCGAGTGAAGGTCGTACAGTTCAGCATCGACCAGTCGGGCTTCCAAAGCCCGGTCACCGCGGACACGATTGCAATTCTGTCCCGTAAGGTTCGGATCGTCTTCAGTCGTATTCGCGGTACGTATGACGGGTCGCTCAACGCGCGCGGCGATACTATCGTGGGAGCCTGGACCCAAGGCGGACCGTCTCGACCACTCGCCTTCGTGCGCGCCAACGCGACGACCGCGTGGCAGGATTCCTCATCGCACTCGATTCGCCAAATTGCAGTCGACACCAACGTTTCACTCGAGGTACTCGACTGGGGTGGAACCGGACGACCGGTCGTGTTGCTCGCAGGGGCCGGGAACACGGCGCACGTGTTTGATCACTTCGCAACGAAACTCGTCGGCCGGTACCACGTGTATGGAATCACGCGGCGAGGCTTCGGACGCTCGAGCACACCCATGTCCGGCTATTCGGCTGACCGGCTGGCCGACGACGTGCTCGGCGTACTCGACTCCCTCCGGCTCACGAAGCCGGCACTCATCGGCCACTCGATCGCCGGCGAAGAGTTGAGCTCGATCGGCTCACGGCATCCCGAGCGTGTGGCGGGACTCGTGTATCTCGACGCCGGGTACGCATACGCGTATTACGACTCCGCACAGCAAAACACGCTGATCAATATGTACGACGTCCAGCGGAAGCTCGCGGCCCTTTCACCCACGCTGAGTCCACGGGCTCTCGAGAATATTCTCAATGATCTCCTCGCGACCAGTCTGCCGCTCATGGAGCGCGACATGCGCGCGTGGGAACGAAGTCTCGCGATGCGTCCCGACCGCGACGTCGCGCCTCCGCCCTGGGCGCGTGACTTTGTCGCCGACTCGCTGTTTGCGGGCGAACAGAAGTTCACGGCGATTCGCGGACCTGTGCTCGCAATCTTCGCCGCGCCTCGTGAGCCGTCTGCCGCGTTGCTCAAAGACTCTGTCGCATTGGCGAAGTCGGATTCGGCCTACCTCGCAGGCGTGATGCCGCAAATCAAGGCGTTCGAGCGAGGAACACCGGGCGCACGCGTCATACGAATCCCACACTCCAATCACTATGTCTTTCGGTCACACGAGGCCGAAGTGCTGAAGGAGGTTTTCGCGTTCATTGATGGCCTGCGCTGACAATCAAGAAGCCAGAGTCTTGTTCGCGCCACCGTAACGACCAGTCAGGGACACTCCTTCACTCCAACGGCAACGCCTCCACCGGCTCAACCTTCGTCGCGGCCCGTGCTGGCACCGCGCAGGCAGCCAGCGCCACGATGCCAATCGTGACTACCGCAGCCACATACGACGCCGGGTCGTGTGCCGTCGCCCCGACGAGCAGCGACGCCGCGAACCGCATTAGGACCGCCGCAAGTACAATCCCCGCACCAAGCCCAATCCCTGTCGTCGCCAACCCGTCGCGCAGCACCAGGGTGAGCACCGTCGTCCGGGAGGCGCCGAGCGCCGAGCGAATGCCGAATTCGCGGGTGCGGGCGAGCACGTTG
>DATBHD010000311.1:0-5858 GCA_036557635.1 Gemmatimonadaceae bacterium
CGCGTCGGTCGATGGCTCGTTCCGCGAACGTTTCGTGTTCGCGCCTTTCTCGGCGAAGTGAAGGTCGATCTCCGCGAGAATCTCATTCCCGAGGGGTTCACCTTCGACGCGAGGGCGTACGGCTCGCGCGTGACCCTCATCGTGCCACCCGGCGTAAACGTCGTCTTCGACGTCTTCGCGTTCATGGGGAATGCGATCAACCAGGCGCACGAGCCCGTTGCCGGCGCGACGGCGGCGCCGACGATTCGCGTCGTTGGCAGCGCGTACCTCGGCGAGATTCGAGTGATCGTGCGCGAGCGAGACACCTGACGATGCGGCGCCTCGCTGCATTCCTCGTCGCGATCACGCCGGCACTCCTTCGCGCGCAGACGCATCAGCTCGTCGACATCGGCGGCTACCGACCGGACGTTCTTCGCGCCGGGAGCGGAGCGCCCACGGTCGTCTTCGAGGCGGGCCTCGCCGGCTCCCGCGCATCGACGGTCTGAACCGGCGTTGTCCGTGTCGCGCGTGCAGCACTCGGAACGGCCTTTGGTCCAATGGTCGGCTGTTCGCGCGCGCGATAGCCTGCCGACTACGAGCACATCCTGCTCGCGCCCGATGACGATTGGAATGAACCGACACTCGACTCGTTAGGTGATCACGCGGATACGAGACGTCCTGACGCTGCCGCCGCGGCTGACGGCCCGGCCGCGGCTCGCGAGATGCCTCCGGCGCACGGGCGTGATCGCCCTCGTGGGTGGGATGGCGGCGACCGCGCCTCCGCTCGTCGCTCAACAGCTCGCGTCGATCGACACCACGTACGAGTTCAACGACTCGCATTTCCATCTCACGAACTACATCCAGCGGGGGCCCGATCTACGGGCATTCCTCGCCATCATGGGCAATCGCGTCGGCCATGCCGCGCTCTTCGGCATTCCGCTTCAGCAGGAGTGGTCGATGCGCATCGACGGGAGCAAGGGGCCGACGTACTACGGGAGCAACGGGCCGTCGTATTACCTCCATACTGACGCGCCGCTCTACTACTACAGCTTCACCGACGCGCAGATCGCGATGGCGTACAAGTCGCTGTCGCCGCGCGACCAGGCGCGCTTCGATCCGATGATCACCGGGTTCAATCCGGCTGACATGTATGCCACGGACCACATCCGCCGCGTGCTGACCATCTTCCCCGGCGTCTTCTCGGGGATTGGCGAGTTCACGATTCACAAGGAGTTCGTCTCGGCAAAGGTCGCGGGCGGAGTCGCGAGCCTCCTCGATCCCGCGCTCGACAGCATCCTCGCCTTCGCCGGCGAGGCCGGGCTGCTCGTTCTGATTCACAACGACGTCGACGTTCCGTTCGCCAAACCGGGAGCACCGCCGGCGTACCTGGAGCAAATGCGCGAGCTCATCGCTCGGCATCCGGCGACGACGATCGTCTGGGCGCACACGGGCGTCGGCCGTGTCGTGCGTCCAGTTGCCGGGCACCTCCAGATGCTCGCATCGCTGCTGAGCGATCCGAAGTTCAGCAATCTGTACTTCGACATCTCGTGGGAGGAGGTCGCGAAATACATCGTCGCGAGCGATACGAGCATCGCTCTCACCGCCGCGCTCGTCGAGCGCTTTCCCGATCGCTTCCTCTTTGGCACCGACGTCGTCGCGCCGACCGACCCGCAGATGTACTACCGCGTGTTCGACATCTATAAACCGTTTCTGGATAGACTGACGCCGGCGGCGCGCGCGAAGCTGTTGCGCGGGAACTACGAGCGGCTCTTCGGCGCCTCACGGAAGCGCGTGCGCGCGTGGGAAGCCGCGCACGTGCGCTGATCCCCGCGTCCCCCCCCGGCCCCAACCGGCGCCGGCGAGCGCGATCGGGACGTGGCGACCGTGCCGCATCAGAGGTGGCTCACCGCCAGTCGGCAGACACGGGGCATCTCCCGGCTCATGGACGCTACAGGTCGACGGCTTCGCGAACGGCGTCCCGTGTCCCGCGCTCGAGTCGCTCCTCCACCGGCCTCCGTCCGTCCACGGTGCCGGCGCGCCCGAGATTGAACGCCGTGCCGATCACCGCGACGTGCGAGAACGCCTGCGGGAAATTCCCGAGCTGTCGCTTCGCCCGCGGGTCGTACTCCTCCGACAGGAGTCCGACGTCGTTGCGCAGCGCGAGCAATCGCTCGAAGAGCTGCCGCGCGTCGTCATGGCGGCCGAGAAGCAAGTAGACGTTGACGAGCCAGAAGCTGCACGCGATGAACGCGCCCTCACCGGCGGGCAGACCGTCGTCGGTTCGTTCGGTGTCGTAGCGCCGCACGAGTCCATCGACGAGTAGACGTTTTTCGATTTGCTCGACCGTGCCGCGCACGCGCGGATCGGTCGGCGGCAGGAATCCGACCACCGGAATCAGCAGCGCGCTGGCGTCGACGAGCTTCGAGCCGTACGCCTGCACGAACGCGCCGACCTCGGGGTCGTAGCCCTTCTCGCACACCTCGGCGTGAATCTGGTCGCGCAGAGCGCGCCACTGATTGACGACTTCACCGGCGCGAAACGCGTCGGCGTTCCTGATCGCGCGATCGACGGCGACCCACGCCATGACTTTCGAGTACGTGAAATGCTGCGGTCCGCCGCGGACCTCCCACATCCCCTGGTCCGGCTGCTGCCAGATCGTCGCGAGGTGGTTGATGAGCGCACGCTGAAGTCCCCACGACGAGGGCCCGGCTCCATGATTCCCGCGGCGGCGCTGGTACAAGGCGTCCATCACCTCGCCGAACACGTCGAGCTGGAGCTGCCCGTATGCCGCGTTGCCGACGCGCACGGGTTTAGAATCGTCATAACCTGGCAGCCACTCGATCTCGCTCTCGCGCAGCACGCGCTCGCCGGCGAGCCCGTACATGATCTGTACCTGGGATGGACTGCCGGCGGCGGCGCGGAGCAGCCACTCGCGCCAGGCATTCGCCTCGTCGTAGTAGCCGGCGTCCATGAGCGCGAGCAGCGTGAACGTCGCGTCCCGCAGCCAGCAGAAGCGGTAGTCCCAGTTGCGCTGCCCGCCAAGGAGCTCGGGGAGGGAGGTCGTCGGCGCCGCGACGATCCCACCCGTCGGCCGATAGGTGAGCGCCTTGAGCGTCACCAGCGAACGATTGACCGCGTCGGCCCACTCGCCGCGATACGTGCTTTGCTCCGACCACCTTCTCCAGAAGCGTTCGGTGTCCGCGAGCGCTTTGCGGACGTTGATGGGCGGATGGGGCGGCAGGTGTGACGGCGAGTACGTCAACACGAAGGGGACGACCTCACCTTCGCTCACGGCGAACTCGCCGACCGTCGTTAGGTCCTCGCCGCGCACCGGGACGTCGGTCCGGAGGACGACCATATCCGGTCCCGCGATCGCGCGGAGCGAGCCGTCGTCGAGCCGCGTGACCCAGGGCACGAACGCGCCATAGTAGAAGCGCAGGATGAGCTCCGTCCGCATCTCGACACGTCCGCGCCGCCCGATGACGAGGCGCGCGAGGTCCGAGGCGTGCCCGCGGAGCGGCATGAAATCCACCAGCGTGACGGCTCCCTCGGCGGTCTCGATGTCCGTCTCGAGGATGAGAGTATGCTCACGATAGCGGCGCTTGAACCGGGCATTGGGGTCGCGTGGCCCGATCAGCCAACGTCCGTGGTCCTTCGTGCCGAGCAGCGCGGCGAAGCACGCGCCCGAGTCGAAGCGTGGCCAGCAGAGCCAATCGATCGATCCCTCGCGCGAGACGAGCGCCGCCGTCTCGCAGTCGCCGATGAGTGCGTAGTCCTCGATGCGGCTGGGCATGGCGAACTCTAACGCAGAAATCGTGCTGTTGCTGGTCTCGGGTTGTTGTGGTTTGCGGCGGGTGACGCGATGTCGCTGCCGACCAGCGGATCACCATTCACCCATCCCAATCAGATCTTCTTCTTTGCCGTGAACGAAACGAGCGCGTTGATGATCACCTTCGCGTCGTTGCCCTCGAGAATCGGGCGCATGATCCGCCATGGATTGTCGGCCTCGGGCGTCGGCACGGACACCGGAGTCTGTCGGAGCTCGCGCGCGCGTGCCGCCTCGAGTCCCCCGGCGGCGATGAAGTCGAGCACGCGACGCAGCTCGTCGGCGTCGAACCACGTGCCATGATCCGTGCAGACGTCGACGATCACTCCAGAGGTGTGCGCAAAGTTCACGCGGTTCATCAAACGCTCACAGATCGGGCAGGGCGCGTAACGTACCGCCTCGAGCTTCACGCGCGCGGGCGGCGGTGTGGCGATGCCGGTGGCCATCATCGGCGACGGCTTCAGCCGTTCGGACACGAGGCGTTGCACCGTCTCCGTGTCGACCCAGAGGCCGCTGCAGGCGTCGCAGATGTACATGTCGGCGCCGCCAAACCGCACCGGCCGCATGGCGCCGCATTTCCGCGGACAGGTGAGAGGCGCCGCGTCGCGATCAGTGGGCTGACCGACGTCCGCGCCACAGCGCGGGCAGTGCTTGCTGCCGACGAAAACCACCGCGTAGCACTTGGGGCAGCCGATCGTGGCGAGTCGCGCATGACAGAACGCGCACTCGGTGGAGTCGGCGGGAACGGCCGCGCCGCAATGGGGACAGTTCAGTGACCCTGCGTCCATGTAGGGCTGGACGAGGGAACCGCTGATGGGGCAACCGCTCGATGACGCGACTCAGGTGAGCCGCTTCGGCTCACGCTGCTCGATCGACTCCACCTCGCTCGCCGGTGCGCGGTCGATGCTGTCGCCGATGTCGCTCACGCCGCGCTTGAATTCCCGGATGCCTTTGCCGATCGCGCCGCCGATCTCCGGGATGCGCTTGCCCCCGAAGATCACCAGGCAGATCAGCAACAACATCAGCAGTTTTTCGGGACCCAACTCGAACATGCGAACCTCGAAATGTCGACACTGCATAATTCGCGCGGCGCGGGGGCGCGGTGAAGCACGAGGCCGCTGTCTTAGTCATTTCTTGACGACCCGGCCGATGGCTGTCAGCGAGCTTTCGTTGACGGAAAGTTTTCCGCAGGAGCGTCATGCGTCTCGTCAGTGGAGCATTCGTCGCGCATTGGCCGATGCGCGTCGCGTCCCTGGTCGCACTCGTGGGAATGTCGTCGGCCGCGCCCACGACGACTCGCGTCGCCGGCAACCTCGGCAAACGATTCGATCCGGATCCGGAGCCGCACCACATCCGATACGATGGTCGATTCACCTTCGCGCGCCTCGTCTACACCACCGCGCCGGGCGGCTACTACTACCGCGGTCTCCCCGCCTGGGCCCACGGCCACAATCTCGCCGAAGTGAACCTCATGAAGATCATGCGCGAGGTCACGGCGCTGCGTCCTCACGTCGACGAGAGTAACGCGATCGCGCTCGATGACCCGGAGCTCATGAAGTATCCCGTCGCGTACATGACGGAGGCGGGCTTCTGGACGATGACCGATCGTGAGGCGCTGGCGCTGCGCGCGTATCTGCTCAAAGGTGGTTTCATCATCTTTGACGACTTCCGCGACGATTTCTATCGCGGCGGAGGAGGGTGGGCCAACTTCGCGATGCAGATGCACCGGATTCTACCCGACGCGCGATTCGTCGATCTCGACCCCTCGCACCCGATCTTTCATTCGTTCTTCGACATCGATTCATTCGACGGGCTGCCCCAGTATTACGATCGCGGCCGTCCCGTCTTCCGCGGCATCTTCGAGCACAACGACCCGAAGCAGCGATTGATGGCGATGATCAACTTCAACACCGACGTCTCGAACTTCTGGGAATTCTCGGCGACGGGGTGGCTGCCAGTCGAAGAATCGAACGAGGGGTATAAACTGGGCGTGAATTACGTGATGTATGGGTTGACCCACTGAACTTTAGGAAGTGCGGAAGTACTAAGAGAG
>DATBHD010000312.1:0-4111 GCA_036557635.1 Gemmatimonadaceae bacterium
CGCCAACCGCATCGGGGCGACGGCACTCACGCTCGCGCAGCTCAAGGTGATGCAGGAGGTGATCACCTTGATCGTCTTCGTGCCGTTCGCGGTGCTCTACATGCGGCAGCCGGTGAAGACGGACTTTCTGTGGGCGGGCCTCTGTCTGGTGGGTGCGGTGTATTTCGTGTTTCGGGCGGGTTAGGCGCTCGCTTGCGCTCGCGGCCTTCAGCGAGCGTCAGCGAGCGGCCAGTCACTCGGCGCGCAACGCACTCACCGGATCCTCCGCGGCCGCTCGACGACCAGGCACGACACACGCCGCAATTGACACGACTAGCACCACCGCCAGCACGCCAGCTAACGTCGCCGGATCCCACACCGGCACGCTATACAAGAATCCACTCAGCGTCCGGCCCGTGACGAACGCGCCGACGATTCCGATCGTGCAACCGGCGAGCGCCAACCCGACCCCTTCACGCACGATCATCCGCAGCATCGCCGCCGGCTCGGCGCCGACCGCCAACCGGATACCGATCTCGCGCCGGCGATGGCTGACCATAAATGTGAGAATTCCGTAAATCCCAACGGCGGCTAGCGTCAGAGCGACCGCCGCGAAAACGGTCATGAGCAACATCACAAGGCGCGGCGGATCGACCGACTCCGACAACACCCGATCCATCGGCTTGACGACGCCGATCGGAAGCGAGGGATCCAGGCGCCGAACCTCCTGCTGAACGAGCGACGCAAGATGAGCCGGCTCCCCGCGCCCGCGCACGACCAGGTACATCTTGCGACTCGCAAACTGACGCTCCGTGAAATAGATCGCCGGCTCCGCCGCCGTCCGCAGCGACGTGTTCTTGATGTCGTTTACGACGCCGATGATCTCGTACTCGTCGCTCTCGACTAGCCGACGACTCAGTGGACCGATGCCACTCACGGGTGACAAGACGCGCTGGCCGATAGGGTTCGCCGCACCGAATCGCTGCTTCGCCATCGTCTCGTTGACGACGACGACCGGCAACGATGTCGCATTGTCCTGCGCTGTGAACGTCCGGCCGCGCAGCACCTTCACCCGCAGCGTCGAGAAATAGCCCTCGTCAGCGATGTGATACTGCGCCGTGGGTGCATCGACCGCGGCGACCGGCGCACTCTTGACCTGATACGCGATCCTCCATCCCACCTCGAGCGGCAGGAAGTTCGCCGCGCCGGCGCCGACGATTTGCGAATTCGCGCGAAGTGTGGATGTGAGCGACGAGTAGAACTGCTCGGCGCGCTGCCAATCCTTGAAGACGGAGTCGGCCTGCCCGCGGGGCGCGTCGGGGAGTTGCAGGTCGACGGCGATCGTCGAGGTCGGATCGAGGCCGGCATCGACATCCAGCAAATTCGCCACGCTTCGGATCAGCAACCCAGCGCCGGATAAGAGAACGACGGCAAGCGCCACCTCGGCGACGACCAGACCGCTGCGCAACTGGCTGCCGCGGCGTCCCGTGCCCTTTGTCCCGTCCTTGAGAGAATCCTGAAGCTCGGCGCGGGACATCAACACCGCCGGCACGAGCCCGAACGCGACCGCCGTCGCGACGGCGACGCACGTGGCGAAAGCCAATACTGTGAAGTCCACCCCGATCGTGTCGGCGCGCGGAATGCGAATCGGCGTCCACGCGAGGAGCCCCTTTACGCTCGCAACGGCGATGCCGAGTCCGAGAACGGCCCCAACCGTCGCAAGCACGAAGCTCTCCGTCAGAAAGAGCCGCAAAAGCCTCGGCCGGCTCGCGCCCATGGCCGAACGCACCGCGACTTCTCTGCGCCGGGCGACGGCGCGGGCGAGCAGCAAGTTCGCGACGTTGATGCACGCGATGAGCAGCAGCAGCGCAGACGCCCCGAGCAACGTGAACAACCCCGGACGAAACACGCCGGCGACTTCACGGTCGAGCGACACGACGTGTACGCCCCAATCCTTGTTCGTGCGCGGGAACTCGCCGGCGAGACGCGCGGTAAGCGCATCGAGCTCGCGCTGCGCCTGCTCGATCGTCACACCGGGCTTCAGTCGCGCGACGCTTTCCATGAAATGCGCGTTGCGGACATGTTGCGCCATGTCCCAGCGGAACTGAACCCACAGGTCGGTGTCGCCCGGATATGAGAAGCCCGGCGGCATCACTCCCGCGATCGTGTAATCGAATCCGCTGAGATGAACGACTTTCCCGACGATCTGGCGATCGCTGTCGAAGCGCGACTGCCAGAGGCGATGGCTGATCATCACTTGCTTCTCGAGGCCGTAGAGCTTCGGGTGAATCGGGAAGTCCGATCCGATCATCGGCCGCACGCCGAGGACGGCGAAGAGATTCTCGCTCGATTCAATGGCGTTGACGCGAATCGGATCCTGATCGTCGCCCGTGAGGTTGATCTGCGGCCTCCACCACGCTGCGGCGTCCTCGAACACGTGCGTCAGCCGGCGATAGTCGAGGAACGTGACGGGCGAGAGGGGCTCGTGGCTGAGGTTCTTCACGGCGTTTACGTCCCACAACATCACGAGGCGATCCGGTTGCGCATAGGGGAGCGGCCGCAGCACGACGCCCTGCAACAGACTGAACACGCCCGCCGCCGAGCCCGTGCCGAGTCCGAGCGCGAGAATCGCGGCGAGCGTGAAGCTCGGCGAGCGGCGAAGCGTGCGGAGCGCAAACCGCAGGTCGTTGAGCAACGTCGTCATGACGGAATCCCCGGCACGCGCGCTGGGCGCGTTGTGAGAGGAAAGGCGGAAATGGGACGGCAGATAGTGCCATGCGAGGGAAAACGCGCGGCGCCAGTAGAAGCGGCGTGCCGCACGCGGCGAGCGCAGCGCAATCTTGCCAAACGATTCTTCTAGATCTCCGATTAACGACTTGGCATACGGCGACCGGGAGGCGCTCCAACGAACCAGCCACGCGGCCAGGCGCGGAACGGCGGAGGGCTCAGGGGTTCTCAAGCACGCCCTCCAGGCCGCGCCAGAGCGCGAGCAGCGCCGTTCGCGATGCGCGCAGTTGTCGTACACCGAGTGGCGTGACGGTGACGTACCGGCGCGGTCGTCCGCCGCGTTCGTCGTTGGCGTCGGCCAGCCGCGAGCGCAGGAGTCCCTTGTCCTCGAGGCGGTCGAGCGTCACGTACATGGATCCGGGCGAGGGCGGCCGCCCAGTACGCGCTTCGAGCTCTTCGAGTATGGCCGGTGCGTAGGCCTGATCGCCTAACCGGAGAATGGCGAGGAGGACGAGGTGCTCGAATTCGCCGAGGTTGGACCGAGTCATTCCTTACTATGTAAGGAATGGTCGCACAACGCAAGCAGGGCTGTACGTCGCCGTTAGCCGCCTGCCTTCGGCAGAGTTGTAGGCCGCGTCGCGCTAAAGGCGCTCGCTGTTTTGTGTGAGAACTGCGTGACGTCAGTTTCTCCCAAGCAGCAAGGGGCGAAGCCCCGATGCGGCCATCAGCGAGCGAAGCGAGCGGCCAACAACGGGCGCGCGCTTAGCGCGCGCCCCTTCCCGCGCCCGTTCCCGAAGCAGTCTTGACGGGATTTGCCATGATCTCCTTGAACGCGACCATGAACCGGCTCATCTCGTCCGCCGTGCCGATCGACACGCGCAGATGCTCCGTCATCGGCGGGAATGGCCGGCCCACCAACACCCCCTTCTTCGCGAACTCCTCGATGACCGGCACCACCGGACGACGCAGATGCACCATGAAGAAGTTCGTATCCGACGGGATCACCGAGTAGCCCATCCCCGACAGTTCTTTCGTCGTCTTGGTGCGGAGGTCGATCGTCACGCGTTTCACCTGCGCCTGCGACTCGACGTCCTTCAGCGCCGCGACGCCGCCGTATTTCACGACTGCGCTGATCGTCCCCGTGCTGAACGGCCGCATCTGCTGCACGAACTCGCGCGACGCGACCGCGTAGCCGAGCCGCATGCCGGCCAACGCGGCGATCTTCGAGAACGTGCGCGCGATGATCACCGGGCGTCCCTCGAGGACGTACGGCACCGACGTCGCGTAGTCGCCGTTGTCGACGAAGTGATGATAGGCTTCGTCGATCAGCACGGGCATGTCCTCCGGCAGACCGTCGAGCAGCTGCTGGATCTCGCCCTTCGTGACGATGCGGCCCGTCGGGTTG
>DATBHD010000313.1:0-12116 GCA_036557635.1 Gemmatimonadaceae bacterium
GCGACCCGCTCGAGCGCGTCCAGTTCGCGCGCGACGAGATGGCGAACATGGTGTGGGCGGTCGAGGAGGTGATCCCCGACGCGACAGGGATCGGCATCAGCGGCGACGCCGCCGCCGACAAGACCGCGGTGCTGCCTGCCCCGATCCAGAATTCCCCCGCCTCGATTCGCTATTCGTTAGGCACGACGGTGCCGGAGAACTGGATCCCCTTCCTCCCCGTGCAGCGTCCGGGTAGCGCACAGGACATCGCCTTCCAGCGCGCGGCGATGCCGCAGATGGGAATCCCTCCGCGCGACGTCATTCGGGCGAAGGGCGTGCTGCTCAACGAAGCACCACTCCCCTGGTTCGTGAACGAGGAGGAGATTCCCTTCGCCGGCACCGTCGTCACGCGCAGCTACCAGCGAGCGCGTTGGTACGACGGGCGGACTTACGTGTGGATCGGCCGCGCCCGCGAAACGGGACGCGGCGTCGGCGGCAGCAACCTGCGCTTCGATCAGATCGACCCGCTGCAGCCGTCGGCGAGTCCGCCCGCGATTCGTTAGGCACAGTGGCCGTGACGAGCAGCTACAGATGTCGTCTTTGCAAAGGCTTTTCGTCCGGCTTTGTCCGGCTTTGTCCGCGTGAAGGCCGTTGATGCCAATCGAGGGGAAAAGCCCTCCTCGCACACCCCGACCTAACGGTAAATCACGGGAAGATCAACGGCTGTGAACACGGACAAAGCCGGACACGGCCGGACAACAGCAAGAAAGCGCCTTGTCTTTTCGAGAGGCTTTCGGCTAGGGGTTATGGGAATAAGGTCAGGGATTGAGGAACGCCCGAACGCGCGCGTCGCGAAGGGCGAGGCCCGCCCAAAGGATCACACCGATCAACACTGGAAAGACGGTCGGGAACCACCCAGCTCCGACGCGGAGCTGCGTGGCGATAGCGCCGCCGAGGTACGCGCTGAGGAGCACCGCGCCCAATGCCGCGGTGCGCGGAACGGCGTACAACCCCGTAAAAGCCAGCTCGAGAACGCCGAGTCCGACCGAGACGCCGAGCGGGTAGCCCAGCTGAGCGAACGCCTCGACGACCGGCACCGGCTTGAGCACGTGAATGACGCCATCGAACACCATGAAGAGAACGACGAAGGCGCTGAGGCCTCGGCCGGTCCACGAGGTCGTTCGCACGGAGTGATTTACAAGCGCTGCGGCTGGCATGGGATCGCGTCTCCGATCGAGGTAGTGGAGTCAGTGTCGCCATATCCACGTCGAACGACCGGACCCGAAATCGACAACGACTTCGAGCAGGGAGGGATCTGATTGTGACAGACTCGGTTCCTTGCGGGCGGAGACGTGCGGACCACATAGCAGATCAGTTGAATCCGTTTCATCAGTGAAATCCGTAGTCCAGCCGTGGCGCCGTTCACTGACCGGAACGGCGTTAACGGCTTGTCGCATAACGAGTGAATGGCTCGCGAACCGCGAGCCCGTCCACCGATGGCTGGACCGGTCCGTCCCGTGCGGGCTTGCGCGGTTGTGGGATTTCGATGAACGTCTTGAAAGTGGCCTACCTAGAGGAAGCGACCTGTGTTGCGAATCATTGGCGTCACCTTACTCGTGTCCCTGCTTGGCGCTCTCGCGGGAGCCGTTGCCGCCGTGCTGGTGGCGGCGGTCGCGATGGAGGTGCTCGACAAGCGGACCCTTTTCTTTTCCGCAAGGGAACTGCTCCTGATCGTGTCGATGATCGGCGTCATCGTCGGCGGGTTTTTCGCGCCGCTCACCACGTGGCTGTTCCTCCGCCGTGTTCCGCTCTGGCGGGCCAGCGTCGAGACGTCCTTTGCCGCGACGATTGGCTTCGCGATCGGTGCCGTGCTCGGGGGTTCGCCGGCCATCGCGGGGGCGGCGGCGTTGGGTGGCGCGCTCCTGGCCGCTCTGCGTCTCAAGCGCGCGTTCAGAGTGAAGGAGCAAGCACTCGAGACGGCCTGACGATTCACCGAGTTTCATGAACACGCCTCTTTGGTCGCCCGCGCTCGCGCTCGCATTTCTCCTCTCTTTCGCGGGAATCGCGTTCGTGCTGTGGAGTCGCAACGTCGCCGTCAAGCGGATCGTGCTGCCGCTCGCGCTGGTGTTGTTCAGCGCCGTGTGGCTCGAGATGTTTCACCGCTCGACGCTCGCGAACAACAACGTGCTTGCGGGCGTCACCGTCGCGCTCCTGCTCAACGCGATCTGGGTCACGCGCACCGTGCGCTATTGCGCGCGGTGCGGCCGCACCTTTCAGCATTCCGCGGCGGGCAACAAGGCGCTGTGTCCAGGCTGTGGCGAGTCACTCAAGGGAACTCGCGGGAGAGCCTAACAAGTCGATGACCGCGCACTCTCGTCTCCAACTGCTTGGCGCCGTACTCGTCATCGGCGCCGCACCCGTTGCGCGAGCGCAGAATCTCTGGACGTCCGAGGGGTACGGATACCTCATCGACGCCTCGGGCGATTCCCTCCGTGCGTTCGAGGTCACGAGCATCTCCTGCATCGCCTCCTTCACCGCCGTCGCCGTGCCGGCGCCCGCGGGCGCTGCCGCCGCGTATCGATTCGTCGGCGCGCCGGTCACGCTTCTGCTTCTTCCCGACAAGACATCGGGCGGGATGCGCTTTCATATGAATGGCGCCGCGTCTGATGTCATCCTGCGACGCGCGACAGCGAAGCCCGCCCTGTGCGATCGGCCGACACCCAACACGCCGGCCTCCAACTTCGAAGTCTTTGCGCGGACGTGGGCCGAACAGTACGGCTTCTTCGACCTCAAGCACGTCGACTGGTCTGCCATCGTCGCCGCCAACCGAGCGAAGGTGACCGACTCGACACCGCCCGCTCAGCTCTTCGCGGTGCTCCAGGGGATGATCGAGCCGTTGCACGACGCGCACACCTACATCGGTGGACAGGACTCGTCGCTGCGCTTCTTCGGCTCGCGCGAAGGCAACGACCGCGTACCCCGCGAACAGTGGCCGCGCGCGCTCGCGACGGTCGAGAAGTATCTCACCGGTGGGCTGCGCAAATTCTGCCAGGGGCAGCTCGAGTTCGGGATGCTGACGCCGGACATCGCGTATC
Organism: Gemmatimonadaceae bacterium; assembly: GCA_036557635.1. Taxonomy (GTDB): domain Bacteria; phylum Gemmatimonadota; class Gemmatimonadetes; order Gemmatimonadales; family Gemmatimonadaceae; genus AG2. Next base: position 3,075 of record DATBHD010000313.1, read on the forward strand.
TGCGCATTCGTGGATTCAGTCGTTATACGGCCGATGGTTCGTTCGACAGCGGACTCATCGCCCTCGAAGCGTCACTGGATACGATCTTCGCCGATGCGGCGTCGTGGAAGGGACTCGTCACCGACGTGCGCATCAACGGCGGCGGCGCCGATCCGCTGGGGCTCGCGATCGCCGGCCGCCTAACGGCGAAGGACTACGTCGCCTACGTGAAGGAAGCGCGGCTCGACCCGAACGATCCGTCGAAATGGACCCCCGGCCAGACGAGCTGGGTACGCGCCACGGCGCGCCCCGGATTCCGCGGACCCGTCGTCCATCTCATCGGCATTCATAGCGTGAGCGCCGCCGAGACGTTCACGCAGGCACTGCTCGACCGCGAGCCGGCGGTGACTCGCATCGGGCAGAATACGCAGGGTGTCTTCTCCGACGTCCTCGGCCGCCGCCTGCCTAACGGCTGGCGCTTCGGCCTGCCGAACGAGCGCTTCGTCACCGACGGCAAGACCTACGATGGCGCCGGCATCCCGCCGACGATCCGGGTACCGGTCTTTACTCCCGACGATCTCGAGAGCGGGCGTGACAGCGCGATCGAGCGCGCGCTCGTCGTCCTCGGCGAGCCGCGCAAATGACCGCGCGTGCATCGAGTCCGGTTGCGATCGAACGCGTCACGGTCGCGTCGGACGAGCTCATCGAAGGTCTGACCGAGGTGCTGCTCGACGCCGTCGACAGCAATGCCGGCATCAGCTTCATGTCGGATGTGACGCCGTCGCGGGCGTCGGCATGGTGGCGCACGAAGTTGAGCGAAGCCTCACCGCGGACCGTGTTTCTGGTCGCGCGCGATGAGCAGGGCGTCGTCGGCACCGTGCAGCTGCAGCCAGCCTGGCCGCCGAACCAGCCGCACCGCGCCGACGTCGCGAAGCTGATGGTGCATCGCCGCGCCCGCGGCCGCGGCATCGCGCGCGCGCTGATGCACGAGCTCGAGCGTCACGCGCGCGAGCAGCACTTCACGCTGTTGCTCCTCGACACGTGCAAGGACAGCGCGGCCGAGCGACTGTACGCGTCGATGGGTTGGACGCGCGTCGGCGAGGTGCCGGAGTTCGCGCTCAACCCGGATGGGTCGTGGTGTGATACGGTGTTCTTTTACAAGCGCGTGGATTGATGGTCCGCGGACGCAGAGGGAATGGCCCCATTCCGGGTAAGGAAGCAACAGCGGTCGAGAACTCGTATCTGGGATCGCGGGCGGTGGCGCTCCGGGGCATTATGGACAATCCTGCCATTGGCTCCGTGTCCCGGACGCATCCAAGCGAGAATGGCAGGATTGGGGTCATCGGGGAATTTCGGGAAAAGGTCTCAAGCGGTGATCCGTGCCCCAGGAATTCCGGACTCTCGACTGTGCCGCGGGCTTGGAGAGCTGTGGGGGGGGGCGCGAATGGCGCGAGTTGCGAGCGAGAACAAACTTGCGCATCTGGGCATCGATCGCGCGCCGCCACTGGGAATTTGGTGTGCGCGGATCGAGATGTTCGCGCCCAATGAAGGTTCTTCGCTTGTCGAATTTCAACCAAGAACACGACGGACAAGAACCGGTGCGACAGAGTCGTTACGCCACTCGGTTGGATTCGCTCCGTTTCGCGGCATTCGCATCCCAAGCACTCTGGACCCCGCCCACGACCACACTACACCGAGCTCAAAAATGTGCTCCGACTGCCGCGCGCCAGAATGCCAACGTCCGTGGTCCTATGGCTCCCTCGTGTTCCGCGTAGATCCCCTCGAGCCACACGAGCAGCTCCGCGGCGCGCTCGCCGAGGCCGAGCAGCGTGAGCGACTTGAGGATCCGCGTTAGGCGCAGATAGTTGTGATTCCCCGGCGTGACCCATTGCAAGTTTGCATAGAACTCTCGCATGCGCTGGTATGACCGTTCGAGCTGGCGCCGGAGCGCCGCGTCCGTTCTGAACTTCTGAATCGTGGGTTCGTCCAGGATCGGCGCATCGGGATTGAACGCGCTCCGTTCCGTGAGTGGGAAGAGCCACTGGATGTAGTCGTGCACGTCCTCGAGCTCCTCGTCCGAGAAGCGCCAGATGTCCTCGAGCCGGCGGCCGCGGTCGTCGGTCGCGATCCCCTCGTAAAATTGCACCAAGGGAGACGTCACGGCCACGCGAGCCTAACGAGCGCCGGCAGCACCTCACCCGCCGCGCCGACGAGCTGCGTCACGTGATGCCCCCACGGTTGGCCTTCCATGTCCGGATTCACGATCACGACGCGCGCGCCCGCGCGCTGCGCGTACCGCGGCACCTCCGTCGCCGGCCACACGAGATTCGATGTGCCGACCGAGAAGAGCAGGTCGCACGACTCCGCCGCCTCGCGCGCCAGGTCCAGCGCGCCCGCGGGGAGCTCCTCCTCGAACATCACGACGTCGGGCCTCAGAAGCCCGCCGCACGCTTCGCACACCGGATCCTGCGCCCACGCCGCGTGCGCGCCGCACTCGAAGCAGCGCGGCTCGCGCAGATTCCCGTGCAGCTCGACGACGTTCCGGCTCCCCGCCCGCTGGTGCAGGTTGTCGATGTTCTGCGTCACGAGGAGGAATTCGTCGACGCGCCGCTCGATGTCGGCGATGGCGAAGTGCCCCGCGTTAGGCGACACCTCCCGCGTCTTCGCCGCGCGCGCCGCGTACCAGCGCCACGCGTTAGGCTGGTTGCGGCGGTAGCCGGTCGGGTAGGCGAAGTTGCGGACGTCGACCTCGTCCCAGAGCGCGTTCGCGGCCTGGCGAAAGGTGGGCACGCCACTCTCCGCCGAGACGCCGGCCCCCGTGAAGACCACCACGCGCTTGGCCGTGGCTAGAAGCGCTGCCAGGTTCTCGAGATCATTTTGAGCCATTGTTCGAACAAGCTGTCAAAAGCTGTTCACGAGTGTCGGCGTCTGTCCATGTTGGTCCGTGCTCCAGCTTTCCTCAACCCTACCACGTGGCGTGGCATGACAAACATTGCCGTGATCGGCCCCGGTGAGAACGCGTCCCCCGACGCCATCGCCGATGGCGCGAAGGTCGGACGAGCGATCGCCGAGCGCGGCTGGATCACCCTCACCGGCGGCCGGAACGCCGGTGTGATGAGCGCCGCGGCGCGCGGGGCATCGGAGGCCGGCGGTATCTCGATCGGCATCCTCCCGACCGCCGACAAGACCAATGCCTCACCATACCTCACGATCGCCCTCCCCACCGGACTCGGCGAGGCGCGCAACGCCGTGCTCGTCACCGCCGCCGACGCGGTCATCGCCTGCGGGATGAATCCCGGCACCGCGTCCGAGGTCGCGCTCGCTCTCCGCGCCGGCAAACCAGTCGTCCTCGTTAGGCCGACGGCCGAGGCGCAGGCATTCTTCGCGAGTCTCGGCGACGTCGTGCCCTACGTCACGGCGGATCCCGAGGACGGCGTCGCACACTTGGCCCCCTTCCTCTAGCGAGGCGGGACGCTCCGCCTGCGCTGGAGGTTCTTCGCCCACCAATGGAGGCGTTATGTCCACGCGTCGGTATGTTGCCATCGCCCTGCTGAGCGCGCTCGTCCTCGCTCCCCGCACCTTGCGGTCTCAGGCGCGGCAAGCAGGCGCCAAGGCCGATGTCGAAGCCGCGATTCACAAACTGGAACAGAGCTACATCGACGCCCGTCTCAAAGCGGACACCACCGCCCTGCGCACGCTCCTCACCGACGACTACATGGCGATCGGCCCGCGCGGCGAGGTGATGGACAAGGCCACCCTACTCAAGTCCCCCGACCACAACGCCGCGGGCGAGAAGTTCACCGCGATGGAGCACGGCGCCGTCAGCGTTCGGATCTCCGGCCCGACCGCGGTCGCGACCGCCTTGCGCAAGGTCACGACGGAGAAAGGAACGAACGAGCTACGGATCACGCACGTCTACGTCGAGCGCAATGGTGCGTGGCAGCTGATGTCGTCGCAGGCCACCATCGTCGCGAAGTAGCGAGTTGCCATTTTGGCTTACGCAGATTTCCGGGCGCTCGATAGCAGGAGCGGGGTGGCTCCGCTCGCGATCACACCACACGAAGCTCAGAGCTCCTTCGTCATCTCGATCATCGTCGGCCGAAACCCCGCGCTCGCGAAGAATCGCTGCGCACCCTCGTTCCGCGCCGCCGTCGACAGCACCACGCGTGGCGCGCCGCGCGATTGCAAGAATGCTAAAGTCGCGTCGAGCAGCTTCCGGCCGACCCCGCCGCCCCGATGTTCGGGGTCGATGATGATGTCCTGGATGACGCCGGCGGTGTCGCGGAGGGACATCCAGTCCCGCGGCTCGATCGACGCGTAGGTGTAGCCGACGACCTTGCCGGAGCGCTCGGCAACAAGGACGCAGACGTCCGGATTCTCGAGCTGCGTGCCGAGGAAGTGCCCGTAGCCCTCGGCGGTGCGACTCGTCGCCGCGATGAAGCGCTGCGGGTCGAACTCGTAATGCTCGCGGACGAGCATCGCGCCCAGCGTGCCGATGGTCGCCATGTCGGCGCGTGTTGCGCGACGGATGATCGTGTCGGTCAATTCACGTTGGTTCCGATGGCAACGAATCCGACCTCGAGCAGCCAGACTGGCGCGCCGAATCCGTGCAATGAGTTGACTGTAATTCCGGTCCGGAGGCCGACGTCTCCCGCGTACAGCACCGTGGCGAGGCAGCCGTTGAAGCCGGCCGCGCCGCCCGCGCCACCCGGCGAGGCCATCGCGATCGCGCTCACTCCCGCCGACGGCAGGATGAGCAGATGCTTTACTGGCGCAAGCGGAAAGGTCACGCCGGCCCGGCCACCCAGCGCCCCGAGACTGCTCTGGTCGAGTCGCGGCACCGTGCCAATCGCGATGTCAGCACCGAGTCGTTCCGGTCGGAACTGCGTGAAGCTGATAGCGACGGTCGTGAACTCGGGCACGACCTGCCGGCGATAGGCGGGCAGGCCTAACGATATACCGATCGCCCAATGGTCGAGTGCGGCACGTAAGCTGTCGCTCGCCTGCGCCTCGGCGCGGAACGCAATTGCCGCAAGAGCGATCGGGACGAACGCTCGAAGACGGAAGGACCAGTTGCGCCTGCCGTCGAGGATGGGCACGCCTCGCACCGGGTCGCCCAGACGCAACGAGCGCCACTCGGACTCTTCGGCGAGCTCGGCGCGCGCTTCGGGCGTCAGGTGCTCCGGATCCGTCTCGAGGAGGGATAGCAAGCCCTCATCGCACGACCGCGCGTAACGTGTCCGGAAGTCGTCGACCGTGTACATGTCACAAGAATGTGGGTACCTCGGCGGCCGAGCAAGCGATGGCTCGCTCAGAGAGTGAGCCTTGCCACTGCGCTATGAAGGTCTCCAGGGTTCTTCGTCTACGATCCTGGATGACTTTCGGCGGCGTGAACTCGTCGGCCCTACCCCGCTACTCCTCGCGCAGGGTCATCAACGGATCGATCTCGGTCGCCCGTCGCGCGGGGAGATAGTAGGCCAGAACCGCCAATCCCGCGAGCAGCAGCGGCGCACCGATGAGCAACAGCGGATCATCCGTCCCGGTCTTCAACGACTCGACGACGACACTCGTGAACGACGACAGGAGCTTCGCAAGCGTGAATGCGCCGATGAAGCCGAGCGTCGTGCCGACGCCGACGAGCACCATCCCGCCCCGCCCCGCCCTTCAACGCCGGTGTCACGTCACCCCTCGTCGCGCGCAGCGCGGGCACCAGACTGAATGCGATGCCGCAAATACCCGCGAGACCGAACACGAACAGCGCCGAGCTCACTCCCGGCGCGAAGTCGAAGGCGACTGGCGCCGTCGTCGGCGTCATCTTCGACCTCAGCGCCGCCAGCACATAAGCAAGTGCTAATCCCGCCGAGCCGCCTAACAGTGACAGCAGAACGCCCTCGGTGATCATTTGCTGAACGAGGCGCACTCGGCTTGCTCCCACCGACATGCGCACCGCCAACTCGCGGCGACGATTGGCACCTCGCGCGAGCAGCATGGTCGCCAGGTTCATGCTCGCGATGGTCATGATCAGCGCCATCAGCGTCGCGTAGAATCCGAGCGACTCGCTTCAACGCCTTCGGAAGAGGCACCACCGTACCCGCGGGGAGCAGCGTCACGCGCCTCCCCTTCTCTTCGCGCCTTCGCGCTGACGCATCGCGCTCGTCGAGACGTCGCGTGGCCACGTCCAGCTCGATCTCCGCCCGTTCCATCGAGATGCCCGGCGCGAGCGACATCAGCGCGAAGAACTGCCTCGCGTTGGGCCGATGCAGCACGTCGTTGGCGAGCTCTGGCGCGACTGCGGCCGGCACCGTGATCGGCACGAACAGCTCGGCGGGATTGATGGGCAAGGCGCCATTGAAGTCCTTCGGCGTGATGCCGACGATCGTTACCAGCTGTCCATTGAGCCGGAGCCGCTGCCCGATCGCGTTAGGCGAGGCGCCAAGGCGATTGCGCCAGAAGCGATCGCTGACCACGACAACCGGTGCGTCGCCGGGCTTGTCCGACGCGGCGTCCAGCACGCGCCCACGCGCTGCTCGGACGCCAAGCACGGAGAAGCGGCCGACACGAGCTGCCCGTAGACGCGCTGTGCTTTCGCCGGTGCGTCGTCTGGAACGCTGACTGTGAACGGCACGCCGGTCTGCACCGCGGCGACACCGGCGAAGAGCCTGTCCAGCTGGCGGTACTGCTCGATATAGAAATACGAAACGGGCTGGGTCGGCATCACCAATCGCTCGGCGTTCGCCGCCGCGGGTAGTTCGCGCGAGACCAGTTGCCATTTGGTGTCGTACATCAGGGTGGTCAGCCCCATTCCGATCCCCGTCGAGACGATGCCGACGAACGCGAATCCCGGCGATCGGTAGAGAGCCCGCAGCCCGTACCGCACGTCGGCGCGGATCTGACTCGCGAGAGCGGATAGTGTCGGCATGCGAACCTTTTGACGTTTGGTCATCGCGGCTTCTGGCGACGTCGCGTAAGTTGGTTGGAGCGACTCGAAGCAGTGGCTCTACGATACTCTCGAAGGCCTGTTTCAGCGTTGAGCATTGCGAATACACATCTTCCTTTTGGCACTTCTCGGCCCATTGAGTACGCTCGCGGGGCAAGCGCAGCCCGCGGGACCGCAACGCGTCTGGGTCGAACTCGGCCTCGGTGGCTCGGCCCAGACGCCCAACTGCGACGGCTGTTTTCAGACGGTCCGAATGGGCGGGCCGAGCGCATCGCTGGCACTCGGCCTAACGATTACGCCGAGCTTTGGCGTCGCGCTTCTGGGACGAGCGTTCGCCGAGATCAGCTTCGACTACAGCCACAGCGCCAGCTACTTCGTCGGCCTCGCGCAGTGGGCACCCGTCCCCGGGATCACGCTCAACGCCGGCCTCGGAGAGGGCCAACAGCACGGCGACGATCCGCCGTACGGCGACAATGGCAGCGGCGCCGTCGTCGCCGCTGGCGTCGCGATTCGACTGCCATCGAAGAGCACGTTCGGTCTCACGCTCAACGCCGATTGGATCAAGAGCGTGAGCGGGACGCTGCGGACTGCCTCGGGCCAGCCGGGTTCGAGCTATCGGCCGCTCCTCTTCACAGTCGGCCTGGGGCTCAACATTGCATCGGCGAATATGAGCAACTAAGCGGGATACGTCCCGCATCCCGCATCCCGCATCCCGCATCCCGCATCCCGCATCCCGCATCCCGCATCCGCGTCCCGCCTCCCGCCTCCCGCATCCCGCATCCCGCGTCCCGCATCCCGCTCAGTATCGCGCCCTCCAGAACTCAGCGACGTTCTTCGCCGACCGCTCGGTGATCTTCGCGCCGAAGGTCAGGAACCAGCCCGGGCCTCCGTTCACGCTGAAGTCCGGGTCGCGGAGGTCGCCGACGCGGTAGCCGACGGCGGCCTCGAGGCCGGCGCGGCTGAAGGCAAGCTGCGGCGCCATGTCCCAGCGCGTCGTCGCGCTCGCGTGCTCGACGAGGAGGCGTGTCTCGGCGCGCGCCGCGAGCCACGAGGTGATGTCGACGCCGATGCGGTTGCCGATGTAGTCCGCGGTCGAGCGCTGCGGCGTCACCGAGCCGTCGAGCTGCGGAATGAACGCCGACGTACGGCGCGTCGCATAACGAGTCGCCACCTCGACGATCGGCTCCGGCGCCCACACTGTCTCGAGCGCGGCGATCGTCCGCGCCTCCTCGCCACGCGACGTGAGCACGCCGGCGGTGAGCGGATTCAGCGCGTTCACGTATTCGACCTTGGCCAGCGCGTTCAGCTCGTCGCCGCCGATCGGGCGGAACGCGAGCCCCCACAGGGTCGAGGCGCGGCGGCTGTACGAGGACAGCGCGTCGCTCTGCGTCATCTGCGTGTAGTTCGTCTTCTGAAGCAGAGCGAGCGAGCGATTGAACGAGACGTCCCCGGACGCATCGACAAGACGCACCGAGCGCAGCGTCCCGTCGCGATACTCGCCACGCGCGCTCAATCGATACGGCGACTTGGGCTCGAGCCACTCGGCCCCCAGGCCTAACGCGGTGTAGTCTTCCTCATTTTGGAGAAAAGGCAGCGCGCGCACCGGATCTGCTATCGATGCATGCCCGACGCCTTCGCGGCGCTCGGCCGACGAGTTGAGCGTCAGACCATTCGCGAAGCGAATCTGATTGTTGAGGCCAACGATCGCGGCGTTGTACTCACCGTTCGCGCCGGCAATCTGATACGAGCTGTACGCCTCGGTGTGATCGCCGACGCGGCTGCGGACGCCGAGGTTGGTGATCGAGTAGTTCGCCGAGTCGCCGGGGAGAGAGACCTGGCGATGACGCGCCTCGAGCGACACGCCCGGGAGAATGCGATAGGTCGCACCCGCGCCCACGAAGTCGGGCTGCACGGCGGTACCGCTCGACTCGAAGGCCCGGCGCGCGTCCGTGTAGAGATCGAGCGCCGGCAGCGGCATCCACGTGACCTTCATCTCGCCCGCGGTCGCGCCGTCGTTCGTGCCCGACGTTGCATAACGATCGCTCACGACATCCGACTCGACGCGCACCTTCGCCGCCGGCAGCGGTTGCACGACGCCGGCGAGCGTTCGCGTGCGCGACACCTCG
>DATBHD010000314.1:0-2881 GCA_036557635.1 Gemmatimonadaceae bacterium
CCGCGCCTGCCGAGAGCGCCACGAGCGCGAACGTCACGTTGCCGACGACGTTCATCACCGGCCACACGACGGCCTCGAACAGCATCGTGACGAGCGACAGCCAGATCAGCGGGCCGCGCTGCGGCGACACCAGCCATCTGCTTCTCTTGCGCAGGGCCTGCAGGATGCCGCGCGTCCAGCGGTAGCGTTGCTTGACGAGATCGATGAAGCGCTCTGGGGCTTCGGTGTATGCGATCGCGCGCTCTTCGTACGTGACATGCCACCCGTCGGTCAGCACCTTGAGCGTGAGATCGGCATCCTCGGCGAACGTGTCCGTGTCGTAACCGCCGGCCCGGCGTAACACGTCACGACGGAAGATCCCGATCGGGCCGGGGATGATGTTCACGACGCGTAGAAATCCTTGTGCGCGTCGCGCCATGTTCAGTCCCTCGAGGTACTCCAGCGCCTGAAGCCGCGTCCACACGCCGCTGCGATTCACGACTTTGACATTGCCGGCCACGGCACCGACGCGCGGGTCGGCGAAGTGCTGCATCGCGGCGCTGACCGCGTCCGGGGCGAGACGCGAATCGCCGTCCATGCATACCACGAAGTCGTGCCGAGCCAGCGCAATTCCGGTGTTGAGCGCGCTCGCCTTTCCACCATTCGCTTTCGAGACGAGGCGCAGCGTCGTGTCCCCATAGCGCCCCTCGAGTGCTGCGACACGCTCGCGTGTGCGGTCGGTGGATCCGTCGTCGACGACGATGATCTCGATCGACGGATAGCGGAGCTCCAGCAGGCTGCGCAGCGCCCCGACGATGACGGTTTCCTCATTGAAGACCGGGACGATGATCGTCACCGGCGGCTCGGGTGTCCGGTCGAGCGCGCGTCCGCGTCCCTCGATGTGATGCAGGTAGCCCAGCCACAGCAGGAGGATATAGCGAACGATGAGAACGACGAGAAAGGTCAGCACCAACACGACGCCGACCTGCAGCGCGATGCTATCGCTGTCGATCAGCGGAATCATTTGTAGACGCGGAACGCGAGCGTTGCACCCAGACGCTGGTAGTCACCCGCGCGTCCTCGGCCGTAACTGACGGCCGTGCTCCACTCCCATGACGGATCACGCCACCCGATTTCAGCAGTGGCACCGACCTGAAACGCGGAAATGTTCGCGACCGTGTCCGCTCTGATGGGCGGCGTGCCCGGTGGCGTGCCCGGCAGCGCCGGCAGATACGGAATCTCTCTGCCCCATGCCATGCCGGGAATCGCGCTCACTGCGATCGTCGGTCCACTCATCGGTCGCGATGCAAGCTCGAGCCCGATGCCATGCGCAGTGTACTCGAGCGGATCCCAATACCGCATGCTGCGTTGGTCGTATGTCACGCGGCTCACGTCGTAAATCGCGGAGACGCCGGGAACCAAAGAATAGCGAAAGATTCCGTGAAGCGTCGTGCGAACGTTGCCGTCGCTCAACTGCGACTGCTCTCCAGTGACAGCCACGTCCGCTTTGCCGATCGGTCCGCCCAGCGTTGCGCTCACATCCTTTTCAGTGAGGATGTCGTCTTCGCCGTCGAGAAGGCGCACCGCCGTCGTGGTGAGCAGCGATGGATAGGCCGGTCCAGTCGACCCGCCGACGGCAAGCTCCCACGCGTTCACAAACAGCGCGCCCGTCGCCGAACCGAGTGGAATGGACTGCGAGTTCGGAGCGCGGAGCGTGCCTCCGCTGATTCCCAGGCGAGTGAACAACGGACCATAGCCGCCCTGAACCGCAAAGGATCCTTCACCGCCAACGGCGTTGAGATCGAACGTTCGCAGATCGGACCGCTCGCCGAGGTATTGATGCAGGGCCGCGATCGAGATGCTCGCGACTTGACCGAGCGGTGCGGTGACGCGGAACGTCGACGCCGCGAAGTGAACGCCGAGGTTGTCGCCGGCTCCGTCGCTGCTCACTCGAAATCCGCCTGCGTCGCCAATCTCCGGTGCGAGCGTCACCGGCCGCTCTTCGCGTGCGAGTCGAGCAAGCGCCGCTTGAACCACGACCGCGTCACCATCGTCTTGATCGACGCGAGCCAGTGCGGCGTGATACATCATGCCCGCGGCCAGATACTCGCGTCGCTCGCGGAGGATGTCGCCGAGCATGAGGTGCGCGGCGAAGGTCGAGCCGATGGCAATGGATGCATTGAGGTCCGACTCCGCACCGGCCTTGTCACCCGCGTCGAGCCGAAGCCGGGCGCGCTCGGCATAGATGGCTGGGGTTTGTACTGTCGCAATGAGCGTGTCATAATGCGCTCGCGCTTCCTCGTGCCACTCGCGTGGACCTGCCGCAAGCGCGACGGCGAGCTCGTGCCGGAGTGCGGTGTCGGTCGGTGCCGTCCGTAGGACGTCGCGAAGCGCTCTCGCGCCCGCCTCCAGATTGTCGGCTTGGAGATACGCTTCGGCTTGTTCGCGGCGCAACACGGACGCAACCGGAATTCGCTCGGTGCCCGCGAAGGTCATTAAAGAATCATATTGCAGCGCGGCGAGCTGTCCCTCGCGTTCGCCCGCGAGCGCGCGAGCGAGCGCGAGACGATAGGGCGGATAGTCGGGCCGTTCACGCACCCACGCAAACGCTTCGGACGAGGTCGGCTTCATGGCATCGCGCACCTGACGAAGCAGCGTGTCGACGGCGAGCCGCACTGGCTTTCGAGATGCCAACACACGCAGCTCGCGCTCGGCTTCGCGCGGCTGGTCACCCCACGCGAGCGCGCGTGCAAGCGCCAACCGGTAGTCGAAGTTCGACGGATCGCGCACGAGCAGCGCTCGGTATTCACGCGCGGCCTCGGCGTACCGTTTGGATTGCAACAACACCGCTGCGAGCTCGGCGCGGACTGTCTTCGTCGCCGTGGCTCCAGATTGTTGTTGT
>DATBHD010000315.1:0-2622 GCA_036557635.1 Gemmatimonadaceae bacterium
ATTGCAGAGCTGAGGACTCATCCAATCAATCAGCTCGAGCGCTCTGGCGTGCAGTTCGACTGGCTTGCGGTCCCAGATGGGCTGATGGTGAGCAAGTAAATTTCTGACATCTCTCAACTCGCCAAATGCGCGATCGATATCGACGCGGTTGCGATTGGTCCGTGGGCAATTTGGAAACCTCTTGGTCGCGATAGGCCAGAGCCGCGGGCCGGACATCCGCCCATGCTCGTAGGGCCGATTACAAAGCCTGATCCAGAAGCCAAAGCCAAGCCGGCCGACGAAGTGGCCCGGTGTGTGTCGCCTGCGACCGTGCCCGAGCCTTTGGATAGCGGCCATAACATCCTCGTGCTCCATTCCTTCTAACAGCGTCGGTAGTGCGTCGAGCCGACAGGGCACCGCACCGGTTGTCCTGACTCTGCCCGCCGTCGTCTCAACTCCGACGTCATATCGCGCGTTTCGGAATGCGACCTCGGCCACGCGTAGCACGGGCTGAAGCGCGGCGGCGAGGGCAATGTTCCAGGTGAAATTGCACGCATTTCAGACTATTGACACCATTATTGTACTACTACTAGACTACAACCCGACCACTATGGAGCCGAGGTGCTCGATGCGAGTCGGTGATTTCGGTGTCGAGGTGTTGGCCGTGCGGGGCGACGACATTCGCGAGCTCGACACGGGACATGTTCTGGCGAGACCTGGCGCAGTGTACACGCTTCGACTGCGAAACTTCGGACCGCTTCGTTGCGTCGCGAAGGTCGAGATCGACGGCAAGCCGGTCACCGCGGGCGGACTGGTGCTCAACGCATACAGCGTCGTCACACTCGAGCGGCCCGTCGATGAATTCGAGACTGGGCGATTCACCGTCGTTGCCGAAGGCAACGAACGCGTCTTTGGACCGGACGGTGGGCGCGACAACGAAGACCTCGGTCTGATCGAAGCGCGCTTTCGTCGCGAGCTACCCGACACTTCGCGGCCGACGAGCCCGCGACCGCTTCCCGAAACGCCGAGCGTTCCCTTTCCGTTGACCACGGGACCGGGTCGACCGATGGCGCCGTCCGAATGGTCACCGCCGGGGTTGCGCTCGTCCGCACCCGAGCCGCCGCGCACGGACGTGTCGGCAATTGCACGCTCGTACACGCGCGGTCTGCCTGCGTCGGCGCCGCCATCAGAACTTGTTGAACGTGCCGCGGGGACTGGACTCACTGGTCGCTCGAATCAGCGGTTCGAGCCGGTATTCGTCGGGACCCTCGAGCAGGAGACCACAGTGCTTCAGTTGCGGCTCGTGATCGGCACGGACGAGGCGTTCTCCGCTGCGCGTCCGCTTCATCAAACCAACAACACGCCCGCGCGTCCCGCGGCGCGTCCGTAGGCGCCAAGCGTGGCACGATCGAACTTGCGAGCGACGACCGATAGGGCGAGCGTCGTCGATCCGCGCGTCGCGCCTGTGCTGCTCGAGCTCGAGCGGTGGCGTGCGCGCGCCATTCCGGATCCGGCACCACCGCTCGACGCGGAGGACATTGCGCGTCTCGTGCGCGATTGTTTCGGGTCGTTGAGTATCGATCCCGCGGCCGCTGACAGTTTCACTGTGAACACGGTTCACTATTATCGTCGCAAGGATATTCTCGACGAGCCTGACGGGCGCACCTCGGCCGCACGGTATGGAGTGCGCCATGTCTGGCAAGCCGCCGGCGCTCGGCTCGCTGGCTTTCTCGGGCTTGTGACGCTGGCTGAGGCCCGCGACGAGATGCGCGGGTCCGACGAGAGCACGTTGATTCGATTCGTCGCCGCCCGCGTCGCGGACGCCCGTGGACGTCAGGCGGTGCGCAGTGCACCGTCGGAGGCGCGACCGCTTCGCGCTGCGAGTGCGGCCACACCTTCGCTTGTCGTTGAAGCGTCGTCGCCCATCACGGCGACGGTCATTCCCCTCGGCGGCAATGCCATGTGTCTTCTTCCCGCGGCACATGCCGCGTTGCGTTCTCCGGCAGCCGCACGTTCGCTCGTCGACGCGCTGGCCGCTGCACTCGGTCTGGACTCCTGAGGTAGCCAATGTCGCAACTGACGATCCCGTATGTCATCGAGCGCTCGCCTCGCGGTGAGCGGAGCTATGATCTCTTTTCTCGACTTCTCATGGACCGCATTCTCTTCCTGGGAAGCGAGATCAACGACGACGTCGCGAATCTGATCATCGCGCAGCTGCTTTTTCTCGAGGCGGATGCGCCGGGCCGTGAGATTCAGCTCTACGTCAATTCGCCGGGCGGCAGTGTGCAGTCCGGTCTCGCGATCTACGACACGATGCAACACATCACGGCGCCGGTCGCCACGACGTGCGTGGGCATGGCGGCCAGCATGGGTGCGTTCCTTCTCGCGGCTGGCGCGCCGGGGAAACGCGCCGCGCTGCCGCATGCGAGAATCATGATGCATCAGCCGTGGTCAACCGGCACCAAGGGATCCGCGGCGGACATCGAGATCGCGGCGCGAGAGATCGTGTATCTTCGCGGCCGGATGTTCGAAATCCTCGGCAAACTCACGCATCAGCCGCTCGAGCGTATCGAGCGCGAGTTCGATCGTGACCGATACATGTCGTCGGAAGAAGCACAGCGATTCGGGATGATCGATCGCGTC
>DATBHD010000316.1:0-10597 GCA_036557635.1 Gemmatimonadaceae bacterium
GGCGTCGGGCCTGCACCAGCCGCGACGATCGGCGCCGTCGCTTGGTGATTGTTGCCGACCACGACGACGCGCGGCGACGTCGTCGACGTGCCTTCGCCGTTGAAATAAGAGTACTGGAAGAGCACGCCCTGGAATTGATCGTTCAGACTGCAATCACCACTACAGTCGAGACCACTTTCGAAGTCGATGAACTGGCCGGCGGTGCCGGTCGCGCGGAAGACCGCAGTCGTGCTGAGCGTCGACGGCTCACCGCCTTCGCCCGTGAGATCTTCGATTTGGACCGGCGAGTTGTAACCAGCGGCGCTCACCGTCAGCGTGTTCGGTCCGGAGGCAAGGACCCACGCCGGGCAGGTGTACACACCTCCGGCGCTTTCCGTCGCCAGGGCGCTCTGCGAGCCACCGACACTCCCGCCGGCGCTCGCCGAACAAGTCACCTGCGCGCCCGCCACGCCTTCCGGATGTGGGTTGTCGCCCGACGGCTGCTCGTGCACGTGCGCCGCGACGAGACGAACCTGCGGCGCGATCGGAACCGCAGAACCGGCGGCCGCGGTCTGCCCATCACCGGCGAGAATGTTCAACGACGCCGGGAATCCGAGTGCGAATACGCTAAACCCTCCGCCGGCGTCGATGCCAGCGCCTACGCCGGCGTCGATCGCGTACGCGATGCTCGGCATGAAGAGACCCGTCAGCTTCGACAGCGCATTCGACGCAAGGCGAACGAGCGGGTTCTTCGACTGCTCGGTCGACGCGAAGCCCGGTGGACAGGTGATCGGTGGGACCTCGTTTCTCAGGAAGATCGGCTGCTCATCACGATCGTACTTGAAGAGGAGCTGGCGATCGTCCCCGGGGCGCGGGATGCACGTGTTGACGAGAACCGTGTTGGTAAAGACTACGTCCGGATCGGCCGTGAAGCGTACGCAGTGGTTGTTCGTAATTACGAGACCCTTGATGCCGAGGGTGCAGCCGCCGCCGCCCGGAGCGTTCACCGCCGCCGAGATGTCTTCGATCGACACGACGACCGGGAAGCTCCCGTCATGCCAGTGGCCGCTGAACTTCGCGGCGTTGAGACCATCGTTCGTCTTCACGATCACCGGCGTCGTCAAGTCATTGGGCACGATCTGTGTGATGCAGCTCGACTTGTTCTGACAGTTCCATCCTTCCTGCACGCGGACGCGAATGAGCAGCGTCCAGTCGTCAGGCAGCGGAACGAACTGCTGCGTGTCGATGTTCAGGAACTGCTTCAGCGTCTTGAACAGAACGACGTCGGCGAAGGCGACCTGTTTGGTGCCGATCCAGGTCTCGACGCGATACGTGCCGGTCGGCACGTCGATCGGCGAGTGCGTGTTCCAGAGTGCGTGGTAGTCCTGGAGCAGCGAAGACATCTGCACCGTCGAAAGCCCCGCCTGCCCTGAAGTAATCACGTCGCCGGTGGCGAGATTGCGAATCTTGAACGTGACCGGGAGGTTGGGTTGGAAAGGGCGCGCGCCGAACGTCGGCGCGTTGTTCGGGAAGCCCATCGGCAGCAAGTAGAACACGTCCGGGTTCCCGCCGCCGTGCGCGCCGTCGTTGATCTCCGCGTTGGGCTGCCCGGGGACGAGGTGTCGAGGCGTCGTGAGCGCTCGGTCGTCTCTGCATGAGACGGTGACCGCGGCGAACGCGGCCGCGAGGAAGAGGGTTTGGGTCGGCCGGTATCGCAGGTTCATAGAGCGTCCTCGCTACAGTGTGAGATGCTGCAAGACGGCTTGAGAGTGAAGTCTCTCCGCGCGCTCAGATGCGCTCCGCGCGCGGTCTCGCGATGTTCGCGCCGATGCGCTCGGCGCCGGATTGCCTAACGGTGATTCGCCGTGGCCGAGGCCGATTTCCTCAGCGCCCCATCCCCGCCACTATCTTGAACCGCGGATCCTCCTGCAGGTCGCGCCACCACCACGTGTTGATCTTTGCGAAACCGGCGCGGTGCTCGGGATGTGCCGTGAGGTACCGCTCCAACAGCGAGATGGCTTGCTCATGCTCGCCGAGGAACGTGCGAGCCAGCGCCTCGTATCCCATCAGTTCACCGCGGGGATCGATGTCGGCGCCGGCCCTCGCGCGCTCGAGTACGTGATGCGCGCTGTCACGCAGTCCGGCACGTCCAATCACGATGGCGACAAAGATCTGGCCGAGCCGGCGCTGCGCGGCCGTGTCCTGCTGCGGCGTGAGACGCGTCAGTTCGTTGGCGACGCGCCACGCGTCGCCGGGCTTCGCGGCACTCGCCTTCGTGATCATCAGGTGCAGCTCGCACAACGTAAAGCGCGGGTCGGTCGGAAATCGCCCGCGCCCTTCGTCGCACCAGCGTGTCGCGTTCTGGAATTGTTCCAGGTCGTACGACGTCGCGTACAGCCGCCACACGATTTCGGGCGCGGCGCGCAGAAATGCGTCCGCCTCGTAGGCCTTTTGCGCGTCGAGGTACGCCTCGGGAATGTCCGGCTTGGTGTACTGGAGCGCGCTCAGAACACTCCATGCCGTGGCGCGATGCGGTGAAAGGCGCACTGCGGCTCGGAGATCCTTCTCCGCGGTCGCGATGGCCTGGCTCGCCTCGTTCTGGTTTGGGACCAGGCCTTTCGAGACGCGATAGTATGACAGCGTGCCGCGCAACTCGAGCGCCGCCGGGTTCTCCGCGTCGAGGGAGAGCGCCTGATCTGCGCGTGCCAGTCCTTGCTGGATGAATTGGACCGTCTTCGCCGGGTCGCGCGAGAGGCGCGCCTCGCGGTAGGCGATGGTGCCGCGCACGACGACCGGCTCCGGCCATCGCGGATCGGCCATCGCGGCGAGCGACGCAAGCGAGTCTGCTTCGACGAGACGCTGCTGCGCGCCTAACGGATTACCCGCCGCGACGAGCTGCTCGACTTCCTTGTTCGCTTTCTCCACGCGCTGTACCAGCGTCCAGGCCTCGACGCTAGTCGTGTTGTTCTGTTGCTCGCGGAGCTGAATCTCCTCGCCGAGACGACGCCGCAGGAGATCGGCGACCACGCTCGCGAGCGAGTCTCGCGCCCGCAGGAAATCCCCCTTCGCGACAGAAAAGCTCGCCCGTTGCATCGACGCACCGCTCTGTCCGTCCACGAGATTGATCGAGACCCGCAGCTGCTTCGCGTCCTCGTCGATCGACCCGTGAACCAGCATGCCGGCCTTCAGCGCGCGTCCGATGCTGTCGTCGGCGACGTCTGGCGATCGGTACGGTGCGACGCCAGACGATGAGATGACGTTCAATCCCTCTACGCGGGAGAGCTGACCGATAAGCGACTCGGTGAGACCGTCGGCGACGTGTGCCAGCGCAGTGTCCTTTGTCTCATTGTCCAGGTACCGTACGGCGATGCGACGCAAGTCGACATCCCCGGCCACGACGTGCCGCGTGCGGCCCAGCCACACGTAGCGACCGGCGAGACTTCCGCCGGCCAGCAATGCTACGATTGTGGCCAGGTACGCGAGGGTGCGGCGCCGCCGACGCAGCGGTGTGTTGGCCGACGCCGCGGGATGCTGCTTCGTGTATGCCCGCGTGCGCCGCGTGTACGTGCTCGTGGCACCCTGGCCTAACAACGCCTCCTTGAACTGCGACACCGTCGCGAACCTGTCCGCGGGCACCTTCTCGAGCGCGCGCATGATCGCGCCTTCCAGCTCGTCCGGCACCGTCCCGCGCACGATCTGGATCGACGGCGGCAATTCCATCGTGTGCCGCGCCATGATCGCGATCGCGTTAGGTCCGGTGAACGGGACCTCGCCCACGAGCATCTCGTACAGCACGCAGGCGAGACTATATAGATCGCTGCGACCGTCGATGTTCTCCCCGCTGAACTGCTCGGGGCTCATATATGACGCAGTGCCCACCGACATCCCGGTCTGCGTCAGCTTTGTGCCACCGGCCTCCTGAATGACACGGGCGATTCCGAAGTCGGCGACGACGGCGTGGCCCCCGTGCAACAGGATGTTCTCGGGCTTGATGTCGCGATGCACGACACCGAACGAGTGCGCATACGACAGTGCGTCGGCCACCTCGCACGTTATGCTGATCGCATCCTCGATAGGCAGTTGCGTCTCGCGTTTCAGTCGTCCACGCAGCGACTCCCCTTCGACGAAGGGCATGACATAGTAGAGCAGCCCATTCGCCTCACCGGAGTCGAAGACCGGGAGGATATGTGGATGACTAAGTCGTGCAGCGATTTGGATTTCGCGCTTGAACCGATCGCTGTCCATCGATGACGACAGCTCGGGGCTCAGCACCTTCACGGCAACGCGACGACCGTGCTTCAAATCTTCGGCGAGAAATACCGTGGCCATTCCGCCGCGTCCGACTTCGGAGTCGACGGCGTAATGCTCACGGAGTGCTTCCCGCAGTTCTTCTAAGAGTTGCCCCGCCACAGTCGCGACACCTGAACGCAGAAAGGTTAACGCGCTCTAACGTACAGGTGTTTGGGAAAGGCGCCAGAGTGACAGGCGTCGCGTTACCGACGAAAACATACGTCCAGGACATGACGTCGTCGCCATGTCCTGGTTGCGATTCGCCCCGCGACCCTTCGGTGGTTCGCTACGCTCGGGGTTCCGCGCGCTCGAAGATCGACGTCAGCTCACTCTCCGGAAGGGCAGGCCAGTCCTCCGGATAGTTCCTGACGTAGCGCGACTCGGCGCCATTGAAGAAACGGAGCGTTGATTCGCGCGGATCGAGACCCAATCGGACTCGGCACACCGCGCGGACGACCCATCGTTGATCGTCAATTGTCACTACTCGCAGCGACCCTGGCTTCATGTGCACTCCCAATGCAGTGCGGCATGCGAAGGCAAGGTTCATGCGCGCCGCGCACGCGCTGGGGGAGCACGATGCCTACAGCGAAAGCGTTGTCCTGCAAGGAGAATCGCAGCCTTTGCGAGCCGCGACTTGTCGCGAACTCGCCACACGCCCTTAGCGTCGGCTCGACACAGTCGGAGTTGCTTTTGGCGCGCGAATCCCGAGCGAATCAGGCGGCGGAAGACGGTGCGTTCGCGACCATTCGCGGCGCGCTTGCGTGAACCGATCGATCCGATCGATCCAGAGCTGAGTCGCCTTGTCGTACCGAGTGAGGACGTTCCCCTCCCAGTACGGCTTGTTCTCGCGACCCCACGCGCGCTCGTACAGTTCGCGCCCTAGGACGTAGCCGTCCCTGAGATCCTGGATGCGTCCGTTCATGCCCGCGATGTCGGAGAGCTCGCGTCCGGCGTTCGTCCGACCGTCGCGGCTGGTGTCCGCCGAGGCGGCCCGAGCATACATGGCCGAGATCTCGTCGGTGAACTGGAATTTCATTCCGATGAAGTCGATCCGTCGGGCACCAAGCTCCATAGCCTCCAATGCATCGGCCTCCCGGAGCTTGGGTTGCGCGCGACGCGCGTTCGCGACGTTGACCATCGCGGACTCGGCGAGGAGCCGCACGTCGTGCAGCACGGGACGAATGCGGTCAGCTGTTAAAACTCCCTCATCGGTGTAGGGATCGAGCCAGTAGAGAAAATCGTTCGCGTCGCCGACGCCCTGGCGCTGCAAAAGCGTATGCGCGGCGATGAGCTGGCGCTGGGCTGCGTCGATCGCGCCCGTCGTGTCGCCATGAAAGACGCGCCCGAAGCTCCGCTGGAAGTCGTCGATGCTGCTCTCCCCAGGTTGCCAGCTCGCCGCGGCGCCGAACAGAATCGCGTACCAGGTCTGGTTGAACAAAGCCTCACCATCGTCATCCCAGGTGGTGTTCAGCGCGCCGGTAGCGCCCAGTCGTTGCCCGTCGCGGATGAATCCCTGGATGTTGCCAAGCGCGTTCGCGAAGTTGGGCCACACGCGATTCCAGTTGTTGACGCCCGGCGCGACCCACGTCTCGAGGCCGGCGTCGGTGAACGGAGTGATCAAGCGATCGAACTTGGGCGCCGGGTCATACTCCCAGGCGACGGCAATCATGTCCCTGGGGAGCGTCTTCACGAGATCGGGGCTGTTCTGCGCGATGTCTCCCCAGAACAGGAATCGCTTGCCCGTCGGCCGAAGCACCTGCTCGATCTGCTGAAGGAATCCGAGGTAGACCGCGCCGAGGCCATTGGCCTTGACGCTGTCCATCGTCTGGCCGCGACCGAGCTCGAAGGTCTCGTCGGCGCCGAGGTGGATGAAGTGGCTGGGAAAGAGGCTGTCGATCTCGGCGAACATCTGCTGAATGAGCTGCATCGATCCCGGCTCCCCGGGCGCCAGGACGTGGCCGTGCGGCGTCTCGGCGAGGGGCGAATAGATCTCGTACTTGAGCAAATGATGAAGGTGTCCGAAGGCCTCCTGCTCGGGAATCACATCTATATGGTATGGCTTCGCGTAGGCGACCAACGCGCGAATGTCCGCGGCCGACATCGCGCCCCCCGGCGGCGCGGCGAGTGGGTTGTTGGCGTAGGTGAGCGTTTGCTCGAAGTACGGTGAGTAAACGTTGATCTTGTAGGCGGCGAAAGTTCGGATCTGTTTCTTCTGGAAGTCGAGCGTCGGAACCGGGCCGCGCGAAAGGTCGTCGTGCAGTCCGCGGTAGCGCATCGCCGGCCAGTCACGGATGCGGACGCGATTGAGCTTCGCGGAGGTTCCGTTGCCGTCGACGAGCTGCTTCACCGTTTGCGCGCCATAGAAGACGCCGGCGCCAGTGGAGCCGATTACGGTGAGATGTGTGCCCTCGCTGACAATGACGTAGCCTTCGTCGCGCGCTGATCCCGCAAGAGTCAGGCTCTGCGCGGCAAGGAGCTGATGCGCGATTGGGGAGGCGGCGCGGAGGAGGGTGATGCGTGCACTCGCGGTCCCGGCGCCGAGACGGGCGTTGATCCCGCGTTCGCGGAGGGTCGCGGCGAGATCGGTGGCGGCGAATCGGTCATCGGCGTTGGCGGGAACGTCGATGGCGACGCCGTTAGGCAGAGCGGTCGTGCCGACGACCGCGATTTCGCGTGGCTTTGGGATCAGTGCCACTTGGGCACCGAGGGTCGTTGTCGCGATGAGGTTCAGGGAGAGGAATGCGGCTTTGACGATCATCTCGATGTCTCTCGATCCTTGGGGGGCTGACAGAAGAAAGGGCCGTGTTCTCTGGATCGCTAGACCGGCGTGCCAATTCGGTCTCCCTGTAGTTGAAAAGCCGGACGCGGATGAACGCTGATTACGCAGATGAACGCAGAATGGCAAAGAGCGAACGATCTTTTTGAAAAGATCGTCAACGCCGTTCTTATCAGCGTTCATCTGCGTAATCAGCGTTCATCCGCGTCCGGCTTTTCAACTAGAGAGTGACCGACGATTGCGAGAGTGACCAACCATTGGCGCCAGAGAGGCCCCTGAGCAGCAAGACGTGGGTGCAGTCTGTATGTCGCGTTCGAGCTCGTGTATCAGCGACGCGCGGGGGCGGGGGCGGGGGCGGGGGCGGGGGCGGTGTTGGCGCGCGAGCAGTGACGCTGAGCGTGGTGCGTCGAGCGTGGTGCGCAACTGCATCCACGCTCGATAGCCGCTACTGGGCGAGATCCCGCAACTGCGACGGCGTGAGCGCCCAACGAAGGACCCCTTCGCCCTTGTTCGGTGGACCATCGAAATGCACCAGGCAGGCCGCTCCTTTCTTGAGCTCGATGCGCGAGTCGTCGCCGCCGGTCATCAGCCATGTCACGAGGCCACCCAGGTGCGGCTCGTGGCCGACGACGGCAACAGTGGAATCCTCGTCGTCGTTATGCGCCGAGTGCGAGCGGAGCCATTTCAACAGTTCGTCGAAGGATCGATCGGGACGCAGCGCCTCGACGATCTCCACGCGCGACGCGCCAAGCTCCGGCGCCACGATCTCCGCCGTCTGCCGCGCGCGCACGAGTGGGCTCGATGCGAGAATCGGGGCACGGCCCGCGACTGTGCGCAGCCCCCGCGCCCCGCGGCGCATCTTGCCACGACCCGCCTGGGTGAGTGGACGCTGATCGTCGTCGCGACCCGATTTAGCGAATGCCTCTCGATCCTCGGCGATCGCGTGGCGAATGACGAGCAGATTCATGCGAGAGATGGTGTCGCGCGCGGGGCGACTTCGTCAAGGCCGCATCCCTGTCATCCCGAGTGAAGCGCGGCTGACAGAAGCGCTTACCGCTCCACGCTCAGCGCACCGCGTCCCGTGTCGAGCATCTCGCGGACTCGGCTCGCGAGGAAGTCCGGCCGAAATGGCTTGCCGATGAAGCCGACGGTGGTTTTACGCAGACCCTGGTGGAGGATGGCGTCCTCGGTGTAGCCGGACATGAAGAGGACCCGCGTGTCGGGGCGCGTCTTCCACAGCTCGAGCGCCAGCTCGCGCCCACCGAGGTTCGGCATCACGACGTCAGTTACGAGAATATGAATCGGTCCATCCAGCGTGGCACTCACCTCGAGCGCCTCCTCGCCATCGCTCGCGACGTATACCTGGTAGCCGAGCTCCTCGAGAACGCGCTGGAGCACCTCGCGCAACGCTTCGCCGTCCTCGACGAGCAGGACCGTCTCGCCCGACTCGCTGCGCAGCGCCTCGTCGAGACCTAACGACGGGGCGCCCGTCGCGGTTCGCTCGACGGACAGCGGCGTGAGGTGGCGCGGAAGTCGCGGCGCAGGGCGCTCCGCGCCTTTGGCGACCGGGAAATAGATCCGGAACGTCGTTCCGGAGCCCACTTCACTCTCGACCTGAATGTGGCCGCCGGACTGCTGGACGATCCCGTACACGGTCGCGAGGCCGAGCCCCGTGCCCTCGCCCTGACCCTTGGTCGTAAAGAACGGCTCGAAGATTCGCTCGCGTGTCTCCTCGTCCATCCCCGCGCCCGTATCGCTCACCGAGAGGAGCACGTAGCGTCCGGCGGCGACGCCGGGATGCGCCGCCGCGTACGCGGCGTCGAGAAATGCTTCGTCGGTGTCGATGCTGAGGAGACCGCCGTTAGGCATCGCGTCCCGCGCGTTCACCGCGAGATTGAGCAGGACCTGCTCCATCTGCGCCGGGTCGGCGCGGAGCGCGGCGAGATTGTCGAAGGCGCGCGTCTCGATGCGGATGCCCGTGTGGATGAGGCGGCGCAACATCTCCTCCATGCCGGCGACGATCTCGTTCAGGTTGATCAGCTTCGGCTGAAGGACCTGCTTGCGGCTGAAGGTGAGGAGCTGATTGGTGAGGGCGGCGGCTCGAACGGTGGCATTGTAGATCTCGTCGACGTCGGCGCGCCGCGCGTTCCCCTCGGCGACGCCTTGCTTGAGCAGTTCGCAGTAGGTGCCGATGACCGTCAGGAGGTTGTTGAAGTCGTGCGCCACGCCGCCGGCGAGACGGCCGATCGCTTCCATCTTCTGCGCCTGGCGCGTCGTCTCCTCGCTTCGGCGCAGCATCTCCTCGTGTCGCTTGCGTGCCGTGATCTCGCGCGCGACGACGAGCACGCCGGTGATGCGCTCCTCTTCGCGAATCGGGTTGCAGCTCACCAGGTACCAGCCCGGCTCGCCGCCACTCGTTAGGCGAATCTCCCGCTGCCGGCTCTGCCCCTCGCCCGCGGCGGTCACGTCCGCCGCCAGCGACTCGCGGTCCTCGGGATACGCCAGCAGGGCCACCTGTCGGCCGATGAGGCCCGATCCGCCGGAGGTCCGCGGACGCCGCCGACCAGGCCGAGACGGCTCGTCGCTCGGAAACTCTCCGCTGCGAATCGCGAACATCCGCGCCGCTTCGTTCGCCGACACCACGATGCCATCGCGGTTGGCGCTGAGGATCATGTCCGGCGCGGTCTGCAACAGGAGCTCGTACCGGTCGCGCGCTCTGCGCATCACGCGGACGAACGTGATCTGCACGATCCCGAAGGTCACGATCATCGTCGTCCCGAAGAGACCCACCGCGAACGCGATCGCATAGTTCTCCCGCAGCGGCGGCAGGCCGGCGAAACCCACCGGAACGATGATCCCGAGCGCTTCGCCGATGATGAGCGCATTGAAGCAGCACACGGCGTAGAGCGCGGCGTACTGCGCGCGTCGACGCGGCAGCGTCGCGAAGGCGAAGGTGACGCCGAATGCGATCACCGTCACCGCGACCCACCAACCACCGCCGATCATCGCGCAGGCGACGGTCACGATGGTTGCGTCGATGTAGTACGAGACCGTCTGCACCAGATCGGCATCGTTCGCCGATTGAACTCGTCGCAGCACGAATCCCGATACGAAGGTCAGCGCCATCCAGAGCGCCAGCGCCGCGTACACCCAGGGCGACGATCGCAGCCCGGCGATGTGGAAGACCGCGGTTACGACAATGAAAATCGCGACGAGCACCCGCCGTCGAGAGGCGGCCAACTCGGCGCGGGCGACGGCGAGAGCGAAAGCGGTCTGGGACATGGCCACGGGAAGCGGCAGCGAGGAGGCTCCGTTCGCCCACTCGGCAATGCCGTTGATTCACAGACGTTCGCCGACGCACGCCGTCACAGGCGGACCACGGTGAAACGGCGGGAACCGCGTGAACAGCGGAAACTGCGTGAACAACGGGAACCGCGTGAACTACGGAAACCGCGTGAACAGCGGAGACCGCGTGAACAACGGAACCCGCGTGAACAACGGAACCCGCGTGAACTGCGGAAACCGCGTGAACTGCGGAAACCGCGTGAACTA
>DATBHD010000317.1:0-4799 GCA_036557635.1 Gemmatimonadaceae bacterium
CAACCGGTGAGGAAATCGAGCGCCAGTGATCCCAGTCGGCAGGAGAGAGCGATCGCTTGGGCGCCTGAGCGAGCGAGGAGAGCGCGAACGAGGCGACGAGCATCGCCGAGCTCGAGGCGATGGCGAAGGGACGATGCATGGTAGTGAGGGCTGAAGACGGGCTCCGTGAAGCCGGGCAGGACAGAAAAGATACGCGAGGCGATGTGGCGTCGTTGGGCAGTTTGGGATGGCGGCCCGATGAGATGTTGAGAGCAGGCGCGTGCGGGGCCCATGCCTGCTCTCAACATCTCGCCCTACCCACCGCGCTTCGTCCCCACCGCGGCGCTCGCTGTCTTGGTAGATTCGCTTCAATGATCGGCTACGTACTGGCTCTCGCCATCGGCTTGGCGCTCGGCATTCTTGGCGGCGGGGGCTCCATTCTCACCGTTCCGATCTTCGTGTACGTCATGGGCTACTCGGCGAAGCAGTCAATCGCGATGAGTCTCGTCGTCGTTGGAGCGACGAGTCTCGTCGGCGCGATTCGGCACCTACGAGCGGGGAATTTCGACGCACGGGCAGCGCTGGTGTTCGGATTTCTAGCCATGGTCGGCGCCCGACTCGGCGCCGAGGTGGCCAGGGTCATTCCGGGGATCGTGCAGCTCGCGCTCCTCGGCGTGGTCATGGTCGTGGCGGCAACCCTGATGTTGCGAAGACGCGATGATTCCGCCGCGCGAAGCGCGAGGAGCGGGGGCGCGCTCGCGGCGGCGGCCATGGCCGCGGTCGGCCTCGGTGTCGGACTGTTGACGGGGCTCATCGGGACAGGCGGCGGCTTTCTGTTCGTGCCCGCGCTCGTGCTGCTGGCGCGTTTGCCCATGAAGGTCGCAGTGGGGACGTCGTTGTTCGTCATCACGCTCAGCACGGCGGCAGGCACTTTCGGCTATCGCGGACAGGTGACGGTGCCGTGGGGCGTTCTCGCGCTCTTCACGATGATCGCGATCACCGGGATCTTCGTCGGTACCTGGCTGCTGCACTACGTCTCGCAACAGGCTCTGCGTCGGGCCTTCGCCTACTTTCTTTTCGGCATGGCGGGGTTCGTTTTGTATCAGAACCGCGCCGTGATCGCGCATCCATTCTCAGCACTGCATCCATCCAGCGCCGGCACCCGATGACTCGCACATGCTCCTGAAGCGCTTTTACGAAGAGGGGCTGGCGCAGGCCAGCTACATGGTCGGAGCGGAGACGACCGCGGAGGCGTTGGTGATCGATCCGTTGCGGGACGTCGAGCCGTACCTGGCCGCGGCGGCCGCGGAGGGACTGCGCATCTCACACGTCACCGAGACGCACATTCACGCCGATTTCGTGTCCGGCGCTCGGGAGCTCGTTCGCCGCACGGGCGCGCGACTGCTGCTCTCCGCCGAGGGCGACGCCGACTGGCAGTACCGGATCGACCCGCGGGAGCGGGCCGAGCTGCTGCGCGATGGGGATACGTTCACGCTTGGCGAGATCCGCGTCGAGGCGCGGCACATGCCCGGCCACACGCCGGAGCATCTGGTGTTCTTCGTGACCGACAGCGCGGTGGCCGATCGACCCGTCGGCGTGTTCACCGGCGATTTCATCTTCGCGGGCGACGTCGGACGTCCCGATCTGCTCGAGCGGGCGGCGCGTGTGGAGGGAACGATGGAGCGCTCGGCGCGCGCGCTCTTCCAGTCGCTGCGGCGGATGCGCGAGTTCCCGGAGTACCTGCAGCTCTGGCCGGGGCACGGCGCCGGCTCGGCGTGCGGCAAGTCGTTAGGCTCGATGCCGTCGACGACGCTCGGTTATGAGCGGTTGTTCAACTGGGCGTTCCAGGTGAGCGACGAGGAGGAGTTTGTCCGCGCCGTGCTCGCCGGCCAGCCCGAGCCGCCGCGCTACTTCGGTCGTATGAAGTTGCTCAACCGGGATGGTCCCCCCCCGTCGCCAATGGCGACGCCGCGGCTGCTCGACGCCACGGCGCTCGCCGGCGTCCTCGACGATCACGCCGGGACGGTGGTGGTCGACGCGCGGTCATCCTCGCTCTTCGCGGCCGGCTTCATTCCCGGCACGATCAACATTCCCGATGGCCGCAGCTTCACGACATGGGCGGGCTCTCTGCTCGCTCCCGATCGGGACATCGTCCTCATCGCCGACGGTGAAGCGCGCGTCTCCGCGCTCGCGCGCGAGCTCTTCCTCATCGGCCTGGACCGTCTCGTCGGCTGGGCCGGCGCGAACGTCATCGATTCCTGGCGCGCGGCGGGTCGCCGAGTCGAGAGGGTGCAGCTCGTCGATGCCCGCGCCCTCTCCGAGCTGGAAGGCGTCGAGGTGATCGATGTGCGAGGCGACTCCGAGTGGGACACCGGGCGCATTCCCGGCGCGCGCCACATCTTTCTCGGGGACTTGCCGGAGGCGAGCGAGGATCTGCCGCGCGATCGAACGCTCGTCGTCGCCTGTCAGGGTGGCACCCGATCGTCGATCGGCGCGAGCCTCTTGCGCGCGCGCGGTTTTGCGAATGTCATAAACTTCATCGGCGGCTTCTCCGAATGGCAGAACGCCGGCTTCCCCGTCGAGACGTCGGACGCATCGACTGCATCGCGGTAGCACTCCTGGAGGCAGTATGTCGGAAACGCGAAATACGATCGTCATTCTCGTCGGTCCCGAGTACGAAGATCTCGAGGTCTGGTATCCGAAGCTGCGACTGGAGGAGGCGGGTTTCGAGACGAAGCTCGCCGGCATCGGCGACGCGACGTATCGCGGCAAGCACGGCTATCCGGCGCAAGTGGATGGCCACGTGCGCGATTTCCCGGCGGCGCAACTCGCGGGGATCCTGGCACCGGGTGGGTGGGCGCCGGACAAGCTGCGTCGCGATCTGGACGTGCTCACCCGCGTGCGCGAGGTGCACGCGGCGGGCAAGCTGGTCGCGACGATCTGCCATGGGCCGTGGGTGCTCATCTCCGCCGGGATCGTCCGCGGCCGCACGCTCACGTCGACCGTCGGCATTCGCGACGACGTCATCAACGCCGGCGCGACGTGGGTCGATCGTCCCGCCGTCACCGACGGCAACATCGTGAGCGCGCGCGTGCCCGCCGACCTCCCCGCATTCTGCGTCGCGATGCTGGACCTGCTCGAGGCCCAGCGTTCTCGCTCACCCTTCCCGGCCGGACGGCCGGAGCTGCGACTCTCCACCTAACGATTCACATGCGTTCCCTTCCCCTTCCTCTGGTACTGGGCGTTCTCCCATCGCTTGCGTTCGCGCAGCGCGCGCCGACGCCGCCGGCCGCGCCGCCGCACACGACGCTCCTCGTCCCCGCTCGCGTGTGGGACGGCGTCGACGCGCAACCGCACGACGGCTGGGCGGTGCTCGTTCGCGGTGATCGCATCGACGCCGTCGGCCCGCGCGGCCAGTTGACCGTGCCTAACGACGCAACGACGATCGACCTCCCCGGCACGACGCTGATGCCGGGGCTCATCGAGGGGCACTCGCACCTCCTTCTGCATCCGTACAACGAGACGCCGTGGGACGATCAGGTGCTGCACGAGGCGCTCGCGCTCCGCGTCGCCCGGGCCGTGAACCACGCCCGCGCGACGTTGATGGCGGGGTGGACGACGGTCCGTGATCTCGGCACGGAAGGCGCCGGCTACGCCGACGTCGGCCTCAAGCAAGCGATCAATCAGGGAATCATTCCTGGACCGCGCATGGTCGTCGTCACGCGCGCGATCGTCGCGCTCGGAAGCTACGCGCCAAAGGGCTTCATACCCGAGCACGTCGACGACATCCCGCAGGGCGCCGAAGAGGCCGGAAGCGCCGAGGATCTGTCACGGATCATCCGCGACCAGATCAAGCACGGCGCCGACTGGATCAAGATCTACGCCGACTATCGCTGGGGGCCTAACGGGGAAACGATGCCGACCTTCACCGCCGAGGAGTTGAAGCTGGCCGTCGAGGTGGCGGGCAGCTCGGGTCGCTCGGTGACGGTCCACTCGACAACAGCGGAGGGGATGCGTCGCGCGATCGAGGCCGGCGTCACATCCATCGAGCACGGGGACAACGGGACGCCGGAGGTCTTCGCGATGATGGCCAGGAAGGGCATTTACCTCTGCCCCACCGTCGCCGCCGGCGACGCGATCCAGTCCTATCGCGGCTGGCGCCGGGGGGTCGATCCCGACCCGGCGAGCATTCGCGATAAGAAAGCGAGCTTCAAGGCCGCCCTCGACGCCGGCGTTCCGATCTGCAACGGCAGCGACGTCGGCGTGTTCACGCACGGCGACAACGCCCGCGAGCTGGAGCTGATGGTGAACTACGGCATGTCACCCGTGCAGGCGCTTCGCGCGGCGACGTCGACGAATGCAAAGATGCTACACTGGGACAATCGCGTGGGGTCGGTAAAGACAGGGTTGCTCGCGGATTTGATCGCAGTGCAAGGCGACCCAACGCGCGATATCTCCGCCACTCGGCGCGTGCAATTCGTGATGAAGGGCGGAGTGGTATTCAAGCAGGGCGGGAGTGAGCTGAAGGAACACGCCGAGTAGGAGCGCAACTGCCGATAGAGGCGGGTAAGAGCGAGCCGGATAAGAGCGAGCCGATAACGGCGAGCCGAGAAAGCGAGCCGAGAAGGGCGAGCCGAGAAAAGCGAGCCGAGAAAGGCGAGCCGAGAAAAGCGAGCCGAAAAGAGCGACCCGAGAAAGGCGAGCCGGAACGGCGTTTCGAGACAGTTCAGCCGCGAGCAGGCTGTGTTCTTTGCGCCCGTTTTCGGCTCGCTCTAATCGGCTCGCTTTTCTCGGCTCGCTTTTCTCGGCTCGCTTTCTCG
>DATBHD010000318.1:0-1608 GCA_036557635.1 Gemmatimonadaceae bacterium
TACGATCAGCGCGAGGTGGTCGGCATGCAGCGCCTCTACCTGGATCGGGCGACGACGTCGACGCGCGATCTCGGCGTCGCCATGCTCGCCGGCTCGTGCATCGGCGGCGGGACGACGGTGAACTGGCAAACGTCGTTGCCACTGCCTGATGCGATCCGCGACGAGTGGGGGGAGCAGTCCGGTTTGTCGATCTTCACGGGCGAGGCCTTCACGCGCTCGATGAGCGCGGTTTGCGACCGGATGAACGTCGGCACGGTCGAGGCCGCGATCAACGCCAACAACGACGCCCTGCGCCGCGGCTGTGAATCGTTAGGCTGGTCGTGGCGGCATTCGGCGCGAAACGCCCACGGCTGCGACACGACGCAGTGCGGTTCATGCGTCTTCGGCTGCCGCCACGGCGGCAAGCAGGGGACGGCGGTCACCTTCCTCGCCGACGCGCAGCGCATCGGCGACGTGACGATCGTGCCGAACTGTCGCGCGACGCGCGTCCTCCACGAACGCGCGCGCGTGAGCGGAGTGCGCGCCGTCGCACGCGACGCCGATTCGGCGATGGGCACCGAGTTCCCGGTCACGGTGCGGGCGCGGATCGTCGTCGTCGCGGCGGGCGGACTGCAGACGCCGGCTCTGCTCCTTCGGTCCGGACTTCAGGCTCAAGCGTTAGGCAGGAATCTGTTCATTCATCCGACGAGCGCCGTCGCCGGCGTCTACCCCAAGCCGGTGCGCGCCTGGGAGGGCCCGCCGCAATCGGTGATGTGCGACGAGCACGCCGCCATGCAGGGTAATTACGGCGTGCTGCTCGAGGTCGCACCGGTGCATCCCGGGCTGCTCGCCCTCGCGCTCCCCTGGTTCGGTGCGCGCGACCATCGACGTCGAATGCAGCAGGCCGCGCACGTGAGCGCGACGATCGCCCTGACGCGAGATAGCGAGGGGGGACGGGTCCGCGTTGGACGAGAGGGGCGAGCTGCCGCCGAGTATCAGCCCGACGGCCGCACGTTGTCACACCTCAAGCGAGGACTCGCGGCGGCCGCCCGCGCCCATGTCGCTGCCGGCGCCGAGGAGGTGCTCGCGCTTCACTCTCGCGCCCATGTTTTGCAGGCGAAGCAGGCGAGCGCGGCGTCCATCGACGAATTCTGCGCGAAGATTCTCGCGAGCGCGCTCGATCGAAATTGGTCACCCCTGTTCAGTGCGCATCAGATGGGGACGTGCCGGATGGGCGCGGACCCTCGAACGTCGGTGTGCGACGAACGTGGCGCCGTGCGCGGCGTCGAGGGGCTGTTCGTCGCCGACGCGAGCCTCTTCCCGGCCTCGTCAGGCGTGAACCCGATGGTGACGATCATGGGATTGGCGAAACTGGTGGGAGAAGGGATAGGGGCCAGGAAATAGGGAAATCAGGGAATTCGGAATGCGCGCGATGGTGCTGGAACGGGCCAGGTCGCCGTTGAGAGAGCTCGAAATACCGCGACCAACGCCAGCGCCGGGACAGGTCCTCATTCGCGTGCGCGCGTGCGCGGTGTGTCGCACCGACCTCCACATCCTCGACGGCGAGCTGACGCGGCCGAAACTCCCACTGGTCCTCGGACATCAGGTGGTCGGCATCGTCGAGGAGAC
>DATBHD010000319.1:0-20635 GCA_036557635.1 Gemmatimonadaceae bacterium
GACGATGTATGACGTTGCCTCCCTGACCAAAGTGGTCGCCACGACCGCGGCCGCGATGGTCCTCGTCGATCAGAAAAAGCTGCGGCTCGACGAACGGGTGAAGCACTACCTGCCCACGTTCAGCGGCGGAGCGAAGGACCAGGTCACGATTCGCGATCTGCTGATGCATCGATCGGGTTTGCCAGCCGGCCGCGATCTCCCGAAGAGCGGCGAGCCCGAGTCAGCGCGGAAGATGGTGCTCGCGACGAGCCTCGTTCACGCGCCGGGCTCGGAATATGAGTATTCTGACGTTGGGATCGATGTGCTGGGCTTCGTGATCGAGCGCATCTCGCACAAACCGCTCGACCAATTCGTTCGGCGGGCGGTGTACACGCCACTCGGCATGCGCTCGACGATGTTTCGGCCGGCACCTTCGCTGCGCGGGCGCATCGCCCCCACGGAGACAGCGGTCGCACGCGGCGACGTGCATGACCCTACTGCGCGCGCGCTCGGCGGTGTGGCGGGAAACGCAGGACTCTTTTCCACTGCAAGTGATCTCGCCGTGTTCGCTCAACTCATGCTCGACGGAGGCGTCGCGGGAAAGAAGAGAATCTTCGCCGACAGCACGGTCCGCGCGTTCACGAAGCCTGGTCCGGCATGGCGCGCGCTTGGATGGCAAACGTGTCCGGGAGATGGAAGCTGCGGCCAGTATCTGTCGACGCGCGCGTTCGGGCACACCGGATTTACGGGGACATCGATGTGGATCGATCCGGAGCGCGACCTCATCGTCATCGTGCTCACCAACTGGATTCACGGGCGCGAGTCCGGTGGTGTCGCTCCGGTCGGCGTCGTTCAAGATGTCCGCGCCGACATCGTCGACCTCGCGGCGCTGTCGATCATCGATGGCGGATCCGAGCCCGCCCTGCCCTGGCGCCTCCGAAGCCAGCTTCAGAACGGGTGGTATTCCGGCGAGTAGGCGGCCGGCTATTTGAAGTCGGTCTCCAGGAGCACAACGCGCCGATCGCCGCGGAAGGTGATGGCAAGGGGCGTCGCGGCCCCCTGGTTGGGATGGACCGTCGTCTCGACACGCATCGTCTCGTGCGCCGGGACGAGCACCGACTGTGCGACACCATCAACAACGATCTCCAGCGACGCTCGCTCGTCGGCGGGATTCTCGATCGTGGTGATCATGGTCGTGCGGTCTGCGGGAATGCGAAGCCAGAGTCGCCCTTCACCTGGTGCGTTCCGCTCGATAGGCGTGACCGTGCCGCCTGATGAGAAAGTGTACGGGCCGAAGGGACGCCGGCCGTGCGCGACGTATTGGATCGCGGGCTTGGTATTCCAGCCGCCAGGCCCCCCGGCGATTGCCCATCCCTCTGCGGTCACCCTCACTGGGTACTTCGCGCGTAGCCCCTCGGGGATCTCGGGGACGGCGTTGATCACTAGACCGCTGTAAATGCCGGTGAGGAGGCCATGCTCCGAGGCGTAGTCGCCCCAGGTGATCTTGCGCGTCACGAGCTGTGTCGCCGCATGCTGGGTGGCGTCGCCCATGTAGCGCACGAGGTTCACGAGCATGCGATCGGCCACCGGATCGAGACCGCCG
Source organism: Gemmatimonadaceae bacterium (assembly GCA_036557635.1). Classification (GTDB taxonomy): domain Bacteria; phylum Gemmatimonadota; class Gemmatimonadetes; order Gemmatimonadales; family Gemmatimonadaceae; genus AG2. The sequence goes on from DATBHD010000319.1 coordinate 1,583, forward strand.
CGATCGACGAGATCGAACCCCGTCAGAATCGCCGAGCCCGCGCCGTCGAACAGCTCCGCTAGCGCGACGCCCTGAAGCCCGTGGTCGTAGTTCGCGATCACCAACGCGCGGTCGAGCGTCTTCGGATCGGTGAGCGCGAAGCCGCGCGTCACTGGATATACCTGCGGAAAGCCGGGCTTCGATTCGTTCCAACTCGTGAAGTCGTCCCACAGAAAGAGCCGGTCGCGATCGATGCCGGCGAGCGCCGGGTGATCGGGAAGCTCCGGGTTCACTGCCATTCCATCGCGGAAGGGCCGCCCGCCAGGGAAGATCTTCGCGTGATCGAGCGCCTGGCTCTGGAGATGGATCGGTGTCGGAAGCCAGCTCCCGTCAAACTTCTCTGGATCCTGGTGAAGAACGATCATTCGTCCGCCGCTGGCAATGAAGCGACGCAGCTCCGCAGTTCGCGCCGCAAGCTGCGGTCCCCACGCATCGGCGCCGATCACGAGCAGGTCGCGTGACGGCGAGAGCGTAGCGACGTCGCGCACGGTCGTGAACCGCACGCCGAGCCGCGTGAGCGCGCGCCCGGACCGCGGCGTCGGATCGTACAGCGCCACGCGTCGTGAGAGAGAACCCACTGAGCCCGCGTACGCCGGCCGCGCGACGAATAGCGCCACGTCGTTATGCGCGATGACGCGATCGCCCGCGCGCACCGTGCCGACGAGACGATAGTTCCCCGCCGACAGATTTGCCGGGAGGCGCAGCGCGAGCGGTGCGCTCTTCGCACCGTAGTACGGCACGTCGGGGAAAGAGACGCTGCCGCGCAGTCGCTCCGCGCCGCTGCTATCGGTGAGCACGTAAGAGACGATCGGTCGCTCGAGCGACGCGCCGTCGTTGGCATCGTTCACCAGGTGCGCAACGGGGCGGATCGTGCTTCCCGCATACACCTGCGGCGTCCACAGCTCCCAACTCAGGAGCACTGGCGCGAACGACACCGCATACTGGGCGCCGATCGGCTTCGGTTTCATGTCAGCGAACCTGTTGATCCCCCACCAGTCGTGGAACAGAATCGTGAATGGCGAGAGCCCGGCGAGATACGGGTTGCGCTCGCGCGAGCGGCGGAAGATCTCGATTGCCTGCTTCGCCATCCACGCCTGGTAGCGAAGGGCGCGCGCCGCCTGCTCGTCGTCGGGCGCGTGGCCGGTCCAGTTGAGCTGCGAGTCGGGCTGCTTGGTGTCGGGAACGAGATTGTACCGTCCGTCGACGCCGGTGTAGTTCCCTGTGTTCTCCGTCATCGTCATCGGCTGCACCTTCCCAGTGCGCCAACAGACGTGCGGATCGCGCATCTCGTAGAAGCTGAGAAACGAGTTGTAATACCAGCCCCAGTAGCGATGCAGATCGCACACGTCGCCGGCGCGCCCGAAGCCGTAGCCGGCGTTGGCGAGATAGAGCCGGCTGTCGTCCCACGAGCGCAGCGAGTCGTACGCCTGATGCAGGAAGGCATCGATCTCCGCCGCACCCTTGTTCAGGTACGGGATCTCGCGGTCGGCCTGCTCGTTGCTCAACACGTAGACGACGACGCTCGGATGGTTCGCCAGCGGCCCGAGCACGCGGTCCTGATACCAGCGGAGACTCTCGGCGAACGGACGGCTCGGCGCCTTCGTCGACGACCCGCCTTCGGGCGTGCCGTAGTTCCCTTGGAAGAACATCATCCCCAGCTCGTCGCCGACATCGAGCCATATCTGCGACTCTCTCGTCAGGCGCATGATGTTGACGCCGACGCTGCGGAGATAGCGGATGTAGTCCTCGACGAAGCGGCGATTTTCCTCGAGCGAGTCGGGGAGGTTGCGGTCCGGCGGATTGATCGCGTTGCCGCGGAGAAATACCGGCCGCCCGTTGAGCAGGATCTGCCCCTCGCGACTCGAGACGCTGCGGAAGCCGATGCGCACGCGCTCGTGCAGCGGAGTCGCATCCCCTTCCGCGTCGACGACGAGGTGGTAGAGCGCCGGCGACTGCGGGCTCCAGCGGCGCGGATGGAGCGTAGCGACGCGCGCCGAGAGGCGCGCTGCGCCGTCCGGACCCACGGTGATCGTGCCGAGCGTCCCCGCCCACAGCGTGGACGAGTCGGCGTCGCTCGTAATGCGCCCGCGTGCGGTAGCACCGCGCAGTGCCGCGGCGTTTGTCAGGCGCAGCTCGATGCGGACGCTCGATGTATCCGTGAACGCGAGGAGCGCCGGCGCCATCGTTTCGCGCCGCGCCACTTCGTCTTGTGCAATTGCGCGCGTTGGGAGCGCGCCGAGCACCGCGAGTGTGCTCGCAGCCAGCGTGATGTGAAGAGCTCGAGTCATCTATCTGCGAGTGACATGGATGGCGTTGAGGATGGGCTCACCCTTCGTCGCGGTGAACGTCACGACGATCCCCTGGCCATCGGTTGCAGTAGCGCGCGTGGTATATCGTGCCGCGCGACCGATCCCATACGTGGCGCTCAGATCGAGCGCGCGGAGATACGGCGCGCCATTCACAGCAACGTCGAACACACGCTCCCCTGGCCCGACGCTAGGCTCCGCGAACAGAAGCTCCACGTCGTACGTGCCGTCGGCCACGTCGAATCGGTACGCGCTGAGGCCACGGTGATGCGTGATGAAGAGCGGCGTCACCGCGTCACCCTTGATCGGGAGGTCCTTGTCTACCATCGCCGCCGTGCCACCGACATAGCCGAAGGAACCGGGCGCGTATGGCTGGTCGCCCTCCCACACCTCGCCGCTCGGGTCGACCACTTGCGCGCGCGAGCCGGCGTTGACGCCGAGCGCGCGGAAGGGCACTGAAGCATCGTCGAGACGCGGCGCGCGATAGGTCATGTGCACCACGAGGCGATCGTCGTAGCGACGACCGTCTTTCGTGGCATGCGCTTCGATCACGTTGTCGCCGTCGCGGAAGGGGACGTCCCACGTCGCGCGCTTCACGTCGTTCGGCGTCTTCGCGCCGAGCGAGCGACCATTCACGAACAGTTCGACGCGGGCAAGGTTAGAGTACACGTCCACCGGCTGCGTCGAGACGCCGAGGCCGGCGCCAGGGCGTGCGGCCGGATCCGTTCCCAGGCGATTCGTCCACCCGCGGCTCGCGATGTAGACCATCGGCTGCGGGTTCCAGTTCGCCTTGTATAGGTAGTAGACGTCCTTCGGTTTCCGATCCCAAGTCAGCATCCCCTTCTGATTCATGTAAGGGATGGAGCCGCCCGTCTCCGGCTGCGAGAAGTCGAACTCGTTCCAGATCGCGGTGCCGGCCAGCCACGGCCGAGCCGCAATCTGCTGGAGGTACGACTCGTGGTAGCGCCGCATGTACGTCCCGCTGAAGTCGAACCGCTCCGGATGCAGCGAGTTCACCCGGTAATCATCCTCGGCGCCGTATTCGCTCACGAACAGCACGCGGTCGGGTAGCCGCGCATGGTGCTTGTCGAGTTGCGTGCCGAAACCATCGAAGGTGCCGCTGTACCAGCCGTCGTAGATGTTGAGGCCGAGCACCTGCGACACGTTCGCCACGCCAGACTTCTCGTAGTCGCCGCTGATGTGAATCGCCATCGTCGTCAGGCGGGTCGGGTCCTCGCAACGCGCGAGACTGTCGACGCGCGCGGCGTAGTCGTGGACCTCGCGCATGTACGTCGTGTCGGTCTGCGCCCGGATCCGCGCTCCCTCGGGACTCCAGAGGAACACTTCGTTCATCGTTCCCCAGAGGATCACGCTCGGATGATTGAAGTGCTGCCGGATCATCTCGCGCAGCATGTTCTCGGCGGTGGCCGTGAACTCGGTACGCGGCGTGATGTAGTTGACGACCGGGATCTCCTCCCAGATCAGGAGCCCGATTCGGTCTGCCGCGTCCAGCACGGCGGGGTCCTGCGGATAGTGCGCGAGGCGGACGAAGTTTGCGCCCATCTCCTTGATCAGCTGCATGTCGCGCTCGTGGAACGCGTTCGGCAGCGCAGAGCCGAGGCCGGCGTAATCCTGGTGACGGTTCGTGCCGTGGATCTGATACTTCGCCCCGTTGAGGAAGAACCCCTCGTGCGGATCGAAGCGATACCATCGGAAACCGAGCGAGTTGCTCACTCGGTCGCGCAATGCGTCACCGTCGTAGACGTCGGTGCGCACGATGTAGAGGTACGGGTCCTCGGGCGACCAGAGATGCGGCCGCGCTATCGCGGGGAGCGTCTGCGACCACGCGCTCTCCTTCCGCGCCCCGACGTCCACCGCCGCCGTGTCGCGCGCGACCTCGCGCCCCGCGGCGTCGACGAGCGTGCTGACGATGCGGAGGTGCTTCGCCGTCGCGCCGTCGTTAGAAACCGCGCCACGAACAGCGACCGTGCCACGTTCTTGCGTCACCGCCGGCGTGCTCACGTACACGCCTGGGCCTCCGTGGTCAGTCAGCGTCACGTGCACCGGATCGGTCGCGACGAGCCAGGCGTCGCGATAGATGCCGCCGTACAGCGCATATCCCACGGACAGCGGCGGGATGAACGGATCGTGCGCGTTGTTCACCTGCACGGCGACGACGTTGTCGTTCTTGCCACCGTCGAAGCGCACGAGCTTCGAGATGTCAAATGTGAACGCCGTGTAGCCGCCACGATGCTCACCGGCGAAGGCGCCGTTCACGTACACGGCGGCGACCTGGTTCGCGCCTTCGAAGTGCAGGAAAATCCGCTTTCCGCGTAGCGCAGAGTCGAGCGACAACGTCTTGCGATACCACCCGATCCCGCGGCGGTAGCTGGGCGCGTCGTCGAACGGATCGCGCGCATTCCAGGTATGGGGGAGAGAGACGCGCTCCCAGCTCTCGTCGGGAAAGTGAAGCGACTCGGCGAGGTTCACTCCTCCCTCGCGGTAGCGCCATCCCTCGTTGATGGCGTAGCGCGCGCGCGCAGCGTGCGCGAATCGCGCGTCAGCCGAGGACACCGACTGCGCATCGAGCAGCGCGGGCGAGGCTACCGCCAGCGCAACGGCCAGCGCCGGACCTGGTACCCAGGTCCGGCGCCTATACTGCATCGTCGGGCTCATCTCGTGTGGATCACTCGACAGTGCTCAGTAGCCCGGGTTCTGCGCCATCGGCTTCGTGAGGTTCGCGTCGATGACCGACTGCGGGATCGGGAGGATCGAATCGCGCGCGACGACGTTCGCCGCAGCGAGCGGGTTGTACTTGACCACGCGATCGTACCAAGTGCCAGTACGGATCAGCGTGTAGCGCCGCTGCTCTTCCGTCACCAGCTCGCGCGATCGCTCGTCGAGGATGTAGTCCATCGTCACATCGGCCGAGGTGATCGGCGTGGCGTGCGCGCGGTTCCGGAGCACGTTGATCGTCGTCGCTGCCTCGTCGAGCTTTCCCTGCTTGAACTGCGCTTCAGCGAGGAGCAGGTAGGTCTCGGCAAGGCGGATGTACGGCTGGTCCTCGTACTGCTCCGCCGCCGTCACGTCGGCCGGGTCGGACCAGTCCCACTTCCGCGTGCTCGGCCAGAGCGGATTGCTCAGCTTCTCGGCGCCAACCACCGTGAACAACGTGTCGCCGAGATTCTTCCCCGTGGGCAGCGTCGCCGCGTTGTTGTAGAGGTAAAAGCGTCGGATCGCGTATGGGCCGCCGCGGTCGTCCGTCGGCTCATAGAGATCGAGGCCGTAACGCGTGATCGCGAGTCGGCCGATCCCGCGCCCTCCGTCCTCGGCCGCCAGCATCATTCCCTTGTTGCTTTCGTACCGAGTGACCCAGCTCCGGCGCATCATGCTGGTGCCGCCGCCGTTCACGTTCTGTGCGAATTGCAGTACCCAGAGCGCCTCGGTGTTCCCTTGGCTGCGATCCACGTTGCCGTCCTGGAACTGATCCATGAACGCCACCCCCTGCTCGCTCGCGTGCACTCCATACCGGTTGGTGATGAGCTGATAGACGCCGCTGTTGATCACCGCGCTCGCCTCGATCTCCGCGCTGTCGGGCTTACCGACTGCCAGGTACATCTCGGCGAGGTAGTGCTGCGCGACTCCCTTCGCCAACTTGCCGTCGGAGGTCGGGACCTGGGGCAGGTGCGCCTCGGCGAACAGCAGATCATTGATGATCAGCCGGCGGACCGAGTCGCGCGGAACGCGCTCCCAATCCGTGCGGATGTTGCTGCCGTTCGACTCCTCGAGGTTCACCGGCACGTCTCCCCACAGATACTGGAGATGCCGATAGGCCCAGGCGCGGATGAGCCGTGCCTCGCCAATCACCCGGTCACGGTCCGTCTCCGACCAGATCACCGCCGGATTGGCTGCGCGGTTGATGATCGTGTTGGCGGCGTTGATGGTCTGATAGAGCCACCGCCACGTTTGGTCGGTGAAGGAGTTGAGCGGCGTGTTGAAGCTGGTGAACTGCTGGAACAGCCGCTCCGGCGGAGAGACGTAGTTCCCGTACCCGTTGTCCGTCCCGATCTTCATCGAAGTCTCGGTGATGTCGTTCGACGGATTACTCGGATCGACGCCGCTGCGCTCGCGCCGGACGTTCGCGTAGAGCGCGTTCAACCCGGCCTCGAAGCCGGCGAGGTTCGTGTACAGGTTGTCGGGGACGATGACCGTCTCGGGATGCTCGGTCAGTAGCTTGTCGGTATTGCACCCCGTCGCGCTCGCGACGAGTGCCGCTAGCCCCAGGCCGAGCGCGGCGATCGCGCGCTGGCGGCGGGGCGTTCCGGTCGTGGGCTTGGCCATCGGCATTGGTATCGGAAGTCGGGTCTCGTTGGGCATGTTCAGAATCCGAGCGTGACGCCGGTAGTGAAGACCTTCTGGAGCGGGACGGCGCGCTGGTTATTCAGCTCGGGATCGAGCCCCGTCCACTTCGTGTGCGTCCAGAGGTTGCGGCCGTTCACGTATACGCGGACCGTCTCGCCGCCGAGCCGAGACGTCAGGCGCGTCGGCACATCGTACGAGAGGGTCAGGTCCTTGAGGCGGATGAAGCTCGCGTCTTCGTAGAAGGGCAGCGCGAACGGGTTGCTCGTGTTGCTGTTCGCCGGGTAGGTGTTGATCGGGTTCTCCGGAGTCCACCACGTGCGATAGACCATGTTGCGGCGCACGTCGGTGAAAACCTGGTTCGTGCTGAGCAGATCATTCGCCCGTGTCACTCCCTGCACCGTGTTCACGAACGCCGAGAGCGTCAGCCCCCTGAAGCGAAGTGAGTTGTTCCAGCCAGCGGTGTACGACGGCTGGAGGCTGCCGATGATCGTCCGGTCGAGTGGATCGATCTTCCCGTCGCCGTTGACGTCCTTCACGCGCACGTCTCCCGGCTTCGCCGTCGGTTGCGCGCTGTTGGCGATGTCGTCCGCCGTCTGCCAGACGCCGTCGAACACGTATCCGTAGTTCACATCAATCGGGTGGCCGATGAACCAGCCGTTCGCGAGGTCGTCCGTCTGGTCGCCGTACAAGTCGACGATGCGGTTGCGGTTCGCCGCGATGTTGAAGTCCGACCGCCACGTCAAGTCGCCTTTTTGCACCGGCGTGAGGCCAAGCGCGAGCTCGATCCCCTTGTTCGCCGTCTTGCCGATGTTCTGGATGACTGATCCGATCCCCTGCACAGACGATATCGAGCGGCGGAGGAGCAGATCGCTCGTGCGCGACGAGTAGGCGTCGAGCGTCACGCGGAACCGGTCGTGGTACATGCTCAGGTCCACACCGACGTTGTGCGAGACCGTCGTCTCCCACTTGAGGTCCGGGTTCCCGAGCGTCGAGGGGATGTAGCCGGGGAGCGACGTCGTTCCGTCGACGTATGACCGGTCGTCGAGCTGGCCGAATGTCTGGTAAGGCCGGATTGCCTGGTTGCCGTTCTTCCCGACCGAGTAGCGGAGCTTGAGCGCGTCCACCCTCTCCTTCCATGGGAAGAAGCTCTCGTTCGAGACATTCCACGCGAACGCCGCCGACGGGAATACGCCCCACTTGTTGTTCGTGCCGAAGCCCGAGTAGCCGTCGCGCCGCGCCGTGAACGTCGTCAGGTAGCGTTCGTCGTACGAGTAGTTGATGCGCCCCATCTGCGAGAAGAGCTTCGAGTCGGTCACCGTGTACGACGGCACCTCGAGCAGCGGCAGGTTGGAGCGGAACGCCAGCACGTCGTTCGGGAAGCCCTGCGCGTCGGTCGAGTGCTCGTCGAGCGAGCTCGAAGCCTCGCTGAGGAGTCCCGTCAGATCGATCGAGCTCTTACCGAAAATGTGGTTATAGCGGACGAGGTTCTCGAGCGTCCAGTCCGTGCGCTGCGACTCGTAGACGTGCGACGTGCCACCGACCGTGAGCCCCGTCTGGGTGTTGCGCCCGTAGTAGCGTCCCGTGTTGTGCGAGGCGAGGTCGACTCCGGCGTTCAGCCGGTAGGTGAGCCCGTTGATGCGAGGGATGGCGAGTTGAAGGTAGTTGCTCGAGAACAGGCGGTTGCTTTGGTCCTCGTCCACCACACGCAGGTTCTCGAGCACGTTGTTCGTGATCGGGTCGTCGGGCCACGGCACGAGCAGCTCATTCCCCTGCGCGTCGTAGGGGCTGATGAGCGGGTTGCTCGAGAACGCGTTGGCGAACGACACCGGCATCCCGTTGCGGTTCACGTGCGCCGCCTGGGTGCTCGTCCCCACACTCAGCCACGATTTGACGTTCTGGTCGAGATTCACGCGCCCGGTCGCCCGATTGAAGCGGTCGTTGCGTGCGACGCCGGTCACGTCGAGCACCGAGCCGCCCACGAAGTAGCGCGTGTCTGCGGAGCCACCGGCGTACGAGAGGTCGTGGCTCTGCTGGTGTCCAGTCTGCATCCCGATGTTGAGCCAGTCGGTATTCACCCCCGCTTGGAGGTTCGCCTTCTCCGTCGCCGTGAGCACGTCATCACACGACTGGGTAGGAGTCGTCCGCATCCGCACGCATTTGAAGTCGGCGAACTCCTGCGCGTTCATCAATCGCGGCAGGTTCGCGATCCGTTGGAGCCCCGTGTAGCCGGTGTAGCGCACGCGCGCCTTGCCGAGCACGCCCTTCTTCGACGTCACGAGCAGGACGCCGTTGGAGCCGCGTGAGCCGTAGATCGCCGTGGCCGAGGCATCCTTCAGCACCTCGATCGACTCGATGTCGTCGGAGTTGAGGTCGGAGAGCCCGCCGTTGTAGGGAATGCCGTCGAGCACCACTAGTGGTGCCGTGCTCGCGGAGATCGAGTTTCGCCCGCGCACGAGGATGTCGAGCGATGGCTCGGCCCCGGCGCCCGTCGTCGACACCGTCACGCCGGGAAGGGAGCCCTCCAGCGCCTGAGCGATGTTCGTATTCGGTTTCTCCTCGAGCTGCGTCGTCGGCACACTCGACACCGAGCCGGTGATGTCGCTGCGCTTCTGCGCGCCGTAGCCGACCACCACCATCTGAGTGAGCGTCACCGCCGTCGCGGTCATCCGGATCTCGAGCGTCGTCTGCCCGTTGATCGGCACCTCGAGTCGCGCGTAGCCGATGCGCAACACGACGAGCGTGTCGTGCGTGGTCGGCACGCGCAGGGTGAACGCACCCTGCTCGTTGGTCTGCGTGCCAAGTCTCGTGCCCTTCACGGTGATGGTCGCCGACGCGATGGGTTGCGTCGTCTCGCCGACAAGCACGGTGCCGTGCACTACGACTTCTTGCGCCTGCACCGTTGCGCGAGCGCCGTCGGCCGCGAGGAGTGTCGCGACCAGCAGCCCGAGACGCCCGATTGGTGATGCCCACATGCTGTTTGTTGGGTTGGTAAGTGGATGAGCGCTGCGGCGCTCCGAGTGGACTTGCGACGGATGGATGCGTCTTGCTCAGGGAGGATCGATAACTTCGCCGCCCGCGCGGTGGCCTAACGCGGCACCGGGCTCCAGCCCAGTCACCCGCGCGACGGCGTCTTTCGCGTTCGGCCAGTAGCGGAGCTCGAGCGCCACGACCGCGGCTTCGACATCCTTCGCCGTGCCGCCGGTGAGGAGAAGCCACTCGCGCCCACCCGTGCTGTGGAGCGCGATCAAGCCGCGCCCAGTCGTGGTTGTCACGTGAGCATTCGCGATGAGCGCGCTCGTTGCCGGGGTTCCGACGACGAGCACCGTACCGTTCTTCGCCAGCGAGTCGGGGAGGTCTTGCTCGCTCGAGATGCGGACCGCGCGCCCCGTCGCGGCCTGCAGCGTGTTGGCCAACTGGTATGCCTGTTCGACCTCTAGCGCCAGCGAGCGCGCACCGAACACCACCGCGAGCGGCCGCTCCCAGCGAATGCGCCTGACGACGTCAGCGCCCTGCGCGTACGTCACGCGGTCGGCAAGCACCGTTGTGTCGGCGAAGCGCGGTGCTCCTTCATTTGCCGCGATTCCCCAGCCGATCGAAGTGCCACTGCCGTACGACGCCTCGATGAAATGGTGGTACGTGCCCGGCGCTGCACCCGCTGGGAGCGAGAGCGCCACACGCCCGTGCGCCACCGAGTCGGGCGCGAGCACGAACGTCTGCGCTCCGAGGAGCCGAGTGCGCGTGCCATCGTAGGCGACCGGCGTCAGGCGCACCGTGACGCGACGCCCTGTGTGATTGGCGACAGCGAACGTCGCCGTCGCGACGCCGCGCGCAAAGCGCACCGAGTCGATCGTCAGCGGCAGCACGCGCGCTGGCGAGCCCGGGCGCCCGTACTCGCGCATGAGCGCCATCGCGACGAACGCCTCGGGCTTCGGCCGACGGTCGAGCCAGAGCGGCTCGTAATGACGGCTCAGCGTGCCGGCAACGCTCGTGTTGAACGCCAGGTCTTCATGGAACTGGAATTCGAATACTTCGGGGATCGCCCGGGCCAGGAGCACTGCGGAATAAATCGTGTCGAACTCGGCGCGGCGCGCCTCGGGCGAGAGGCGCGTGAGATCCTTCCAGTTGAACTCCCCGAGCGTCGCGGCCTTCCCGATCGACGTCGCGTAGCCGCCGGTGCCGAGCGTGTGCGAGGCGAAGGCCTCCTTCCATGTCGGCCCGTGCTTGTAGGCGTGAAGCCCCACGCGGTCAAAGGGGACGCCGAGCATGCGCAGCCGCTCGAACATCGAGTTGTTCCCGGCGCCGGTGAGGAACACCTGAGCCGCCGGCGCTGCACGTTTCGCTGCCGTGTACAGCGCCGTCCATCGCGCGGGCTCGTCGGGGGCGATGCCCGGGATGAGGTTCTCGTTCTCGAGCTCCACCCGCGTCACGAGGTCGGCGTAGCGACCGACAATCGTACCTAACCACTCGGGCGGCCCCTGCGTGTCGACGAGCCAGTGAAATCCGAGCGCACGCGACTCCTTGGCGTAGAAGTCGAGGAACGCAAGCGCCTCATCACGGGGGAGAGTCTGCAGCAACTCGAGGTGGTGCAGCCGCACCGCGTCGAAGCCCATCGCTCGGATGATGTGCAGATCGGTGCGCATCCGCGGCACGAAGCGGCGCCACGACTTCCACATTTTCGGCGACGTCGCCCAGAACCCTTCACTCGTAATGCCGGGTACCCGATAAAAGTCGAAGTTCTCGGCGAACGTCGAGTATGGGAAATAACTAATGCCGAAAGTGGTATAGGGGACGCCGATGTCGGCGGTGACCGTGTCGCCGTCGCGGCGCACGAGCCGCGTGCCGGCAAAGGCACGGAGTTGGCTCTCGGCCCACGTGGTTGCTGGCGTTGCGTCAGCGGCTAACCGCCACGCCAGCGCGACCGTGTCTCCCTGCGTGGGCTGCGCGTACGGCAGCACCGCCATGTATCCCTTCGTCGGCTGGTGACCGTTCGGGCCTGCGATCTCCGAGACGAGATACGTGGTGTCACCCGCCTCACGAGTGAGCTCCCAGACGTAGAAGTGGCTTCCCTCCGCCCACTTCTCGCCGTGCCGCACCGACGGAACCGGGGTGAAGCCGTTCACCCAGAGCAGGGAGACCGAGTCGGTGCGCCAGCGGAGCCAATCGACCCCGTGCACGTAGCGGAAGTCCCCCTCCCACGTCGCGGGCGACGCGGCGTCCAACTCGCGCCCGTTGAGTCGCATCCGCGCATCGGCACGCGTGCTTGGCGTGACCATCCGTCTGACGAGAGCGACGTACGCGGGTGCCGTCGTTGTCGCCCCGCGCCGTACTACGGTGGCGCGCACGTCGAGGAACCCTGCCGCGTCCGGGCGCGCCGTCGCCGTCATCGCGTAGCCGCCGCGCTCGAGCGTGACAGCCAGCGTACTATCGGGCGTCGAGTTCCAGGCCAGCGAACCCGGCGCGAACGCCCGCGTCGCGGACTCGGTCGTCGCAGAATCGCCCGGGATCACCACGAGGTCGAGCGCGAGATCGGCAAGCGAGCGGGCGTGCCATCGAAGCGTGAGCGCGGCCGACGATTCCGCCGAAGGGACGACGGCAAGCAGGCCATGCTCCGCCGCAAGTCGTGGCGCAGGGGCAACATCACGGCGGAGCGTTACCTCGCTTTTGGCCGCCAGCGCGACAAACACTCTCGCGCGACCACTGCGCGCCTCCCCAGACGCGCCAGGCCCAGCGTACCGGCCGTCGGCGAGATCTGCTGCCAGGTCAACCGGGCCCCGATACGGGATCTCGTGGTTGTTGCGCACGATGAGCGTGCTCGCCCCGCCTGGCATCGCGTGCGTCGACTGCTGCGCATGCACATGCCCGGCGCACATGAGTGACGCCGCGAGCGCCATCGCGCCAGCCGGGCGGCTGAGGTGATTCGTCGCGCTCATGCGCAGTGCGTCTCCGGCGGCACCGCCCCCACGAACGCGTCGCGCACGTGCTCGAGGTGCGTCCGCATGCGATCTACGGCGAGCTCGGGGTCACGCGCGCACAGCACCTCGTGGATCTCCACATGCTCGCGGTGGCTATCGGACTGCCGGCCGCGGACGCCGAGGATCCTGCGCTGCTCGCGGCGCAAGAGGCTCGAGAGCACGTCGAGGATCTGGTGCATCACCACGTTCCCGGAGGCAACGGCGATCCGGCAGTGGAAGGAGCAGTTCACCTGGACGAGCAGTTCGGGATCGTCGACGGTGCGCGTCCCTTCGTCGAGTAGCTCCCCCATCTCGGTCAGCTGCTGCTCCGTCGCGTTCCGCGCGGCGAGCGCCACCGTCTGCAACTCGATCGGGATGCGCGTTTCCATCAGGTCCACGACGAGCTGCTTCGAGACAGCCGCGTCGGCCACCGGGGTGGTCAGGAGGGGCGAATTGGCGAATCGGCCGACGTAGACACCGGAGCCGTGGCGGATCTCTACGACGCCGACCGTCTCCAGCTTCTTGAGCGCTTCGCGCACGGTAGAAAAGGCGACGCCGAACTGCCGCGCCATCTCCGAGATCGCCGGGAGGCGAGCGCCGGAGGGGTACGTCCCCGATTGGATGATCTGGCTAATCCGCTCGGCGACGTCGGCGGCGAGGCTCTGGCGGAGAACGGGCTGGAAGGCGGCAAGCTCCATTCGATACGGTGATTCGGGCCCTTTTTGTCGGCGAAACCTACTTATTGCGACATTTGCCGGGTCGTAATATCACTTGGTCTCTAGACGAAGTAAGGGGACTGATCCACTGCTGTCAAGCATGTGGCGCGGGACCATCCGTTCCGCCGCTCATTCGTTCGTCCGCGCTGTCAGGACAGTCAGAGGGGACGTGAACGCCTCCAAAATTCGTGCAATTCGTGTTCAGAAAATCGTAACGACGAAGGCTGCAGGACCACCGCAACTCACCCTGGAGGAATTGATGACGAGAGCGCGCGCAACCCGCATCCCCTTCCTGCTGGCGACTCTGACGACGTTGATTGCCACTGGCTGCGCTGATCAGCCGGCACCTCTGGCTGCGCCCGCGCTCCGAGCGAGCGGCGACGTCGTAGGAGACACCAACGGCGCGCTCGCCGAGCCGCGGATCGTCGTCGACGCCGCGCAGCCGATCGGACCCGTGATACGCTTTGAGCAGGCGAGCACGCACTCGACGTCCAGCCCTCTCCCTGGCGAGGCGACCCGCGCCTACCTGCAGTCGCTCGACGAGAGCGTCGTTCGCACGTGGATCCAGGTGCGCTACGTCTACAACAACGGGAACGTCGACTACAACTATCCGTACGAGTCGAGCGGCGTCGGCGCCGAAGATGCGCTGCGCTTCTACGCTCCACCGGCAAGTCGATCCTCGTCGCGCTGAGTGCCTACACGCCGACTTCCATCTGGTCGCTCCCGGAAGGCGACGCGTTCGTGGACTTTCTGCGCGAGACGCTCGTGCACTACAAGAGCCGCTACCCGAACGTCCGCTACATCCAGGTGGGGAACGAGCCTGACGCCGACGACGAGACGATGGCGACCTACTACCCCGTCTACCGCGCTTACTACCGCGCCGTGAACGCCGCCAACGCGCAGCTCGGGCTCACCGGCGACGACCGCTTGCTCCTGAGCAACGGGCCGTTCACGAGCAACCTGACGAACATGCTCGCCTACGCCGATGGCTTCCTCGCCGCCTACGCGGCCGACCCGGACACGGCGAAGAAGCTCGACTTCTTCAGCTTCCACAGCTACGGCGACATTGCGCAGCCGGCGGTGCTCGCGACCGCGCACCCGCGCATCGACGCCGCGATGCAGGCGCACGGACTCCCGTCGATCCCGGTATTCGTGGACGAGTATGGAGTCTTCGGCGGCTCGTCGCTTCCCGTGCGCTTTACCAAGGCCGACCTCGTGACGTTGCAGCCGGCCGGCCAGCTCACGAAGGCGTTCTACCTCTACGAGGGGGGCGTGGACCAGGTGTTCAACTGGGCGATCTTCCACGCGACGCTGCCGATGAAGTCGCAGCTTGCGGACGTCCAGTCGGCGATCGCCTATCCGTACGGCAATGCGCAGCTCCTCGCTCGCAAGCTCTCCGACCGCGAGACGCGCATCGCCGCCTCGTCGAACGCGATCAACTCGGTGGGCCTGGGTACCCACGTCGTGGCGGCCATGAAAACGGGACGGGGCATCGCCATCCTTCTCTGGAACTTCAACTGGCGCGACTCGGTGGAGACGCCGACGTTCGACGTTCTCGTGAAGAACGTCCCGCACGCTGCGCTCGGCGGGGGCAAGATCCGCGAGACCGTGTGGATGATCGACTCGAAGAACAACAACTACTACACGAACGCGGCACAGAGCACGCTCGTGCCGTTGTCGACGACGGAGTTCGACTACGCATCGGAGCTTCGCCTCCCGATCCGCCTCGAGCGCGCCGCCGTCGCGCTGATCGACCTGACGCACGTCGACGCGTCGTGTGAGCAGAGCACATCAGGCGATGGAAACTCGGGGAAGTGTGACTGAGCGCGCGATCGGGCGCCGCGAGTTCCTGGTGGCGGGGGCCGCGACCCTCGCCGCTGGAGTCGCGGGGTGCCACTCGCCAGGCATGCGGCGGCGGCCGTCGGCTTCGCCGCGGTCTAACGTGTCATCGCTGGCCGAGTGGCTCGGCCACCCGGCCACTACGCCGCTCCTCATCGTCCACGCCGACGACGTCGGCATCGCGCGCGCCGAGAATGCAGCGACGATCGAAGCGTTCGAGCGCGGCGCGATCGATTCGGCGAGCGTGATGATCCCCTGCCCCTATGCCGCGGAGTTCGCGGCGTGGGCGCGCGGCCGCCCGCGGCTCGACGTCGGCGTGCACTTCACCCTCACGTCGCAGGAGAACGTGCGTTGGGGGCCGGTCGCCGGCGCGACGCGTGTCCCATCGCTTGTCGACGAAAATGGTATGCTCCCCGTGCGCTGGGACGCGAGCCGCCCGATGAACCTCGCGGAGCTCGAGATCGAGCTCCGTGCCCAGGTGGCGCGGGCGCGCGAGCTGGGTTTCGACCTCACGCACGTGGAAGGTCATCAGCACATCGTCCAACTCCGCAGCGCCGAGGTGTTCGCCACGCTCGCGCGCGTGGCGCGCGACGAGCGGCTGCCATTCCGCTTTCCACGCGAATGGCTCGAGCGCGCGCCATGGGGCGCAGCAACGTTCGGCACGCTCACCGTCCCGCTCGAGCGGATGATTACGATCCGCCCACGCGACGCGAGGGACGATCAGTGGACCGCATGGTACGCCGCGCAAGTACGCGCGATCCCCGCTGGGCTGAGCGAGCTGTTCGTGCACATCGGCGTCCCGAGCGACGAACTGCGGCACGTCGTCCCCGACACAGGAAACTGGGGCTCGGCGTGGCGCGGGCGCGACCTCGCCGCCGTCGAGAGTGCCGAGCTCGCGGCTGCGGTGCGCGACGCCGGCGCGGTGCGCATCGGCTGGCGCGAGGTCCGCGATTATCTCCGCGCTATCTGAGATGCTCCACCACCGGCTCGTCGCCGTGGCGGTGCCTGACGACGAGCCAGCCGAAGAGCGGCTCCTTCTCGCTGCCGATTGCGCCGTATCGCGCTTCCACCCACCCTGTGATCCGCCGCGACGCGGCGTCAGCAACGGATGAGAGACGGATCGGCGGCACGTCGGTGCATTCGCGGAATCGCTCGCCGTCACGCACGAGCGAGCGCGCCACGCCGCCACCGCGCACGTTGATCCAGCTCCAGGTGAGCATCGTGTATTTGATCCCCCGCGCTCGATCCGCCGCCGGCCCGAGGTCCTCGCTCGGATCGCCGTAGATCGCGTACGGCACAGCGTTCGTCTGCGCCGAGTTGAGGTAGCGCACGTCGCCAGGGATTCTCTGCACTGCTACTGATCGCGGAGTGCTTTCCTTCCACGCGCTACACTCCGCACCGTTTCCCGCCGCCTGACTAGGGCCCGCCCACGGCGCGATCGGCGCGGCGCGCCACTGTCCCTTTCCTCCTTCGACGGCGCGCTCGTAGCGCGCGCCCGACGACTCGAGATCTGACAGACGCACGTGCCCGTAGTGCACCGCGCTCGCCTGATCGTCGCCCTCGAATCCCCAGCCGCCGCGGTGAAAGAGCATCGGTTCGCCGTCGGTGCCGGTGACAATCTCGCGCGCGTCGAGGCGCGCCATTCCTGAGTCGGGGCAACTCACGGCGTTGCCTGCGTTCGGCCGCAGCATCGATGGCGTGAGCACCCAGCCTGTTGGCGTGCCATCGGCGTAGCGAAGCGCGGCGTTCGCGTGGCGGAGGCGTACGCACAGATCGGCGTGGCTCTGGTTGTCGTTGTTGTAGCGCCCGCGATAGCCGCCGGTGGTCGGGAGCGCCGACGTATCGGCCGCGATGACAGGACCGCGCGTCACGCCGCCCTCGCCGACGGCGTCGATGGCGAACCAGTACGGCACGCCCGCGTTCAGGGAGTTCATCGTCAAGCGATCGATGTCGCCCACCTGCCAGCTCGTGTAAAGCTTGTCGCGCGCGATTCCGAAGCGGACCACATACCCCGTCGCGCCGACGACGCGCTCCCAAGCCAACGTCACGCTGCGGTCATCGGGTATGCTACGAGTCACGTTGAAGTGCTTGACGGCCGTCGGCGGCAGCGCGTCGCTCACGCCGAACACCCGCAGATCGCGCATCGCGAACTTTCCTCCCGCCGCCGTGCGCACGTTCGTGACGCGGAGCCAGCGCGCTGTCACTGGCGTGTCGAGCTGCACGTAGGCGTGCGGCGCGTCGCGCGTGGCGTCATGCCGATCGACGAGCATCGTCCACCGCGCGCCGTCGTCCGACCGCTCGAGGACCCACTGCGCGGCGCCGGTCTCCGCGCGACTTGTGGGGACGCGCGTGTCCTGCTCGCCGAAGTTGAGCTGGATCGCGTGAATCCGCTCGGGACGCCCGAGGTCCACAGCGAGCCATTCTCCCGCGTCGCCGGTCCGCGCGCTCCACTGCGTGCGGATATTCTCATCGAAGGCGAGCCGCGCCTCGTGCCCCTCGAGCGACGATGAAGCCGTCGCCCTCTTGCCAGCGGAGAGCAGCATCCACCCCGTAGCGTTATGGTCGAGTGGATTGCTGGCGACGCCGGGGAGGAGCTGCGGGTAGTCGCCGAGGTATGTGTCGGCGCGCACGACACCGTCGGCGTCGAACCCAGCGGGGACAATGCCGATGCGGCGCTCGAACTTGTGCGCGACCGAGATGTCCATCGTGACGACCCGCCACCAGTGCCCCGCCGCATCCTGGAAGGTGCCGCCGTGTCCCGCGCTGCCGACAAATCCGCCTGGCTTGTACGAGAAGGGGCTGTACGACGCGTAGGTGAAGCCGCTCATCGGCGACCGCGACGTGTAGACGCCGTCGGCGTACGAGTCCCACACCGTGCCCGGCGCTGCGTACTGGAGGTAGTACGTACCATCGTGCTTCGTCATCCACGACCCTTCGACGTACGGCGCGATGCGGAAGCCCTCGCTCATGGTCGCGCCGAGGTTGTCCGGGCCCGAGCGCTCCCACCCGTGGTGGTCGTAGTCGGCGTGCATGAGCTCGACCGGCCCGGCAACGACGCGGAAGTTGTCGTGCGGGTTGAGTTGCACTTGGGAAATGCCGCCGTTCAACGACGAGCCATAGGAGAGGTAGAGCTTCCCGTCGTCGTCGAGCCAGAGATTCGGGTCGGCGTAGCTCGCGAGGTCGGCGACTTTGCGCCAGCGCCCCGCCTTCGGGTCGTCGGTGGTGTAGATCGCCTGCGCCTTGTGCGCCGTGTAGTACATGCGCCCGTCGATCACGATCGCCGATGGCGCGTATGCCTCCACATCGAAGCCGGTCGGCGCGACGAGTGTCCACGCGCGCATGTCAGGTGACCACCAGTAGCCGCCGCTCTTCGAGGCGAAGAGATAATAGTCGCCGTGAAAGCGCAGGATCATCGGATCCGCTGCTTCGCGCCGACTCGGCGCGCTGGGCATGAACCGGTAGTCGAGGTCGAGCGGGTTGGCGAAGGTCGAGCGCGGCGCCGTCTCCTCGGAGGCCGGATGCGGTGCGTTCGAACGGGAAGCGGCGGTGCAGGAGGCGACCAGCGCCGTGGCGGCAAGGACCAAGATGCCAAATACGCGATGCATGATGTCGAACTATAGACGTCGCAACTTCGCTTGTGACCGGCTGGCGCCCTGACGCGATTCAGT
The DNA here is from genome assembly GCA_036557635.1 of Gemmatimonadaceae bacterium. GTDB lineage: Bacteria > Gemmatimonadota > Gemmatimonadetes > Gemmatimonadales > Gemmatimonadaceae > AG2. Next base: position 20,464 of record DATBHD010000319.1, read on the forward strand.
GACCTCGGAAACGCGCGCGTGGATCGTGACCAATGGATGATAGCATGGGCGCTCGTTGTGTCCATTGTGAGACATCACTAATGCTCACAGCAGAACGGAGAACGCCGTCCGTAGCGTACTCGATCCGCGTGGCAGTTGGTCTTCGTCTGTGGTTCGCGCTCTTCTTCAACTT
>DATBHD010000320.1:0-1840 GCA_036557635.1 Gemmatimonadaceae bacterium
GCGGCGTTCATCGGGAGCGACGGGACGGAGCACATCACCGGCACGAGCCGGCGTGGCTTCTCGCCGAAGATTTCGTCTTTACAGCGGAGTTATGAGGACGTCGCGCTACTCTGGGGCAAGGCACAGATGACGATGACGCCAACGTTGGCACTCGGCGGCGCGACGTTGCGTGCGGTGGTTGCGTCGGATTCGACGGTGAGATCTGATCCGAGGTTTCGTTTATATGCGTTGTGGAATCGTTCGTCGGCGACTGGAGAAGGTGGCGCGCAGCAGGCCGGAGGGGCGCGAGGTGGTGGCGGAGGACGCGCTGGTGGCGGCGGCGGCGGAAGAGCGGGAGGTGGTCGCGGACGCGGCGGCGGCGGTGCTCAAGCCGAAGATTCGCTGGGGCCGGGCAGTTTGATCATGCGGACGATGCGAGCGGGAACGCGGATCGTCGCGGGCACGGACACGCCCAACGCGATCAATCTGCACGCGGAGCTTGCGGCGTACGTCGCAGCCGGGATGACGCCGTTCGAGGCGCTCGAGACGGCCACGGTGAATCCGGCGGTGGCGCTGAATCTGGACGCGGGGTCGATTCAGGCGGGGAAGCTTGCGGATCTCGCGATCGTGGAGGGGAATCCGCTGCAGGATATCAACGCAACCCGTCGTGTGCGGCGCGTGGTCGCCAATGGGCGCGTATATTCGCTCGAGGAGTTACTAGGCAGTAGGCACTAGGCACAAGGGAGGTGGTTCGATGGAGTCGCTCGTAGAGATCGTGGCCGCAGTTGCCGCGCTGTTTTTCTCAATCGCCTTTGTGTTCGTGATCATGAACGCCATCGCGAAAGCGGCGGCCAAGACAGTGCTCGGACCGATTCACGCCAAGCTCGATCGACTGCTCGCCATGCAAGAAGAAATGCGTGACGTTGGCAAGGTTTAACAAACTGTAGGTGTGACCGTGGATAGCGCCAAATCTGTTTTCGACAGCGAACGAGCCCGCAGCACCGATCTCTCCGCCCGCGCACCGCGAGCGGACGCAGGTCGCGAGCGCGCGAAGCAAGTTTTTCGATTCCTGAAAGCATATGCCGAGCGTGAGCAGCCCACGCGTCGGCAGATGTCGTCGTATGAGTGGTCGTTCTGGTTGCGCGACATCCCGCCGCACCCGAGCATCTCGCGCGCGCAAGTCGCACTCGCGGCCGACACGGCCGCGACAGCCGCGAAAGCGGGTGAGTCCCTGCTCACCATTCGCCGTCCGAAAACCACTCGCGCCCCCGTACTGCCGGACATCCTCATCGACTGGATCGAGCCTGGCCGCGACGACCCAAGCACGCCGCCACGGACCATCGCGTCGCTCATTTTCAAAGATCGTAATGAGGAATATCAGGAAGACTTTACGGACAGCGCCGAGCGGGTCCGGGAGTTCGAGGCGTGGCGGTTGCGGTGGCAGGAGTGGGCCGAAGCCGAACGCCCCGCGCGCGCCGCGCTGGCAGCCTTCGAGCGATTCTATTTGCTCCGCGTCCGCCTCGAGCAACAGAGCGAAACCCTCGAGCTCGTACTCGGCGACGGTCGCCTGTTGTGGCTTACTAATGAGGGAAAGATCGACCATCCCGTGCTGCTGCAGCGCGTGGAGCTCGAGTTCGATGCGACGGTTCCCGAGATCCGGTTGGTGGATGCCGATCGCGCGCCGGAGCTCGAGGGACGATTGCTCACCGCCGGCGGAGGGGTAGGACCGGGCGAGCTCACCAAGCTGCGCGTCGAGCTGGAGCAGCGCGGCTATCATCCGCTCGAACCGAAGGCCACGCGCGAGTTTCTCCTCCGCGTCGTTCAAGGCATCGACGCCCAAGGAGAGTTGATCGATTCCTGG
>DATBHD010000321.1:0-1628 GCA_036557635.1 Gemmatimonadaceae bacterium
CGTGCTCGCCTACAAATGCTCAGCGCTCTACGCGCCCAAGTGTGAGCAGGTGATTCGCTGGAATGATCCGTCGTTCGACATTCCGTGGCCGGTCCTGGAGCCGATTCTCGCTCCGCGCGATGCCGGCGCGCCGCTCTTGGCCGAGATTCCGGTCGAACGTCTGCCGCGCGTCGCTCCATGAGTATTCTCATATTCGGCGGCACGGGGCAGATCGGACACGCGCTGATCCGCGAGCTGTCTCAGAGCTCCGATGTGGTCGCGCCCGCTCGCGCCGAAGTCGATCTGACGTCAGCCGATGCCCTTCGCGGCGCGGTCGAGCGGTTTGCACCGAGCGTCGTCATCAACGCGTCGGGATACACAGCCGTGGACGCCGCCGAGTCGGACGAGGCGACGTGTGCGGCAGTCAATGCGGATGCGCCGGGGATTCTCGCCGAGGTGTGTCGTCGTCGGGGTGTGTGTCTGGTGCATTTTTCGACCGACTACGTGTTCGACGGCACCAAGGGTGCGCCGTACGTCGAGTCGGATGTCCCGCGTCCGCTGAGTGTCTACGGCCGGACGAAGCTCGAGGGCGAGCGTGCCATCGAAGCAATCGGTGGGGCGTATCTCATCTTCCGTACGTCTTGGGTGTACGCGGCGCGTGGGCGCAACTTTGCGCTGACGATGCTGCGGCTCGCGAAAGAACGGAGCGAGCTGTGTGTCGTCGACGATCAGACTGGTGCGCCGACATCAGCGGGCGCTATCGCGGCGGGCGTCGCCGAAGTGCTCGGGGCGTTGACGACTGGCCGTAGCCCATTGTCATCCCGAGCCCTACGTCGCTGGCGCTCCTCAGGGCAGGCTCCGCGAGAGATCTCGACAGAGGCACTGCGCGATTCGGTGCAATCAGCAGCGGGCGTCTATCATCTGACGGGGAGTGGCGCCACGACCTGGTATGGTTTCGCGCGCGCGATTTTGGCTGACACTCCGGAGCAGCAGAAGTTACGCGCGATCACGACGGACGAGTATCCGACTGCCGCGACGCGTCCGCGCTACTCGGTGCTCGACAACACCAAAGTGCGCGAGCGGTTCGGTGTGCAGCTGCCGTCGTGGGTCGATCAGTGGCAGAGCGTCGCGGCGGAGCTTCGCGTCACGACGCGTTGAGCATTTCGTCCAGCAGGGGGAGCGCATCGTTCGGATTTGTCGTGAGCGTCAGCCGCCAGCCGCCACCGGCGGAGAGAGCGTTTGCCACAGCGACGTTTCGTTCGGGAAAACGATCGAAGCCGGGTGCGACGTCGCACGTGAGCGCGTCGAGAATGGTGGGCGCATCGACACGCTCGAGTGCTGCGCGTGGACCGCGATCGAGCACACAGACCGTCGGTGCATCGGCCACGTAACACGAGACGCGATCGCGGCCGCGGAGCGGGGAAACGGACTTGTCCGCCGCGCCATTTAGCAAACGCGCATAGCCTGGCCATCCCCACACTCGGCGCGTCGACTCGAGTTGAATCCAAACGTGGTCTTCACCGAGGACGTCGTCGCCGGCGCTGTCGGCCAGATGAGCGAGTGTGCTCTTCCCGGCGCCGCTCGCACCAGCGAGAAGTACAGCGCGACCGTTACGTGAGATGGCCGCTGCGTGAATCGGGTGACGATCG
>DATBHD010000322.1:0-25634 GCA_036557635.1 Gemmatimonadaceae bacterium
GTGACGACGGGCGCCGGCTTCTGGCAGGCGACCGTGACGCACAGCCAGCTGGCTGGTGCGACGTGCGGTATCGGCGTCAACACGACGAACCCGATCATCACGACGGCGGGCGACGGCGAACCGAGCTGCTACGTCCCGTAAGCGTAAAGCGCTGCGCCTAGAGCGCAGAGTGCAACGCAGGACAGCCCCGCGGACCAGGTCCGCGGGGCTGTTCTCTTTTCACGTTCCACTCTCCCCGCTTCTCGCTCCACACGCTACGTCACCCGCAGTCGGGCCGAGTCGTCTATGTTCGGAGCCTTCGCCCGATGACATTGCGCACTGCCATCCCCCGCCGATCGCTCCGCACGGAGCTACTCGTCAAGCTGGCCTTCCTGCTGGCGGCCGCCGTACTGCTGCTTCTCTGGGCAATTTCACTCCCGCGCCAGCTCCTCACGGTCCGCGATCCCGCGACTCTCGTCGCGATTGCCGTTGCGGACATCGTGCTCTTCGTCGTTTGCGTCGCCTTCGTCTTGCAACGTGCGCTCATGCGACCGCTGCGTGAACTGGCGAAGGCTGCCGAGGACATCGCCGGCGGTGACCTGGCGCGCCGGATGCCCGCCATGACGACGCAGGAGCTTCACCATGTCGCCGCGCCGTTCGATCGGCTGACGGAGCGTGTCCTCGAGGACCAGGCGCAGCTTGTTCGCGCCGAAAAGCTGGCGAGCATCGGCCGATTGGCCGCAAGCGTCGCGCACGAGATCGGGAATCCCCTCGGCGCGATCCTCGGTCACGTGCACGTGATGCGCGGGCGCCTTCAGGGCCGAGCCGACGCTCTCGAGGTTCTCGCGACCGTCGAGCGAGAGAGTGCGCGGATCCAGCGCATCGTTCGCGGGCTGCTCGACTACGCGCGCGCGCGGCCGTCGTCACCGACGCCAATCGACGTCGACGAGGTGATCCGCTCGGTGGTCGATCTCCTGCGCTCGCAAGGCTTGTTCGCCACCGTCGACGTCGAGCTCGAGCTGGTGAATCAACCACTCCACGTCTCGGGCGAGCGGCACGATCTCGAGCAGCTCTTCGTGAACCTTCTCGTCAACGCCGTGGACGCGATGAATGGCCGGGGTCGCATCGTCGTTAGGCTCGAGCGCGCCGCGCGCTTCACCCTTCGTGAGCCGGCGACGCGTCGAACCGCGGACGGCGCCAAAGAAGGGGGGATGATCGAGCATCCACCCTCGACGCGCGCGCAACGCTGGCTGGCAAGCCACGACGCGATCGAGATCGCCAAGATCATCGTCGCCGACTCGGGCCCCGGTGTCTCGCGCGAGATGGCCGAGCGCATCTTCGATCCTTTCTTCACGACCAAGGCGGCGGGAAAGGGAACAGGACTCGGCCTCGCGATCGTCTCGCGAATTGTCGAGAACTTTCGAGGCACGGTTTGGGTCACGACGGCGCGCGAAGGCGGCGCGGCGTTTCACGTGCTCTTTCCCATCGTTGTGTCGCCCGTCGACGCCAATCGGCCGCCACACGACGGACGTCGGCGCCCCACGCCTCGCCCTCCCGGCTCACGGCCGCGCGCGGCGCAACACTGATCGATCTGATCAGTCGCTCAGGCGACGAAAAAGGGCCGCCTCGCAATCGAATGCTGATCGGTGTCCCAGCACGACGGCATAGCTTGCAGCCCGACGCGAGAGAGGCGTGCCCGGCGATGCTCACACCAGACAATCAAGGGATCGCGAACCATCGAGCGCCGGCGCGGCGCGAAGGGTTCACGCTCATCGAGCTCCTAATCGCACTCGTTCTGCTGAACGTGGGACTGTTCGCGCTCGTCGGCATTGCCGCGACGATTTCGCGCGACGCCAATCACTCGCGAAGCGAGGCGAATGCGGTCAGCGTCGCCTCGGCTCGTCTCGAGCGCGCGGCGAGCCTCGCGTGCCGCGGTGATCGTGCCGCCGTCGAGCCGGGGCCGAACGGCATCGTCGAATGGTTCTCCGAGACCGCCGTGCCGAACGGGACGCGGATACTCGACGACAGCGTCGTCGTTACGACGTCCAGCGGCGCCCGGAGCTTCGTGCTTCGCACCAGGGCACCGTGCTGACCGCCCGAGTGAGCCTAACGATTCAGCATGGTCCCGCGCCGCGCCGAGGATTCACCGTGGCCGAGGTCGTGCTCGCGATGCTCCTCGGCGCATTGGTCCTTGGTCTCGTCTCGTCAGTCGGCGGTCGGCTTCAGCGTCAGCTGACACGCGACGCGAACCGGCTTGCGGACGATCAGCAGCTTGCGACGGCGGCGGAAGTGTTGCCGATCGACCTCCGGGGCCTATCGCCAAGCAGTGGTGATATCGCGGCCGGTGAGGCGCGCGACAGCTCGCTTCAAGTGCGAGCAACGATCGCGAATGCGCTGGCGTGCGGCGGGGCGCCATCGACGCTGCTCATCGCGCCCTATCTGGGGTCGAGCGGCAGCTCCAGCGCGCTCTCGGTACAGGACGGTGACACGGCGTGGCTTCTCACGGATGGCGACACGAGTGAGAGCTGGCATCCCGTGCGCGTACGAGCCGTTCGCCGCACCAGCGGCAGCTGCGCCGTGCTCGGCGACGCCGACGCGGCGAAGGTGTTCGACATCTCTCATCTATGGGCGATGGACCTTCGCGACAGCGTGATTGCCGCCGCCGGCGCTGTCGTGCGAGTCACGCGGCCGACACGCTCGAGCTTCTACCGCGCCGGAGACGGCCGCTGGTATCTGGGACTTCGCAGCTGGAACAGCGCCGCGGTTCTGTTCAACACGATCCAGCCCGTGAGCGGCCCATACGCGGCCGCGACGGGTGCCGGCGGCGCTCGATTTCAGTATTACGATAGCGTCGGCAATCGAGTGCCGTCGGGAGCGGCTGACACGCGATCGATCGCGCGGGTCGAGGCAGTCCTCCTCTCCGAGCGGTCCAGTCGCGATTCCTCGCGCGATTCTCTGCTCGTCGTGATCGCCCTTCGGAACCGGCGATGAGCGATCATTCAACATCCGTGACGCACCGCCGCGGGATCGCGTTGATGTCGGTCCTGTACTTTCTCGTCGTGTGCGCGCTGACCAGTACGGCGGTGCTCTTTGCGCGGCGATCGGCGACCAGGTCGACGACCACCTCCACCAGCGGGGCGCAGCTCCTTTCCGCCGCCGACGCCGCGGTCTACTTCGCGCTCGGCGCGTGGGACCCCGCCGCGCGCGCGGCTCAGGTGGTCGGAAGCACCGTCACTGTCTCGGCTCCCGCGAGTACCGGCGTGAACACTACCATCTATGTCACGCGCGTCACGCCGCGGCTGTTCTCGATCGTCGGTGAAGCGCACGCGAGGCTCGGCGGCGCCTCGCGCCGCGTGAATCTCCTCGTTCGCCTCCCGGGCATTGCGCCAGCCCCTGGCGCGCTGATCGCCGCGGTCGGCATCACGATTGGCAAAGACGTTCGCTTCGTCGATGACACCGGGTGCGCCGACAGCGCAGCGCCGATGGTCATGCTCGCGCCGTCGGCGGCGTTGAAGGTCGATTCGGCTGCATCCATCGATACTTCCCGGTTGGTGACGCGCGATTCCGCGGCCGCGGACTCGGCTGCCTATCTGCAGGTCGGTGGCGCGTGGTGGAACGATCTCGTGCAGCGAGCCGACATCCGCCTAGCGAGTGACGCGCATGTGACACCATCGCCGAGCGTTGTCGCGAACGTGTGTGTTCCCAACGACGCGAACTGGGGCGATCCCACCGTGCCGTCATCGGCGTGCGCGCCGCGCGCACCGCTCGTGTACGCCGCCGGCGATCTCACGATCGACGGCGGGGTCGGGCAAGGTGCCCTGTTGGTGGACGGGCGACTGTCGATTGCTGGTCCATTCACGTATTCCGGTCAGATTGTCGCGCGCCGCGGTATCGAAACACTCAGTGACAACATTGCGATCAGTGGCGGCGTGTACGCGTGGAGCGCGAGTAGCAAAGTGTCCGCATCACGCGCGACGACGAACGACGTCATCCTCGCGCACGCGATGACGCTTCGCCGTTCTCGCTGTGACGCGGGGCACGGCGTCGCGTCTTGGCTGCAACCGCGCCGCGTGCGTGAACGCGCGTGGTCGGAGCTGTTTTGAGAGACCGAACGACGTGTCAGTGCAGGACAAACGCGATGTTACGCTTGGGTCCGTTGGTCGTGTACCCGGTAGAAGTGACCTCCTTGCGCGGCCAGCGTGCCCCGGCGGCAGATGATAGCAGATGTGAAATGCCAAGGCACAGCGCGATGAGGGCGAAGACGTTAGGCATCATGAATTAGCAAGTGTACAACAGCGCGCGGACATTCAGCCCGCTCGCTTCCTTCCTCCCCGCGGCGCAGCGTGAGCGTTTGGTGAACGGTCGCCGCGCTTCCAGGTCCGCACCGCTCCCATGGCACTCTTCGGTCGCAAGAAGACGACGGTCGGTCTCGACATCGGCTCCGGGCTGGTGAAGGTCGCCGTCATCGACCACTCCAAGCGAGAGCCCGTGCTCGTCAAGGCGGCGGTGGCCCCGTTGCTCGCCGACGCCATCGTCGAGGGCGAGGTCATGGATCCGGGGATCGTCGCCGAGGCGGTGCAGACGGCGCTTTCCGCCGCGGGCGTGAAGTCGAAGCACGTCGTGACCGCCGTCGGCGGCCGCGACGTGATCATCAAGAAGATCCAGATCGAGCGCGTCAAGGAACAGCAGGCGCGCGAGTTGATGCGTTGGGAAGCGGAGCAGCACGTCCCGTTCGACATGGAGTCGGTCGAGCTGGATTTCCAGATTCTCGATCCGGAGGCCGAAGGACTCGAGATGAGCGTGCTGCTCGTCGCTGCCAAGCGCGAGCTGATCGAGTCGAAGGTGCGTGTCCTCGGGGACGCCGGGTTACAGCCCGCCGCCGTCGACGTCGACGCGTTCGCGCTGCATAACGCGTTCGAGATCAATCATCCGGACGCGCTGGGTGGACTCGTCTCGCTCGTGAACATCGGTCATGAAGTGACGAACGTGAACATCCTCGACGAAGGCGTTCCGATCCTCACGCGCGACATCACCGTCGGCACGCGCCGCTTCCGCGAAGATCTCCAGCGGGAGCGTGGGCTCGGGCCCGAGGAGGCGCAGGCGCTGCTGCAGGGTTACGATCGCTCGCCGCACATCGAAGCCGTGCTCGCGGGTCGTGGCGAAGAGATCGCCGTCGGCGTCGAGCGCGCCGTCGCGTTTCTCAGCTCGAACTCGCGCAACGCGGGCCAGATTCGTTCGATCTACACGTGTGGCGGCGGCTCGCGCATTCCCGGCCTCAACGAGTTCCTGTCGAACCGGTTACACCTCCGGGTCGAGCAGGCGAATCCTCTGGCGAATCTGAAAGTCCGCGACGGCGCGCTCGCAACGCTCGTCACCGACGAGATCGCGCCGTTGCTGATGCTCCCCATCGGCCTTGCCTTGCGCAAGGTCGCCTAACGAACGTTGCCGCCGAGCCAGCGCCTCTCATGATCGAGATCAATCTCCTCCCCGGAGGATCGGGCAAGAAGAAGTCGAGCCGCAGCAACAGTGGCGGCGCGACGAGGAAGATCAATTTCGGCGCGATGCTCGCGGGCATCACGCAGAAGATCCGTGATCCGTGGCTCATCAGCGCCGTCGGCAGTGTCGTCCTCAGCGTCGCCGTCGTCGGCACGACCTACCTGTATCAGGAGCAGCGCCTCACGTCGCTTGGCGCCGCCGAGACCGCGGCGCTCGCCGACTCGACGCGCTACGCGGTCGCGCTCAAGGAGCGGATGCGCGCGGACGCGCGCCGCGATACGCTGCTCCGCCGTATGAACCTCATTCGCGCCATCGACGAAGATCGGTTCATCTGGCCGCACGTGCTCGATGAAGTGAGCAAGGCGTTACCACCGTACACGTGGCTCTCCTCGCTCGCGTTCATGGGCACGCCGCAAGGCTCGATCAACGTCGCCGCGGGCGCGAAGCCCGAAGCCGCGAGCGAAGACAAAGGCAAGAAGAAGGCGAAGAAAGTCGATGTCGAAGTGCCGCGCGATGAAGTGCGCATTCGCATGATCGGGCTCACGCCCGACATTCAGGCGCTCACGCGCTTCATGCGGCAGCTCGAGGCGTCGCCCTTCTTCGCCGACGTGCAGCTGAACAACTCGCAGTTGGCGTCGGACCAAGGCAAGGACGTGACGCAGTTCACACTCGACGTGACGTACAGCCGTCCGGACACGTCGGTGATTCATCGGGTTCCTCTGTCCGGTTCGGTGAAGTAACCATGGCCCTCCTTCCTACCAAGCAACGCGATCAGATTCTGCTCATGGTGATCGTGCTCTCGCTGGGCGCGATTGGCGGGTATTTCATGTACATGTTCGGTGACAAGTCGCAGGAGATCGCAAACCTCGACACGCATGTCACCGCCCTCCAGACCATGAACGCGAAGGTCGTCGCCGACATTCGGTCGGGGGCCTTCGAACGCGCACGGAAGGAAGCGCAGCGTTTCGAGAAGGAACTCGCGGTGCTCACCAGGCTCGTGCCGTCCTCCAATGAGGTGCCGTCGCTGCTCGATCAGGTCTCGACCGCGGCGCGTCGCGCGGGCCTCGAGCTCCAGGACGTCGCGCCGGCGGGACCGCAGCCCGGCGAAGAGTTCGACACCTACAAGTACAAGCTCGGCGTGCTGGGCGGCTACCACGAGATCGCGCAGTTCCTCACCAACATCGCGACGCTCGATCGCATCGTGGCGCCCATGAACGTCAATCTGATGGTCACCGTCGGCAAGGGCGAAAAGAAAGCCAAGTCCGGCGAATCGCTGCTCGATGCGAAGTTCGAGATCCAGACCTACGTCGCCCATGGCGCAGTGCAGCCGTTGAGCGAGACCGCGAAGCCGACGACGCAGGGGCATCCATGAAAACGCTAAAGAAGCTCGGGGGCGTCCTCGTTCTCTTCGTCGTCGGCGTGTTCGTCGCGACCGCGAAGAAGATTCTCGCGTTCGGCGTCGTCGCGACGGTTGCCGGTTTGCTCAACGTGGCCTTCGGCAGGGACACGACGAAGATCGCCGCCGCGAAGCCGCATGCCCCGAAGCCGATGCATCAAGCCGCGCAGCCTCCGAACCTCAACGCCGCGGCCAAGGTCGCGGGTCCGATCGCGCCCGCGCCGTCCAGCGGGCCCGCGCTGACTCCGTCCGCGCCGTTAGGCGCCGGCCCCATCCAGGCCGCGCGCAACGCGGCCGCGGCGCAGAACGCGCAGCTCAGCAAGGAGACGGGGCAGGACGTGCCGGGCGCGAAGGGCGCTCGTCCCGCTGCCCCCGCCCAGGCAACGGCGCCGATGCCCGCGCAACAAGCGCCCGCGCCGAGCGCGCCGGCCGTCCAGCAGGGCACGCCCACTCCCGGCGCGCCTAACAACGCGGCGAGCAACGTCAATTCCGTCGACTCGCCCGTGATGCGCGAATCGTTCGACTACACGCGCGATGCCCGCCGCGATCCATTTGTCTCGCTCATGACCACGAGCGACCTCCGGCCAACGCTCACCGATTTGCGCCTGACCGGAATTCTCTACGACCTATCGGGGCGTCGCCCCGTCGCCATCCTCCGCGACATCGCGGGTGGGCAGTGGCGCGTCACCACCGGCATGACGCTCGGCCGGATGCGCGTCGCTCAGATCAAACCCAAGACCATCATCTTCACCATCGAGGAGTTCGGCTTCAATCGTCAGGACTCGCTGATCCTCGGTGACACCACGAGAGTGAGGCACAGATGATTCGAGGCATGACGCTGGTCACGACGGCCCTCGTCGCGCTCGGCTCGAGCGCGGCGCCGGCCCGTCCCGCGAGCGCCACGCCGGGTGCGGCCGGCCACCCGATTGCGGCGGAGCGCGACACACGAGGACTCCGCGAATCGCAAACACCGGGCACCTCCGCGACGGTGATCTCCCTGAGCATCGTCCCGACCGCCGATCGCGCCGAGATGCTCATCGGCGTCGACGGCCCGGTCGAGGTGGAGGACTTCACGCTCGGCAACCCCGACAAGATCGTCATCGACATCACCGGCGCCACGTTAGGCATCCCGGCGGCCGAAGCGTACGATCGCGTCACTCGCGCCGGCATCGTCAACGTACGCTACTCCCAGTATCGAAAGAACGTCGTCCGCGTCGTCCTCACCCTCGAGGGCGCGCGGCCATACGCGGTCGTGCGCGGCAAGACGGAAGTGCGCGTCTCCGTCGAAGGGCGGAGCAGCCGTCTCGACGCCTGGCACATCGGCTTCGATGTACCGACGAGCACGATCGCCGAGCGCGCCGCCGTCAAGGCCGACGTCACCGAGTCCCGCTCGGCGACACCGAAGGTGAGCGAACCGCGTCGCGAACCCACACTGGGTACATCGCGCTTCGCCTCCATGCAGCAGCGCTCGCAGCAGCCGCGCATCACGATCGCCTGGGAGAACGCCGACATTCACGACGTGCTCGCGGCCTTCGCTGCCTTCTCGGGTCGCACGATCATTCCCGCCAAGGAAGTGACGGGCAACGTCACGGCCGAGATCTCGAATCAGCCGTGGGACGTCGCCATGCGCGCGATCCTGAACGCCAACGGTTTCGACGCCGTCGAGGACCAGAACGGCATCATCATCGTCGACACCTTCGTGCACCTCCTCAGCCGGCAGAACACCGAGCCGCTTTCGACACGCACGCTCCGCCTCAACTACGCACGCAGCAGCAGCGTGGCGCTGATGGTGTACGAGCGCCTCTCTCGCGACTGCAGCCGCGTCACCGTCGCGGGCGCCGCGCCGACGGCGGCCATGCCGAACGGCACGCCCGCGATTCAGCTCAATCCGAACTGCCCCGTGCGCGGCGCCGTCACGGCCGACTCGCTCACGAATAGCCTCAGCATCACCGACATTCCGTCGAACCTCGACGAGCTCGAGTCCTACGCCCGCAGCATCGACCTGCGCCAGCCGCAGGTGAACATCAAGGCGAAGATCATCCTCGTCGACCGTACACAGCTCGAGGGACTCGGTCTGCGCTACGACCTCGGCACCCAGTCGCAATTCTTCAACCAGGTAGTGCCGCGGCTCGACTCGCTCGGCCAGCCGCTCCAGGGCGCGGGCCAGATCGCGTTAGGCGGAAACCAGATTTCGGCGATCGCCAACGCGGCAGCCCGCGTGCCGTCGGCGGCCCTCCAGTTGGTCTACTCGACCGCCATCGGCGGATTCGACTTCACCTCCTTCCTCGAGGCGCTCCAGCAAGTGTCGCTCCTCGACGTGCAGGCGGAGCCCAGCGCGAGTGTGCTCAACAATCGCACGGCGAACCTCACCGCCGGCACGCAGGTCCCGATCCGCGTCATCGACGCGTCATCGGGGGCGAGCAACAACGGGGCCTTCCCGCGCGCGACGGTTCGAATTCAGGAAACTGGTATCATCCTCAATGTCACGCCGCAGGTGACGGCGAACGGCCAGATCCAGATGCGCGTGCACGTCGAGAACTCGGACGTTCAGGATCTCGGTGGCGACATCGGCGCCGTCTTCCCGCGCCAAAGCGTCGACAACGAGGTGCTGGTCGGCGATGGCGAGACCGCGGTCATGGGTGGCCTCACGCAGACAACCGTGCGTCTCTCGAAATCAGGAATCCCGCTCCTCGTCGATCTGCCGATCATCGGGAAGCTCTTCGGGGTCACTCAGCGCACCGAAGCGAAGCGGGACCTGCTCATTCTCATCACGCCACACATCATCGACGACGGTCAGCAACCGTCGGATCAGATCCGCAGATAACGCGGATCAGCCTCGACGGTTGACCGGAGTGTGCCTATGAAGCGAGCTCATCTAATACGTTGCCTGGCTGTACTTGGCGCTATCGCGCTGGTCGCATCATGCGACCAGCGTACGCCGTTCACTCCGCGGCTTCAGGGCGGAGGAACGAGCAGCGGAGTAAAGGGAGCGCCGACGGTCTCCATCGACACGGTGAACCCCAGTCCCGTGAACATCGGCGACTCGATTCTCGTCGCCGTGCACGTGGTCGAGGACTCGGCCATCGAGAGTCTGCAGCTTCTCGGCCTCACCGTCCACGGCAGCGTCGATCTCGGTACGCTCTCGGTGACCAATCGCTACGCGCCGATCACGGTGGCGGGATTCCGTCCGCAACTCCGCGACACCGTCATCCGGCGCTACCTACATCCGGCGGCGCCGCTCGACACGTCGCTCGACACACTCGTCATTGTCGCCCAGGCGACCGACAACGGCGCGAAAGTCGGCGCGGACACGGTCACGGTGAAGGTCGTCACGGGTCCCCGCGTCAGCTTCATCACGCCCCAGGCGACGACGCAACTCTTCGCCGGCGGCGACATGGGCGTCACCGCCCGCGGCACGCACCCGGACGGCATCGCCAGCCTAACGATCAACGTGAAGAGCCAGGGGACGTGGCCGACGCCGATCAATTACACGGTGAACGGCAATTACCCACTAGGTCCCAAAGACACCACCTTACAGGGCACTGTCACCATCCCCCCGAACGCGCCGGTCGGCGGCCGCCTCCAATTCACCGCGTCAGGCATCGACGTCAATGGCAAGCCTGGATCCGTTGCCTCGCTGACGCTCGTCGTGAAGGGAATCGACACCGTACCACCGCTCGTCACGCAGGTCGTCTCGCCACGCATCGAGCTCACCGATTCGGTTCTCGTGAACTCGTCGGGGTCGTCGGCGACTCTCATCGTCGGCGTCATCGTGAAAGACAGTCTCGGCGTAGAGATTCGGCGCGACAGCGCCAACGTGGTGACGCCGCTCAACAACGTCTCGCAGTGGATCCGCCTCCCGCTCACCAACGCCGAGCAGGGTCGGAGCCTGCGCATCAGCACCTTCGCAATCGATCGCACAGGCAAGACCGGATACTCGGTCTCGTCAGGCACCACGGTGTCGCAACCGACGATGTCACGCGCCTGGACCGACACGACGGTCGTCGTGTACGGGCGGACGTATCCCTTGCCGTACGGCGGCATCAATACCGTGGTGGGCGACATCGCCGTCGACACCACGTACGGCAACGTCTTCGTCTCGAACATCAACAACAACCGGCTCGAGATGTGGTCGGGGGCGACGAAAGCCTTCGCGGCGACCGGCATCCCCGTTGGATCGCAGCCGTGGGGTCTCGCGTTCGGAAATAACGCGGACACGCTCTATGTCGCGAACTCCGGTGGAACGAACATCAGCCGCGTCTTCGTCGGCGCGGGGACCAAATCCGAAGTCCTGAGTCAGCGCATCCTCACGCGCAACACGTACGCGTTCATCGTCACGCAAACCGAGGACGCCAACACCGGCCGCATCACGCTGTCGTTGCAGGGCCCGATCAGCTACTCGGACCGCCCGCAATACCTTGCGGTCTCGAAGGCCGGCCGCGTGTACTACTCGACACTTCCGACGCCGGCGGCGCCAGCCGGTACCATTCGGTGGCTCGATCCGTCGCTCGCCGTTCCGGATCCGCAGCAGATCTGGCAATACGGCAAGTCGACTGGCGCCGGGAGCGCGATGTGGGTGATGTTCAACATCGACTCGGCATTCGTGCTGCACTTCACCGGCAGCTCGACCAAGTCCGACATCCTCACCGTCTACGACCACCCGTACGGCCAGTTGACGGGCACGCTCGTCGCGAGCGATTCGGATGTCGTGTCAGCAGTCTCTAAACTCGGATCGACGAGTGACGCCCAGCTCGTCGCCAATCTCGACATCAACTCGCTCGCGCTCACCGACACCACCTTCATCGCCGAAAGTGGCGATCACAACTGGATTGCCTTCGGTGAAGGCAATACCGGCGGCGCGGGACGCATCATGATGGTGAACGACCCGTCCGGCACGCAGCCGGGATTCTTCTCGCCAGGCGTCACCGTCACCGACCTGATAGACAACGCCAACGAACAGGTCTTTGGTTTGGCGGTCGACAGCACCGGATTGACGCTGGCGGCGCACGGCTCGCAATCGTACTTCGCCGCGATCAACAATCCGTTCCACCTGCGCCTGCAAGGAAAGTACGATTCATTCGACAACGGCGCGGGAGTCGCTTTCCATCCGGGCGCCAACGGCTACACGACGGTCGCGAGCGATCGACTGGCGTTCATCGGATCGCAGAGTGGCTACATCGAGATCGTCGACATCGCGTACTTCCTCAATCGCGGCAAGCTCACCTTGAAGGGCAATCTGTATGGGCCGCTGCGCGCGAGCCGGCCGTTCCCCGGAGATCCACCCGGGACCGTATTGAAATTGTTCGGGCTCTCGAGTGCGGGACTCGTCGTCATCGATCTCACCGCGGCCGATATCAGGCCAGGTCCGTAGTCCGCTCTCATTCCGAGCAGAAGAGAGAACCCCACGCAGACATTTGATCTGCGTGGGGTTTCTCGCTTCCTCCCGCAGAGATCAATGGCCGCTGATACCACTGACACGGCGCTGAAACCACTGACGGGAATCGCGCGAATAACGGGCGAATCCAAACCCGCGATTCAGGCCAGCAAATAGTGGGAAGCCATTTTGGCTACACACCCGAGTTTTATCGTTAGGTCGATTCCACCAAAAAATACAAAAAGGCTCGATCGCAGTCGCATTTGATTCGCGCAATTCACGTCACAAGAGCTTGGACTCTCCAGGGCCGACGAGCCCGCGGCCGCCGACGGTGCGGATAGTCGCGCGCGCGTTGTCGAGCATTGCGTCAGTGGTCTCAGCGGCCGCTGCCCCCCGCCGCGAAAGCACAATCCCGTGATTCCCGCCAGCGCCCAAGGGACGTTTTGACGTAGCTCGGGGACCCGCTATAGTGACGCAGCATGTTCACGGTCACGAGCTGAGACCCGACAGCCTTGCGCGCGCTTCGCTTTACCACGGCAGGTGAATCCCACGGCCCGGCCCTCGTCAGCATTCTCGAGGGGATGCCGGCCGGGCTTCCCCTGCTCGCGGAACAGGTCAACGTCGAGCTGGCGCGTCGTCAACAAGGCTATGGGCGCGGGCGACGCATGCAGATCGAGAAGGATGTCGTGGAGTTTTTGTCGGGTGTGCGCGCTGGTGAAACCATCGGCTCGCCGATCGCGATGCTGATCCACAATCGCGATTGGAAAAATTGGCAGGAGATCATGGATGCCGCAGCTCGCGCCGAGGATTTTGCTGCGCCATCCGACGTTCCTTCCGATTCACACCTCGCCGAAGGATCCGCTCGCCAGTCAGTGCACGGAAGCAGAGTGCCACGGAAACGTGCCGTGACGCGTGTCCGGCCTGGACACGCGGATCTTTCAGGAATGCTAAAGTACGATCGAGCCGACGCGCGAGACATTCTCGAGCGCGCGTCGGCTCGCGAAACAACGGCGCGCGTCGCCGCGGCGGCGATCTGCAAACGGCTGCTCGCGGAATTCGGCGTCTCGATCGCGAGTCATGTCATTCATCTCGGCGGCATCGACGCACAACGTCCCGATCCGCTGCCTGACGACATCAACGCCGCGGCGGATGCTTCGCCCCTGCGTACTCTCGATCCGGTCGCCGAGCAATCCATGATCGCGAAGATCGACACGACGAAGCGCGAGGGGAACACGCTCGGCGGAATCTGCGAAGTGATCTGCTATGGGCTCCCAGTTGGGCTGGGATCGCACGTCTCGTGGGACCGAAAGCTGGACGGGCGACTCGCCGGCGCGCTGATGTCGATTCCAGCGGTGAAGGCCGTAGAGATCGGCATCGGCTTCGAGGGCTCGCGTCGCACCGGCGCCCAAGTGCACGATGAAATCGATCCACAACCAAACCGGCCGCTCGCCGGAAACGTACGGCGGCGCAGCAACCGTGCGGGTGGCCTCGAGGGCGGTATCACGAATGGGGAGCCGCTCGTCCTACATGTAGGGATGAAGCCGATCTCGACGCTCATGCGACCTCTGGCAACGATCGACGTGAGCACTGGGCTACCGGCCGCCGCGGTCGCCGAGCGAAGCGATGTCACTGCCGTACCTGCCATGGGTGTGATCGCGGAGGGGATGGCGGCGCTAGTGCTCGCCGATGCATTTCTCGAGAAGTTCGGCGGGGACTCCCTTGAGGAGACCAGGCGCAATTATGACGGCTACGTTTCGTACCTCCAATCCCGTGTCGGCGGCTGATCCGCGTCGGCCGCATTTGGTGTTGGTCGGATTGCCGGGTGCGGGCAAGTCCACGGTCGGAAGCGCGGTTGCCGAACGCCTTGGACGAACCTTTCTCGACTTCGATCACGAGATCGAGCGTCGCGAGGGGAAGACCATCGCCGAGATCTTCGGAGAGAAGGGCGAGGGACACTTCCGCGAGTTGGAGCGTGTGCTCACCGAAGAGCTGAGCCACATGGGCAACATGGTGCTGGCTCCGGGTGGCGGCTGGGTGGCCAACGCCGCTGTAGTGGGGCTGCTCCGTCCTCCGGCCCGTCTGATCTACCTTCGCATCCGGCCAGAGACCGCTCTCAAGCGTCTCGGGTCGGATCGAAGCTCGCGGCCGCTTCTCATGCGTCCAGACCCCCTCGGCGAGCTCCGGCGCCTGCTCGCGGCGCGAAAGGCCGCGTACGAGTCCGCGGAGCACGTCATTGAGTCGGAACTTCTTGGCGTCGAAGAGGTTATCAAGAGAGTTTCGTCTCTGGCGCTGGGTACGCGCTGAGCCGTCGGCGCCGATCATTGTGCGCGAGAATGGCTACCGCCGGAGTATTTTGGGCGGAGTCCACTTGTCGCGAGTGTCTATGTTTCCCTGGCTTTTGGGCCAATAACGCTTTCGTGCCTTGAATTTTAGAGTCCTCGGTCCACACGAGCGCGGCCGCTTCGCACCGGAGGCGTGGGGCCATCTTCTCGCATTAAATGGTAGTGGCGCATTGAGCGCCGCGGACCTCGAGCACATCATCGAGCGTGCACTGGCCCAGATCGACGGCCGCATCGCACTCGATGATTTGCGTTCTCTCATGGAAGGCGCTGGTTACGAGGATCACACGGCGGGGGGCGACAACCAGACGGTTCACTAGCAGAGCATCATTTCTGACACACCACCAAGGCTGCCCAGAATGGCTGCACGGAAATCCGGCACCAGAACCCGCACCTCGGCACGCAAGGCGACCGGCTCGGCATCTCGAAAGAGAGCCAGTGGCCGGCACGTCGCGACCGAAGTGCATGATGACGAGCTTTCGCCAGCGCCGGCTGGATCTCAATCGCTCGTCATCGTCGAATCGCCTGCCAAGGCGAAGACCATCGGCAAGTACCTCGGCCGAGGGTATCGCGTTCGCGCGACGGTGGGCCACATCATGGACCTGCCGGAGAAGAAGCTCGGCATCGATATCGAGAAGGGATTCGAGCCGGAGCTCATTCCCATTCCCGGCAAGGAGAAGACGATCGCGGAGCTGAAGAGCGCGGCGAAGGATTCGCGCGAGGTCTTCATCGCGACCGACCCGGATCGCGAGGGCGAGGCGATTGCCGCGCACGTCGCGTTCCAGATCAAGCCGAAGCGCGGCGCGATCAGCGTTCCGATCAAGCGCGTGCTCTTTCACGAGATCACGCGCGACGCCGTGCGCAACGCCATCGAGCAGGCCGGCTCGATCGACGAAAAGAAGGTCGAAGCGCAGCAGGCGAGACGTGTGCTCGACCGCCTCGTCGGTTACAAGGCGAGCCCCGTACTATGGAAGACCGTCAAGAAAGGTCTCTCCGCGGGCCGCGTACAAACGGTCGCGCTGCGGTTGATCGTGGAGCGTGAGCGCGAGATTCGCGCGTTCAAGCCAGTCGAGTACTGGACCGTCGAGGCGCTCCTCGAGAAAGACAAGCAGCAGTTCACCGCAAAGCTGCATCACATCGACGGCAAGAAGCCGGAGATCCCCAACAAGGCGGAGGCCGACCGCATTCTTGCCGATCTGAAAGGCAAGAAGTCGTTCACGGTCACGGACGTGAAGCGCCGCGAGCGTCGCAAGAATCCGGCGGCGCCATTCACGACATCGACGCTGCAGCAGGAGGCGGCGAAAAAGCTCTCCTTCGGCTCCAAGCGTACGATGCGCGTGGCGCAGGATCTCTATGAAGGAGTCGAGGTCGGCGACGAAGGCGCGGTGGGTCTCATTACCTATATGCGCACGGACTCGACGCGCGTCGCCGAGATTGCCGCAAGCCAGGCGCGCGACTATCTGCGCACGCTGTTCGGCAATGAGTTTCTTGCCCCGGGTCCGCAGCTGTACGGAAAGAACAAAGCGAACGCGCAAGACGCACACGAGAGCATTCGGCCGACCGATCCGTCGCGTCGACCGGAGCTCATCAAGCGGTACCTCACTCCCGACCAGTTCAAACTTTATCAACTGATCTGGCAGCGCTTCATGTCGTCGCAGATGGCGCCGGCGGTATTCGACACGACGACCGTCGACTTCGACATTCCGGCGGCGCGGCAGCCGGACATCGGCCGGCGCAGCTATCTGTTCCGCGCGACGGGCTCGATCGTGAAGTTCCAGGGTTATCTGGCGCTCTATCGCGAGGCGCACGAGGAAGGCGAGCACAAGGCTCTCGAGGACGAGCAGGCGCTGCCGGTTGTCGCCGTCGGCGAGAGCGTTCCGTGCAGGGGCATTACACCGACGCAGCATTTCACCGAGCCTCCGCCGCGATACTCGGAGGCGAGCCTCGTGAAGGAGCTCGAACGCCTCGGCATCGGCCGCCCGTCGACGTACGCGTCGATCATTTCGGTGCTCGCCGACCGGCGCTACGTCGAGCTGCAGCAGCGGCGCTTCTTCCCGACGGAGCTTGGCGAGACCGTGGAGAAGGTCATGGTCAAGCAGTTTCCCGACATCTTCAACGTCAGCTTCACCTCCGAAATGGAGGAGGAGCTGGACAAGATCGAGGGCGGGGAGCTCGAGTGGCAGCGCGTGCTGCGCGACTTCTACAAGCCGTTTGAGAAGTCACTCAACAAGGTCGACGCGGGCGCGCTCATCGCGGCCGCGCACGACCTCTCCGAAGTCGCCCAGCTTCGTTGCCCGGAGTGCGGGGGCAAGTTGGAGCCGCGCGGCGGCTTCTTCGGGCCCTTCCTCGCTTGCGAGAATCATCCGAAAAAGTGCAAGTACACTCGCCCTCTCAAGGGCGAGCGCGCGAAGCCGGTCATGACCGAATACAAGTGTCATCTCTGTGGCGCGCCGATGGTCATCCGGCAGGGGCGCAGCGGGCAGTTCCTCGGTTGCAGCACGTTCCCGAAGTGCCGAGGAACGCGATCGATGCCGACCGGCGTATTCTGCCCGAAGGACGGCGGCGAGCTCGTGGAACGGCGCTCGCGCAAGCGAGGCACCGCGTTCTACGCGTGCTCGAACGAGAACTGCGACTTCGTCGTCTGGAACAAGCCGGTCGCCGAGAAGTGTCCGGAGTGCGGATACCTCGGCGCGGAGGTGAAGTTCACCAAGGCACGCGGCGAATACCGCAAATGCTTGAAGTGCGGCAACGAATGGGACGTGCCGCAAAAGGAAGATTCCGCCGAAGCACTCGCTGGCTAGGCGCTGATCCGTTCCGGAGAAACACGAAGCGTCGATGGACTCGTCCATCGACGCTTCGTTGTTTTCGTTCAATATGAATTGTGAACTAGCCGACGGCGATGATGTAGCCTGACGACGGGTTGGGCGCCGCGGGACGCTTCTCGATCTGAGACCCGGGGGCCGGGAGCTGCAGCAAGCGGTTGCTGCTCTCGATCGGCAGAAGCTCAAAAGGAAGCATCGCCGAAACCTCCCATGTCCGAATTCGCCGCCGCGACCATGTAGCCACTGAAATGCTTGATGCGACGCACGACGGAGTTGTGCAGAGGATCGAGCCAGGCATGCAACGTTGGATCGGTGAGCGATTCGTCGATCCAGCCGTCACCGCCGTTGTACAGAATGTCGTAGAGGTTCAGCTCATGCAGCTTCTTGACGTTATGCAGCGACAGGATGACCCAGTGGTTCACGCTATTCGCGGCCGCGGGCACGAAGCGAAGCTGCGGCTTGAATGTCGCGACCGTATAGCCGCTCCTGTTCGACCAGTTTACCGTGACCTCAATTGGATGGCTGAGGCGCGCACAGGGCACGTCCCAGAGCGTGATGCCGTACCCCGACGTCGCCGGGTCACAAATCGATTGTGCGGGGAAGTAGATCCAGTGTGGCCCGAACGTGTATGAGCGTGAGACATTCGGATCGACCGTGAATGTCGCCACTCGGTCGCCGCTTCCTCGATTCGTCGCACCGGGGCCATCCCAGGCGAAGCGGCTGTCCTCGGGGCGCAACGCCTGAATGTCGAATCCGGGCCGCTCCTTGGCCCGCGGCGCGCTGATCGCGTCCGAGCATGCGTTCGCGGCCACAAGGACCGTGAGCAAAGCGGTACCTCGCCGTACCAGCGTCGACACGAGCATGAAGGTCCTTTGGGGATCGTAAGCGTGATTTCTCGGCGCTGATGGATGAGGGCTCAGCGCCGCACGGGCGCCCTGACGATCGAGCGTTCCGCGCGCCATAGTTAGGCAAACACCATTCCCGATGCCAGAACCCATCGCACGTTGCGAAATTGCGGTCAGGATTTCGGAATCGTTCGGAAGGCCCTGTCCGAAGCGATGGCGCACACACCACGTTTTTCGCGTGTTGCGGCTCACGTTGCGCGGCGAGAAATTCGCAACTCGCGAGACTTCCTCGCGATTTGCGATAGTCAACCACTCGTTTTTCGGGCTACATTGAGACCGATGCGCGAACCGATTCAGATCGTCGGCGGAGGACTCGCTGGCAGCGAGGCCGCGTGGCAGCTCGCCGAGCGGGGACACGACGTCGTCGTCCACGAGATGCGGCCGAGTCGTCCGACACCGGCGCACAAGACGGATCGACTCGCCGAGCTCGTGTGCTCCAACACGTTCAAGAGCACGGAGACGAGCAACGCGCATGGGCTGCTCAAGGCGGAGATGCGTCTTCTCGGCTCGCTCATTCTCGACGCGGCCGACGCGGCGCGCGTGCCCGGCGGCACCGCGCTCGCCGTGGACCGCGACCTGTTTTCGCGCGCCGTACACGAGCGCCTAACGGCGCACCCGCGCGTCCGTCTCGCGCGCGACGAGGTCACCGCGCTGCCGGAGGCGGGCGTCGTCGCGACAGGGCCGTTGACCTCCGACACCCTCGCGCGCGCGATCGCCGGAATGCTCGGCGTCGAGTCGCTGGCATTCTACGACGCCATCGCGCCGATCGTCGCCGGAGACTCGATCGACGAAACCGTCACCTTCCGCGCGTCGCGCTATGGCAAGGAGACGATGCCTAACGGCAACGACGCGGACGGTGAGGAGGGGGGCGCGTACCTGAATTGTCCCATGTCGCGCGAGCAGTACGATGCCTTCCTCGACGCCGCGCTCCACGCCGACCAGGCAACCGCGCACGACTTCGACGCGATCCCCTACTTCGAGGGATGCATGCCGCTCGAGGAGATGGCGCGTCGTGGACGGGACACGCTGCGCTTCGGTCCCATGAAGCCCGTCGGGCTGCGCGATCCCCGCACCGGCCAGCAGCCGTACGCCGTCGTCCAGTTGCGACGCGAGGATCGCGCCGGCCGCATGTGGAACCTCGTCGGCTTTCAGACGCGCCTGCGCTATCCCGAGCAGCAGCGGGTGTTTCGCATGATTCCCGGCTTGGAGAAGGCCGAGTTCCTGCGCTATGGGTCCATCCACCGCAACTCGTACATCAATTCGCCGGCGGCGCTCTCGCCGTACCTCGCGCTGCGCGACCGACCGACGACACTCTTCGCCGGGCAGTTGACGGGGGTCGAAGGCTACACCGAGAGCTCGGCAACGGGACTCCTCGCCGGGATCAATCTTTCGCGTTTACTCAATGGCCTCGCCCCGCGCCTGCCGCCGCCGACGACCATGATCGGCGCGCTCTACCGCTATCTCCGGGACGCGGACCCGCGCTACTTCCAGCCGATGAACGCCAACTTCGGTCTCGTCGATGAGCTCGAGCGACCGGTGCGCGACAAGCGCGTCAAGCGTGAGCAGCTCGCCGCGCGCGCGCTGGCCGACATGCGTGCATGGATCGATGAGGCCGCCGTCGAGGACGCGGCGGCCCGCGAGGAGCACGCGCACGCGCCATGAGCAAACGCTCTCCGGCGCGAACAGAGGACGGCAAACCGGCCAACGAGTCGGCGGACGCACGAGCTCCGCTCCCGGACGCGATCGCCGATTTCCTCACGCATCTGGCCAAGGAGCGCGATGTCTCGCCGAACACGGTGAAGGCCTACGCGCGCGACCTGCGCGAGCTGTGCGAGTTCCTCGGCGGCTACTACGGCGCGGCGTCTTGGAGCTGGCAGGGCGTCGATCGGCTGGCGATGCGCGGCTTTCTCGGTCGCCTGTCGCGCCGCGGGTTGAGCAAACGCTCAATGACGCGCACGCTGTCGGCGGTGCGGAGCTTCTACCGCTACCTGCACCGCAACGAGCTGGTCGACGCCAACCCGGCGCGCGCCGTCGGCGCGCCGCGGCTGGAGCGGTACCTCCCCGGCTACCTGGACCGCGCGCAGATCGACCTGCTCTTTCAGGCGGCCGAGGTGCGCGCGTGGGAAGGCGGCTTCGTGGACGTGCGCAACCTCGCCATCCTCGAGCTCTTCTACTCGACCGGAATGCGCCTCTCCGAGCTGCAGGGGCTGAGTCGTACCGACCTCGATCTCGTGTCACAACAGGTGAAGGTTCGAGGAAAGGGTCGAAAGGAACGGATCATTCCCATCGGTGATACCGCGACGCTCGCGCTCCGAAACTACGAAGCCAAGCGAAACGAGCTGCTGAGCGGGATGGGGAGCGCTCGCGGCGACCGCATGGCTGTTTTTCTCAGCCGCGCGGGTCGCCGAATTGGCGTTCGCGCGGTGCAGAAAGCAGTGACCGCGTTTCTCAGGGAGATCGACGAAGAGGCTGGCCTCAGCGTTCATTCCCTTCGGCACACCTTCGCGACGCATCTACTCGATGCCGGCGCCGACCTGCGCGCCGTTCAAGAGCTCCTCGGCCACTCGTCCATCTCGACGACGCAGATCTACACCCACACGTCCGTCGAGCGCCTCAAGCAGGTGTATCAGAAGTCGCACCCGAGGGCGTAGAGCGCGGAGCGCCACCGCGGAGCGTTACGGCTCAGCTCAGCATTTCCGGCCCGGGGAGTGCATTGGATGGACGAGCACGTTGATCGTCGTCCTCCTCTTCGGCCACTTTCTGGTGCGCGTCGAGACCTTTCCTCTCATCATCGGCATCCTCGTCGCTCTCGTCGGCATCGGACTCATGTTCGACGCATGGACGCCGGATGCGATCGTGTTCTCACGGGAGCGCCGGCGACGCCCGCGTGTCGAGCGCCATCGACATGGCGAGGCGATGATCGGCATCGGCGTTCTCGCTCTCGCCTCCGCCTTCATTGGACGAGACAGTTGGAGCTACTCGGTTCTCGTCGTCATCATTGGAGCGCTGTTCCTCATCGCCGGGGCGGCGCTCAATCGAAGATATGTTCGCGCCCTGCTCGTGAATCGTGGCCCGCTCCGCCGCCGCGAGCCGTCCCAGCAGGGCATGGACGCGACTTCCAGCGCTGTGGCAGACGCGACTCCGTCCGCCGAGGCGGCTAATTCCGGTGGACGGGGGAGCGACGCCGCATGGGGTGGCGCGGAGCGTCGAGCAACCCCGCGCGAGGGTGACCGTAAATCGCGACGCCCGGATTTCCCGTCGGCCCCGCCGAGTCCCTAGCCCCGGTCCTTACCGCCTGCCTTATCTTCCGCAGCATGACAGAGATGCTGCCGCGCATTCGCGCGACGACCATCGTTGCCGTGCGACGGAACGGGAAGGTCGCCCTGGGAGGCGACGGACAGGTCACCGTCGGCGAGACGGTGATGAAAGCCAATGCGCAAAAGGTGCGAGCCCTGCGCAACGGGCGTATCCTGGCCGGGTTTGCCGGCTCCGCGGCCGACGGCATGCGGCTCTTCGAGAAGTTCGAGGAGAAGCTCGAGCGCTATCCGGAGAACATGCCTCGCGCGGCCGTGGAGTTGGCGAAGGACTGGCGCAGCGATCGTGTACTCCGACGTCTCGAGGCGTTGCTCGTCGTCGTCGACAAGGATCACGGCTTCGTGATCTCGGGGACCGGGGAATTGATCGAGCCGGACGACGGTGTGCTGGCAATTGGCTCCGGGGGCCCATACGCTCTTGCGGCGGCGCGCGCGCTCATCGCGAACACTGATCTGGAGCCGAAACAGGTCGTGGAGCGAAGCCTGCGAATCGCCGGTGAGATTTGTGTGTATACGAATACGAATGTCACGATCTTGGAAGCGTGAGGGGCCCCTTTCTTCATGCCCAGTAATCGCACCGAACAGACTCTCGCGCGACTCGCCGATCTGACGCCAAAGCAGATCGTATCCGAGCTCGATCGGTATATCGTCGGGCAGGCGGACGCGAAGAAGGCGGTCGCGATCGCGCTGCGCAATCGTTGGCGGCGCCAGCGCGCGCCGGAGTCGATCCGAGAAGAGATCAGCCCGAACAACATCATCCTCATCGGCCCCACGGGAGTGGGAAAGACGGAAATCGCCCGTCGCCTCGCGAAGCTGGCGGGTGCGCCGTTCATCAAGGTCGAGGCATCGAAGTTCACCGAAGTCGGCTACGTCGGTCGCGACGTCGAGGGGATGGTGCGGGATCTCGTCGAGAGCGCGATCGACATGGTGCGGGGCGAACGCGAGTCGGAGGTCGAGGACCTCGCGAACGAGCGCGTCGATGAGCGTTTGCTCGACCTTCTGCTTCCGCCGCCGCCCAAGACCGGCGACGGCGGAGCGCGAAAAGAGACGACGGAGTCGAATGGTGGCGAAGAGAGTGACACGTTAGGCGTGTTCGTCGTATCGGGGAGTGGCGCGGTGACGAAGGAGCGCGCCGACCCGGCGACCGATCGCTACCAGCGAACGCGTGAGAAGATGCGCCAACTCCTCGTCGACGGGCAGCTCGAGACCCGGGAGGTCGAGGTCGAAGTGCCGGCGACCGGTCCCATGTTCGACATGTTCGCCTCGCAGGGCGCACCGGAAGGGATGGAGAACTTCACGGAAATGCTCCAGGGGATGCTGCCGAAGCGCACCAAGAAGCGAACCGTGAAGGTGAGCGAAGCGCGGCGCGTGCTTTTCGAGCAGGAGCTCGAAAAGCTCATCGATTTGGAGGACGTCACCTCGGATGCGCTGGAACGCGTCGAGAAGCTGGGGATCATATTTCTCGATGAGATCGACAAGATCGCCGGCGAGCGCTCGCAGATGGGTGGACCGGACGTTTCGCGCGAAGGCGTGCAGCGGGACCTGTTGCCGATCGTCGAGGGATCGAACGTCCAGACGAAATATGGGATGGTGAAGACAGACCACGTCCTCTTCATCGCGGCCGGCGCATTTCACGTCTCGAAGCCAAGCGATCTGATTCCTGAACTGCAGGGCCGATTCCCGATCCGCGTCGAGTTGAAGCCGCTCACCGAGAAAGATTTCGTTCGCATCATGACCGAGCCGGAGAACGCGCTCACGAAGCAGTACGCTGCTCTTGTCGTTGCGGACGGTGCGTCGCTCGACTTCACCGACGACGGTATTCGCGAGATCGCGCGCATCGCGGCGCAGGTGAACGAGCGGATGGAGAACATCGGCGCGCGTCGTCTGCACACGGTGATGACGACACTGCTCGAGGAAGTGCTGTACGAGCTGCCCGACGGCACATCGGCGCGCATCGTCGTCGACCCGGCGATGGTTCGCGACCGCCTCAAGTCGATCGCGGAGGATGAGGATCTGCGCAAGTGGATCCTGTAGAAACTGAACGGCCCGACGAGTAACTCGCCGGACCGTCAGCGGCGGCAGCGGCCCCTCAACCGCTGCGCCTGATCCCTCCCCAGGGACCCTCTCCTACACCAACTTCAACCCTCGCCGGGTGAGACGACGCTGTGCCGTACGTGCGCGCAGACGGGTCGACACCACGGCAAACATTCGTGCCGACGCGCGAAGCGAGATCGTTGCTTCGGCGAGGCGAACGCCGCTCGCGCCTAACGCTCGCAGCTGCGCCTCGAGATCGGCAAACACATTCGTCGTGCGATCATCTTTGAGGTGAAACATCCTGACCTCCCCCCGCGCCATCGCGGCGAGTCGAGTGAGAAACACGAAAGGCATCTCGCTTTAGTCGTGAAGCTCGCCGCTCAGCGTGGATGCCTTGGAGGTCTAGGCGCGCGTGGGGGTCGACGTCTTGCGATCGACCGAGCCATCGCGCGG
Source organism: Gemmatimonadaceae bacterium (assembly GCA_036557635.1). Taxonomy (GTDB): domain Bacteria; phylum Gemmatimonadota; class Gemmatimonadetes; order Gemmatimonadales; family Gemmatimonadaceae; genus AG2. The sequence goes on from DATBHD010000322.1 coordinate 24,113, forward strand.
CTCGGCTCACCTTCGGCAACCGGACGACCTCGTCGGGCTTTCGCCCTTCGACGCTCCTGGCTTTGCGGCCCCGCCTTGCGACGGGTGTGCTAGTATCGAGTGAGAGTCTTTCAGTTTGGCCCTCTATAAGGCAACGCCCAGGCCCAGTTGGGGAAACATCCTAACTCACGTGCTGGCCGCCACTTCGCGGGCCCTGTCGAGGAAGGAGACAGCGACTACTTCTTGCAGACCGCCTGACCTCTGGATTGTTGCCAGAGTTGGCTAGTTTTCCGCTTCGTTGTTGACGCGCAACGCACCACGCACAACGCACATGGAACGCGACTTTCTCCAGATCCCCGACTTCACGCGCGACGAAATCACGACCCTGTTCGACATCGCCGACCGAATGAAAGCGGGGAAGTACAAGAAGCGGCCGTTGGAGGGGAAGTCGCTCGCGATGATCTTCATGAAGTCGTCGACGCGGACGCGCGTGTCGTTCGAGGTCGGCACGTATCAGCTCGGCGGTCACGCGCTGTTTCTGTCGCCGCGCGACGTCCAGCTCGGCCGTGGCGAGCCGATCGCCGACACGGCGCGCGTGCTGTCGCGATACGTCGACGGCATCATGATTCGCACTTTCGCGCATCAGGATATCGAGGAGCTCGCGAAATACGCGTCGGTGCCGGTGATCAACGGGCTCACCGACCTCGTTCATCCCTGCCAGGTGCTCGCCGACCTGCTCACCGTTAGGCAGCAGCTCGGCGCCGTCGAAGGCCTTCGCTACGCATGGATCGGCGACGGGAACAACATGGCGAACTCGTGGATCAATGCCGCGTACGTCTTCGGCTTCGATCTCACGCTCGCGTGTCCCGAAGGCTACGAGCCCGCCGATCACTTGCTGGCGCGCGCTCTGAAGAAGGCCACGGTGCGGGTCGTGCGCGATCCGATGGAGGCCGCCGACGGCGCCGACGTCGTCACCACCGACGTCTGGGCGTCGATGGGTCAGGAAGACGAACAGAAGGAGCGCGCCCGCGCGTTCGCCAACTACACGGTGAACGCGAAGCTGATGAAGCGCGCGTCGAAAGAGGCCATTTTCCTGCACTGCCTTCCGGCGCATCGTGGCGAAGAGGTGGCGCCGGACGTGATCGACGGACCGCAGAGCCGCGTGTGGGACGAAGCCGAGAACCGCCTCCATGTTCAGAAGGCTGTTATGGCGGCGTTGCTGGGTGGTGAAGACGTCGGCTGACCAGGGACTGAGCTTGGACATTCGCACCGCGACACGTCACGCTGCTCACTCGAGACTAATACGATGTTGAAAGAAGGAGACCGCGCCCCAGCCTTCACCGCCACGACCGACGCCGACACGACACTGTCGCTCGCGTCGCTGCGCGGTCAGTGGCTGGTGCTCTATTTCTATCCGAAGGACGACACACCTGGCTGAACCCTCGAGGCGAGCGAATTTCGCGACGCCTTCCCTCGGTTCGAGGGACTACATGCGACCGTCATCGGTGTCAGTCCCGACACCGTGAAATCACATCAGAAGTTC
>DATBHD010000323.1:0-9319 GCA_036557635.1 Gemmatimonadaceae bacterium
GACCGGGCCACTTCGCGATCGTTAGGCTCGGCGTCGGGAGCGAGCCGCCCCTTCACCGATTCGAGATACCAGTCGGCGAGCTCGTTCCACACGAAGCGTCGCGCCGACTCGGCGTACTCGTTCAGTCGCAGCCCGGCGAAACGCTCGTCGTCGCGCCACACGCGGCCGTCCACGCCGTCGGAGGGTTTGGTCGGCTGCAGCGGGCCCAATGCCGCGTCGCATTCCGCCACCGCCGTATCGAAGCGCTCGAGCACCCAGGCATCGGCGAGCGCGAACTGGCGTGGATCGAGCTCGGACAGCGGTCGGACGGGCGCGTCGCCGAGGTTGGACAGCAGGAAGCGACCGATGTTCCAGAGCTTCGTGGCGAAGTTCCGGCCGGGGGAAAATGACTTCTCGAGGTCGGCCGGATCGAGGATCACATCGGCACCGAGTCCGAGGCCGGCGATCAACGTCCAGCGGAAGGCGTCGGCGCCGTAGAGCGCGACGACATCCAACGGGTCGACGCCGTTGCCGAGCGACTTCGACATCCGGCGATGGAGCGTGTCGCGGGCCGTGCCGTGCAGGTAGACGGAGTGATACGGCGCGCGTCCGAGAAACGCGTAGCCGGCCATGATCATTCGCGCGACCCAGAAGAAGAGAATCTCCGGCGCGGTGACGAGCACGTCGGTCGGATAGAACGCGGCGAGATCGCGCGCCTGCTCGTTAGGCCATCCGAGCGTCGACATCGGCCAGAGCCACGACGAGAACCAGGTATCGAGCACGTCTTCGTCCTGGCGAATCGGGCCCTCGCAATGGGGACAGCGGGCCACGTCCTCGCGACTCACGATCACGTTCCGCGGCGGATCGCAGTCGTCGCAGTACCAGACGGGGATGCGATGCCCCCACCACAGCTGCCGCGAGATGTTCCAGTCCCGGATGTTCTCGAGCCAATTCACGTAGACCGCTTCCCATCGTTCGGGCAGGATGCGAATCGCGCCCTGGCGCACCGCCGCGAGCGCCGGCTGCGCGAGTGGGCCCATCTTCACGAACCATTGATCGGAGAGCCGCGGCTCGACCACCGTATCGCAGCGATAGCAGTGCCTAACGGCATGCTGGTGCGTCTCGACGCGCGCGAGCGCGCCTTCGGCGCGCAACAGCTCGACGATCCGCTCCCGCGCCGTGAAGCGATCCACCCCACGCAGCGCGGTTGGCACGCGACCTTCCGCGTCGCGCTCCTCGCGCATCGCACCGGTCTCGTCGATCACGACGGGCGAGGGCAACCGGTGTCGCCGGCCCACCTCGAAATCATTCGCGTCGTGCGCCGGCGTGATCTTAACGACGCCGGTCCCGAACTCCGGATCGGCGTATTCATCGGCGATGATCGGAATGTCGACGTGCACGATCGGCAGCCGCACGGTCTTGCCGATCAGCGCGCGATACCGCTCGTCCTTCGGGTTCACCGCCACCGCGACGTCGGCCAGCATCGTCTCGGGCCTCGTCGTCGCGATCACGACACGCCGCGACGCGTCGTCCGAGAGCGGATACGCGATGTGATAGAGCGAGCCTGTTTCGTCCTGGAACTCCGCTTCCTCGTCGCTCAGCGACGTGAGGCAGCGCGGGCACCAGTGAATCACCCGATGCCCCTTGTAGATCAGGCCGCGCTCGTAGAGGCGCACGAACGACTCGCGCACCGCGCGCGACAGCTCCGGCGACAGCGTGTAGGCCGTCCGATTCCAGTCGGCGGACGCACCGATCGCGCGCAGCTGTTTGAGGATCACGCCGCCCTTCTCCTCGACGAACGTCACCGTGCGGCGCACGAATGCTTCGCGGCCGAGGTCGAAGCGCGTCTTTCCTTCCTGGGCGATCACTCGCTCGACGACATTCTGTGTCGCGATGCCAGCGTGGTCGGTGCCGGGCACCCACAGCGCTTCGGTGCCGCGCATGCGGGCCCAGCGAATGAGCACATCCTGAACGGTGTTGTTCAGGCCGTGACCGACGTGCAGGATACCGGTCACGTTAGGCGGTGGCATCACGATGGTGTATGGCGCGCGATCGCCACCGACGCGCGTCGAACGCGCGGCGTCGGCGGCGAAGCACTCGTGCTTCAGCCACTCGGCGTAGACTTCCGGCTCGGTTGTGGCGGGGTCGTATCGATCGGGTAGTTCAGACATGAGGTGCAAGGACCAGGAGCAAGCGCCAGGAGCAAGCGCGGAGCACGAGCGACTCGAAATAAGGGATCATCGCGGAATTCCAGGCAGCTGGATTGTGCGAGCATCCTCCAAGCCATTCCGACGATGGGTGATACGGATGCCACGGATGAAACGAATCAAACGGAGAATCCGATCTCCTTTGTCGGTCTCGCCAGACTGGTTGCGCGTCCCGCGCGAGCGATCGTTTGATTTTCGCGCCAGCGAAAATTAAACGAGCCGCATCGCTGCGGCTCGCCGAGTGGTCGGAGGAGAAACGCGGAACTGCTACAGGCGACCCGTGTCGCCAAAGTCCGTGCGTTCGCCGCCAGTCTCGCGGGCCGCGTCGACGCGCGCGCTGCGTACGTCGACATCGCGCGGCTGCGCTACATGATCCGCCTTCGGTACACCCGTGGGCGCGACCGGTGCGCCACCGGTCCGGTCGCCGCGCGCGCTTCGCTTGGCCGCCATGCGACGCCGCTCCGCCACGCCTTCCGTGTCGTCGGCTGCGTTGCGCATCTCGGCCTCCGCGCTCCGCCAGCGCTCCTCGAGCTCGACCTTTGGATCCGCGTGCCGATCCGGCTCGCGTGACGTTCCCTGACGACGCCGTCCCGTGCCGACGGTGCCGCCCTCCCAGCGCGTCTCCGTCAACGACGGATCACCTTCCTCGACCCGACGCGACGTCTCTCGGAGACGCCGTTCCTCGTCTCCGATCGAAATGCGATTCACGACCGTGTCGACGTCGGGAACGCCGCGCGCGAGGGTCACCGCGTGCTCCGCCTCATCGTCCGACTCCACCCAACCGGCGAGCTCGATGATTCCATCGCCGATGGAACCGATGTCGATCGCGCGTTCGCTCAGGATTGGATCGTTGCGGAACGCCTCGAGGACGCGCGTTTCGAGGGACTCGTCGTACTCTTCCTCGGCTTCGAGCTCGTCTTCTTCATACTCCTCGAGCTCTTCGTCGTCCTCGACCTCGCGCGCTTCGGCGCGTCCGAAGCGACTGCCGGCACGTTTACGAATCTTCGAGGTGAGTCCGCCAAATCCACCAACACGCTGGGCGACGAACATACCAGCCGCGAAACCCGCGAGGGCGCCAACGAGCACGCCGACGATCGTTCCGGTTGACGACTCTTCATCGCGATAGCGGAATGGCGACATCGTCAGGTGTCCCCTGTGGCGGAGGTAGTTAGCGAAGGATAACTTACGCGCAGCGGTATGGCGAATTCGCGTGCAAAAAGAAGGCCACCTACCGATATCATCTCACAGCGCTGACCCGTCCGATGGCAGACTCACAACTCGAGAGCTCCGCTTCCGCGAAAGCCGATCGCGCGGGGATCATTCGCGTCGTGTTATGGGCTACCGTGGCCATCGTGCTGATCGTCGGCCTCGTGCTCTTTTTTCGCTACACGCGGCTGATCACGCCATTGCTCTAGCGTCCCGCATTCGCCGCACTGCCCACGAGGCGTCGCCGCGGCGACGCCTCGTTGCCGTTAGCCACCACTCACATGATCGATCGACCTCAATCTCCCACTCCCGAACAGAGCGACAGCCAAATCACTCTCGTGCTGCCTGACGGGGCGACGCGCACCGTCGCGCGGGGCGCCTTGCCGAGTGAAGTCGTTCGGTCGATCGGTGAGCGGCTGCTGAACGATGCAATCGCCGTCGAAGTCGATGGGCAGATTCAAGATCTCGTGACGCCGTTGAGATCGGGCGGATCTTTTCGCGTGTTGACGCGAAAGGATCCGCGCTCGCTCGACGTGCTCCGCCACTCCGCGGCGCACGTGCTGGCGACCGCGGTCCGCAGAATTCGCCCCGAAGCGAAGATCGGTTTCGGTCCGGCGATCGAGGACGGATTCTACTACGACTTCGAGGTCGACAAGCCGTTCACACCCGAGGATCTCGCCGCGTTCGAAGCGGAGATGCGGAAGGTCGCGTCGGAGAAGCTTCCGTTCGTGCGCGCCGAGGTGTCGCGGCGTGACGCGGAGAAGGTGTTTGTTGATGATCCGCTCAAGCTCGAGCGCCTGAGCGAGCTGGGTGATGGCGAAGTGATCTCGACCTACACCGACGGACCGTTCGTCGACCTCTGTCGCGGGCCTCACGTGCCCGATACGTCCTACGTGAAGGCGATCAAGCTGACGTCGGTGGCGTCGGCCTACTGGCGCGGGGACGAGAGGCGGCAGCAGCTACAGCGGATCTACGGCACCGCCTGGTGGAAGCAGGACGACCTCGACGCCTATCTCTTCCGCATCGAGGAAGCGAAGCGGCGCGACCATCGCAAGCTCGGTCGCGAGCTCGATCTCTTCCTCATGAGCCCCGTCTCGCCCGGCGCCACCTTCTGGACCGAGCGCGGCACTTTCCTCTACAACACGCTCGTCGACTTCATTCGCGAACGGCAGCGGGGACAGTTTCAAGAAATCAAAACTCCGCTCATCTACCACAAGGCGCTGTGGGAGCAGTCCGGCCACTGGGGCAAGTATCGCGAGAACATGTTCCTCATTCTCGACAAGGAGACGAATGAGCACGACATGTCGCTCAAGCCGATGAACTGTCCCTCGCACTACGTGCTCTACCTGGCGAAGCGGCATTCTTACCGCGAGCTCCCCAAACGATTCGTGACCTTCGACGTGCTCCACCGGAACGAGGTGACGGGGGCGCTGTCCGGGCTCACTCGCGTTAGGCAGTTCCAGCAGGACGACTGCCATGTCTTCCTGCGCGAGGATCAGATCGAGCAGGAGGTCAAGTTCCTGATGGATTTCATCCTCGCCTACTACGAGACCTTCGGGCTCGAGGCGCAGGTGCGGTTCGCCACCCGTCCGCCGGTCCGGATCGGCGACGACGCGCTCTGGGATCGCGCCGAGGGCGCGCTCAAGGCCGCGCTCGACGCGACGGGCGCCGCGTACGAGCTCAAGCCGGGCGACGGCGCGTTTTACGGCCCCAAGATTGATTTCGACGTCACCGATTCGCTCGGCCGCGCCTGGCAGCTCGGCACGATTCAGCTCGACTACAACGCGCCGGAGCGTTTCAACCTGCTCTACGTCGGGGAAGACAACGCCGAGCACCGTCCGGTGGTGATTCACCGCGCCGTGAGCGGCTCGCTCGAGCGATTCATCGCGATTCTCATCGAGCACTTCGCCGGCGCGTTCCCGGTATGGCTCGCGCCCGAGCAGGTGCGGGTACTGCCGATTTCGGACGACGTGAAGGAAGTTGCGTCGAAGATCGCGGAACAGATGCGCGCGGCCGGACTCCGGGCATCGCTCGACGATCGTTCTGAAACGCTCAACTATCGCATTCGCGACGGCGAGGTCATGAAGGTCCCGTACATGGCCGTCGTCGGAAAGCGGGAAGCCGAGGCAGGGACCATTGCCGTCAGAGCGCGCGGGGCGGGGAAGAAACAGGAAATCGTGCCCGTTGCGGAGTTCATTGAGCGAGTCAAGAAGGAAGCGGACAGCCGAGCGCTTGGGAGCGAGCGCGCGATGACTGCGGGAACCGCGTGAGCGGCGAGAACCGCGTGAGCGGCGGGAACCGCGTGAGCGGCGGATACCGCGTGAGCGGCGGATACCGCGTGAGCAGCGGATACCGCGTGAGCAGCGGATACCGCGTGAGCGGCGGGAACCGCGTGAACGGCGGCAACCGCGTGAGCAGCGGATACCGCGTGAGCAGCGGATACCGCGTGAGCGGCGGGAACCGCATAAACGGCGGAACGGATTCGGACTAGCGCGCGCGGAGCGCGCGCCTTCCTTATTCGAGCCGCCGTTCACGCGGCATCCGCCGTTCACGCGGCATCCGCCGTTCACGCGGCATCCGCCGTTCACGCGGCATCCGCCGTTCACGCGGCATCCGCCGTTCATGCGGCATCCGCCGTTCACGCGGCATCCGCCGTTCACGCGGCATCCGCCGTTCACGCGGCATCCGCCGTTCACGCGGCATCCGCCGTTTACGAGGCCGCCGTTCACAGCGCTTCCATCACCCGATATTTTGCACTTCATGGCCGATACAAAGCATTCCGCGGTAATCCTTGCCGCCGCACGCACGCCGATCGGTAAGTTCCTCGGCGGGCTCTCGACCTTGTCCGCCCCCGAGCTCGGCGCCGCCGCCATTCGCGCGGCCGTCGAACGCGCGAAGGTTCCGGCGAACGAGATCGACGAAGTCATCATGGGCAACGTCATCCAGGGCGGCGTCGGACAGGCGCCCGCTCGTCAGGCGGCGCTCAAAGCCGGACTCCCGTCCAGCGTCTCCGCCCTCACCGTCAACAAGGTCTGCGGGTCCGGACTCAAGGCCGTCATGCTCGCCGCGCAGTCGATCCGCGCGGGCGATGCTGAAGTCGTCGTTGCCGGTGGGCAGGAGTCGATGTCCAACGCGCCATACTACGTCTACGGGATGCGCAACGGCGTGAAGCTCGGCGATCAGCAAATGGTCGACGGCATGATCAAGGACGGACTGTGGTGTGCCTTCTGCGACGTGCACATGGGCGGCCACGCGGAGTATACCGCTCGTAAGGCACAGATCACGCGCGACATGCAGGACGAGTTTGCGGTCGAGTCACATCGTCGCGCCGTGGCGGCGATCGAGAGCGGCAAGTTCAACGCGGAGATCGCGCCGGTCTCGGTGCCTGGGCGCAAGGGTCCCACGGTCGTCGACACCGACGAAGGCCCGCGTAAAGACACGACCCGCGAATCACTCGCCAAGCTGCGTCCGGCGTTTCCTCGGCAGGGAGCCGCGCCCGATCAGCTGACCGTGACCGCCGGCAACGCCTCGAGCTTGAACGACGGCGGTGCCGCGACGGTCGTCGCCAGCGAGGCGTACGCGCGTGCGCACGGCTTGCCGATCCTCGCGCGCGTCACCGGCTATGCGACGGGCGCGACGAACCCCGAAGATCTCTTCTTCGCGCCGATCCTCGCCGTGCGGAGATTGATGGCGAAGAACGGGACCCATATCGGTGACTATGACCTCATCGAAGCGAACGAGGCGTTCGCGTCACAGGCGATCGCCGATGGACAGGAGTTGGGCTGGGATTGGAATCGCGTCAACGTGAACGGCGGCGCGATCGCCCTCGGCCATCCCATCGGCGCCAGCGGCGCGCGCGTGTTGACGACGCTGCTCTACGCGATGCACGATCGCGGAGCGCGCACGGGTCTGGCGACGCTCTGTCTCGGCGGCGGCGATGCCGTGGCGCTGAGCGTCGAGCGCGTCGACTGAGCGATAGTTAAAACCTACCATCCCTCCGATGAGCACTCTCTTAACGCCAGCACGCCCGTCGCGGATCCGCGTCACTCTCGTCGGTGTCGCCGGCTTCGCCATCGCGCTCGCCGCCGCCTCGCAGGTCGCGATTCCCCTTCCACTCACGCCCGTCCCGATCACGCTCCAGCCGCTCGTCGTCGTGCTCGCCGGCCTGATGCTCGGCCCGAGCGCCGGCGCGGCGAGCATGGTGCTGTACCTGCTTGCCGGCGCGGTCGGCTTGCCCGTCTTCGCGCCGATCGGCGCGCCAGGCCTCGCGCGCTTCTTCGGCCCCACCGGCGGCTATCTCATCGCCTATCCGGCGGCGGCGTTCATCACCGGAGCGCTCGCGCGACGAGAGCCGATCCTGATCGGCCGCTGGTTGGCGGCCACCGCGGGCGTCGTCGTCATCCTCCTCGGCGGCGTCGCGCAGCTCGCGATCGTGAGCCATAGTGTCAGACGCGCGGTGGCAATCGGTCTCACTCCATTTGCGCTGCTCGACGTGGTGAAGGCGTTTGTCGCCGCACTGGTTGCCGGCCGCCGTCCCGCGGGCGTGCGCGGCGCAGATTGAACGCGCGGGCGTGGCTGTTCGCCGCCGACGGCCACCTCCGCGCCCCTTGGCGCATTCTGGTTTTTCTCGCCGCGACGTACTGCTGCGGCCTCTTCGCGTCTCTCTTCATCGGACCCGCCATCGCGTTTCTGTACTCGCGCGCGGGTCTTCGCGTCTCCGCGGACGGTTGGGTCATCGTCGCCGCGTTCCTCGGTGGCCACGCCATCGCCCTGCGTTTCGTCGACCGTCGCCCATGGTCGGACGTCTGGCTCGACCGTGCCGCTGCTCGCCCCGCGCTTCTTGCGCGGGGCTTTCTGTTTGGCGCGCTGGCCATCGCGCTCCCGATTCTTCTCCTGATCGCGATTGGATGGTTGGCGCCGCGTCCCAGCGCGCACGCCTCGCTGCTGAGCGCCGCGCTCCGCGTCTCGATATTCCTCCTGCCGGCTGCGTTTTATGAAGAGCTCGCGACGCGCGGCTACATCTTCGCCGTTCTGCGCGATGCGATTGGTTGGCGAACCGGGCTGATCGCGATGAGCGTGGTGTTCGGGCTTCTTCATATCCGGAACGCCGGCGCGAGCGTCCAGTCGGTTGCCCTCGTCGTGCTCGCCGGGATATTTCTCGGCGCCCTGATCATCGCCACGAAGAGCCTGTACGCGGCGTGGATGGCCCACTTCGCCTGGAATTGGACGATGGCCGTCGTCTTTCACACGGCGGTCAGTGGATTCCCGCTCGAGTCCCCGGACTATCGTTATGTCGACGCCGGTCCCGACTGGGCGACCGGTGGAGTTTGGGGCCCCGAAGGTGGTGCGGCGAGTGGACTCGGGATGTTGGGCGGACTCGTCTACCTTTATGCGCGACGCAATTCACGCCGACGAGAACTTCCGGACGAATGACGACAGCTGAGAAGATCGCTGTGCTGGGCGCGGGTCAGATGGGAAATGGCATCACCCACGTTTTCGCGCAGAGTGGTTTCGCCGTCACGATGATCGACATCTCGAGCGACGCGCTCGCGAAGGGTCGCTCGACGATCGCGGCGAATCTCGATCGACAGATCAAGAAAGGTTCGTTGCCGGCCGACCAGAAGGACATAATCCTCGGCCGTATCACGACGGCGCCGTCGACGGATGCGGTCTCCGACGCATCGCTTGTCATCGAAGCGGTGACGGAGAACCGAGAGCTCAAGTTCAAGATTTTCGGCGACCTCGATCGACAGGCGCGGCCCGACGCGATTCTCGCGTCGAATACCAGCTCGATCTCGATCACCGAGATCGCCGCGAAGACGCGTCGGCCCGAGCTCGTGATCGGCATGCACTTCATGAATCCGGTGCCGGTGATGCAGCTCGTCGAGGTGATTCGGGGGCTCGCCACGTCCGCGGAGACGACGGCG
>DATBHD010000324.1:0-22953 GCA_036557635.1 Gemmatimonadaceae bacterium
AGACGCACGGCCATCTCCCGGCTGCGGTCGCGGGCTCGCGCGAGAAACAGATTCGCGACGTTCACACAGGCGATGAGAAGAAGCAGCACAACCACCGCCATGACGACCGTGGACAGCGCAACCTGGGTGCTGTGGAACCTCGGATGGATCCCGGCGTCCGCCTGGCTGACAAGGAGAATTCCGGAATCCTTGTACTCGTCCGGATACAGCTCACGAAGCTGCGCGACGATCGCCTTCATGCGATCGCTCGCGCGCGCGATCGTGATACCCGGCTGAAGCCGCGCGATGCAATTGAGGTAGTTGTTACCGCGATCGTCGAGGCGTCGGCCGGCACTCGGCATCACTTCCGCCATCTGCATCAGCGGCACCCAGAGCACCGGCACGACGATCGGAATGGGACCGCGGAATTCGGCCGGCATGACGCCAACGACCGTGTAGCGATGGCCGTTGAGCAGGAGTGTGCGGCCGACGACCTGCGGATCGCCCGCGAATATCGACTGCCAGCCTGCATGACTCAGGACGACGATGGGGTGCGCGCCCGGTTTCGTGTCCTCGTCAGGCGTGAAAGTGCGACCGCGCTCGGCGCGGACTCCGAGCGTCGCGAAAAAGTTCGCCGACACCATCTGGGCCGTGATTCGGTCGGTGCGACCACCGGCAGAGAAGTTCACGGGAGCGAAGTCCCAGACAGCCACGCCGGAGAAGACGTCCGCGGAGCGTGCGCGTACGTCGAAGTAGTGGGCGGGCGACGTCGAGCCATAGGGCATTCCGGGCCAGCTCCGAAAGAGCTGCACGATCCGTGTCGCGTTTGGAACGCCAGGCAAGGGTCGCAGGAGCATCGCGTCGATCGCGGAGAACACCGCGGTGTTCATCCCGATGCCCAGGGCCAGAGTGAGGATCGCAATGCCGGTGAAGAGCGGGCTCTTGCGAAGAAGTCTCCCGGCGTAGCGGAGGTCGTGGAGGAGAGTGGTCACGCGATGCTCCAATTCTTTTATCGAACGCCGACAAGTACCAAGGAGTAGACTGTACGGCGTACGGAGTACCGCCGAAATAGGTTACGGAGAGCGCTGATTGACTGAGCTTGGTCCTGGTACGATCATCTACCCCCGATCCCCAACCCCGACCGATGAGCGGCGAGCGAGCACCCACCGACGTCAGTAACCCGCGATACTATCACAAGGTCGTCGATTGCCAATGGGCGTGTCCCGCGCACACGAATGTGCCGGAGTACATCCGATTGATTGCGCAGGGGCGCTACACGGAGTCGTACCTGCTGAATCGGCAGTCGAACGTCTTTCCCGGGATTCTTGGACGAACCTGCGATCGGCCGTGCGAGCCGGCGTGCCGGCGCGGTCGCGTCGACGGCAAGCCGGTTGCGATCTGCCGACTGAAGCGGGTCGCCGCCGATTTGCGGGACGACATTCAGGAATTCCTTCCCGCGATTCCGCGGCAGAAGAACGGCAAGCGCGTCGCGCTCGTCGGCGCGGGGCCGGCATCGCTCACCGTCGCGAACGACCTGATGCCGCTCGGCTACGAGGTCGTCATTTACGAGAGGCACCGGAAAGCGGGCGGCCTGATGCGGGTGAATATCCCGTCCTTCCGGCTGCCGGCGGAAGTGCTCGATGAGGAAACGCAAATCATTCTCGACATGGGCGTCGACGTGAGGTATGGGACGCCGGTGACGAGCATGCGTGATCTGCTCGACGAAGGCTACGACGCCGTGTTCGTCGGGAGCGGCGCGCCGAAGGGGAAGGAGCTGGAGCTGCCCGGCCGACACGACACCGACCAGATCTTCATCGGCATCGAGTGGCTGGCGAACGTGCACTTCGGGCACATCGACCGCATTGGTGAGCGTGTGCTCATCATCGGCGTCGGCAACACGGCGATGGACTGTTGTCGTACGTCGCGGCGTTTGGGCGGCAGGGACATCAAGGTGATCGCGCGTCGCTCGCGGCCGTACTTCAAGGCGTCGCCGTGGGAGCTCGAGGACGCGGAGGAGGAGGGCGTCGCCATCGTCGAGAATCACGCACCGAAGCGCTTCGTCGTCGAGAAGGGAAAGCTCATCGGGATGGAGATGGACCGCCTGCGCTGGTTCGAGGAGAACGGCAAGCAGAAGAGCCAGGTCGTCGAGACGGTCGTGATCCCGTGCGACTCGGTGATTCTCGCGATCGGTCAGGAGAACGCGTTCCCTTGGATCGAGCGCGACACCGGCATCGGCTTCGATGATCAGAACATGCCGATCGTGGACAAGACGACGTTCGGCAGTACGCGGCCGGGTGTATTCTTCGGCGGCGACGCGGCGTGGGGTCCGGAGAACATCATCTGGGCGGTGGAGCACGGACACCAGGCGGCGATCTCGATGCACAACCACTGCCAGGGGATCCCGCTCACCGAGCGGCCGGCGTACGGCATGACTTTAGTAAGCGCGAAAGTCGGGATGCACGCCTGGAGCTACAGCAACGATTACAGCCCGGCGGCGCGGACGAAGATGACGCACGCCGAGCTCACGAAGCGCTTCGCGAAGCTCTCGGTGGAAGTCGAGTTGGGGTTCACGCCCGAACAGACCGTCGCCGAGGTCGAGCGCTGCCTCAACTGCGACATCGAGACGCACTTCACCTCCAATCTCTGCATCGAGTGCGACGCGTGTGTCGACGTCTGCCCGGTGAATTGCCTAACGATCACCGCCGACGGCGCGGAGTCCGACTTGCGGACGCGTCTCTCGGCGCCGGCGCCGAATCTGTCACAGGAGGTGTACGTGTCGGCGGCGCTGCCGCAGACGAAGCGCGTGATGGTGAAAGACGAAGACGTCTGCCTCCATTGTGGCCTCTGCGCCGAGCGCTGCCCGACGGCGGCGTGGGACATGAGGAAGTTCGATTTGCTGGTGCCGTATGCCGGGCGAGAGTTGCCCGTTGCGACGCCGCTGGTGCAGGATTCTCAACGGCCTGTCTCGGCGGCTTGAACTCACTTTGTCATCCCGGTTGAACTCGATTTTCATCCCGAGCGAAGCGAGGGATCTGCTGGTTCACCCTTCGCCACAGGCAGATCCCTCGTCGCTTCGCTCCTCGGGATGACACCAGGTCTATGATCAACGACTTCGCCTTCAAGATCGCTACCGTCAACGGCACCGGCTCGGCCAGCGCGAATGGACTGCTCATGCAGTCGATCTATCGCATGGGCGTGCCCGTCTCGGGCAAGAACGTCTTCCCGTCGAACATCCAGGGTTTGCCGACGTGGTACGAGATCCGGGTGAGCAAGGACGGCTACACGGCGCGCCCGGCGCGCGTCGACCTCGTCGTCGCGCTGAACCCGGCCACGTACGCGAAGGACGTCGCCGCCGTGAGGCAGGGCGGATGGCTGCTGTACGATTCGTCGTGGCCGCTCGACCGCGCGCTGGCGCGCGATGACATCACGATCCTCGGCGTGCCCTTCGGCAATCTCTGCGTCGACGCCTTCGCCGGAGACCGTGAACGTACGCTGATGCGGAACATCGCCTACACCGGCGCGCTCGTCGCCCTCCTCGATATCGACCTCGACGTCGTCGGCGAGATGATCCGCGAACAGTTCGCGAAGAAGCGCGCGCTCCTCGACTCGAACTTCCGCGCGCTCCATCTCGGCCACGACTACACCAAGAAGCACTTCACCTGTCCGCTCCCGATTCGCCTCGAGCGGATGAACGCGACGCGCGATCAGGTGCTCCTCGACGGCAATACCGCCGCCGCGTTAGGCTGCCTGTACGCCGGCGCCACCGTCGGCGCGTGGTATCCGATCACGCCCGCGACCTCGCTCATGGAAGCGTTCAGCGGCCTGTGCAAGCGCTATCGGGTGGACAAGGAGACCCAGCAGAACAACTACTGCATTCTCCAGGCGGAGGACGAGCTCGCGGCCGCCGGCATCACCATCGGCGCCGGGTGGGCGGGCGCGCGCGCCTTCACGTCGACCGCGGGACCGGGAATCTCGCTCATGAGCGAGTTCATTGGATTGGCCTACTACACCGAGATACCCGGTGTGTTTTTCGACATACAACGGACCGGCCCATCGACCGGAATGCCGACGCGCACGCAGCAGGCGGACCTCCTCTCGGTTGCCTACCTCTCGCACGGCGACACGAAGCATATTGCGCTGTTCCCCGCCAATCCGGGCGAGTGTTTCACGATGTCGGTGACGGCGTTCGATCTCGCCGAGCGCTTCCAGACGCCGGTGTTCGTCGTGTCCGATCTCGACATCGGGATGAACGACTGGATGGTGCCGCGCCTAACGTGGGACGACACCTATCGTCCCGACCGTGGCAAAGTGCTCGACGCCGAGGCTCTCCAGCAGGTCGAGCGCTTCTCGCGCTACCTCGATGTCGACGGCGACGGGATTGCCGCGCGGACGCTGCCCGGCGTGCATCCGAAGGGCGCCTATTTCGTGCGCGGCTCGGGGCACGACAAGCACGCCGCGTACACCGAGGATGCCGACGAATACCGCGAGGTTGTCGACCGACTCGCGACAAAGCTCAAGATGGCCGAGGAGGCGGTGCCAGCGCCCGAGGTGCATCAGCGCAATCGCAAACCGGCATCGGTTGGACTCGTCGCGCTGGGCGGTACGCACGCGGCGATGCTCGAGGCGCGGGACGCCCTCGCCGCCGACGGCATCGACGTCGACTACATGCGCATCAAGGCCTTCCCGTTCGGAGAATCGGTGCGCCACTTTCTCGCCACGCACGAGGCGATCTTCGTCGTCGAGCAGAATCGCGACGCCCAACTTCGATCGCTGCTCGCGATCGAGACGGGCGTCGAGCGCGACCGAATGACGCCGGTGCTCGACTACGGCGGAATGCCGCTCACCGCCGAGTTCGTGACCGCCGAGGTCACACGCCACCTGGAGGCGCGCGTCGCATGACGTCGATCCAGAAGCCACCCGTCAGGCACCCGTCGCTCCAGCCGAACGCGCTCGGGCTCACGAAGCGCGACTACGAAGGCGCGATGTCGACGCTCTGCGCCGGCTGCGGCCACGATTCGGTGACGGCGGCGCTCGTGCAGGCATTCTACGAGCTCGACGTGCCGCCGCATCGCGCGGCGAAGATGAGCGGCATCGGCTGCTCCTCGAAGACGACCGCGTATTTCATGCGCCAGTCGCACGGGTTCAACGCCGTCCACGGACGCATGCCGTCGGTCGCGAGCGGCGCCAACGCGGCCAATCGCGATCTGATCTACATCGGGATCTCCGGCGACGGCGACTCTCTGTCGATCGGTCTCGGACAGCTGTGTCACGCGATCCGCCGCAATGTCGACATGCTGTACGTCCTCGAGAACAACGGCGTGTACGGCCTAACGAAGGGGCAGTTCTCGGCGTCGGCGGACCTCGGCTCCAAGTCGAAGAAGGGGGAGCCGAATGTGCAGCGTCCGATCGATCCCGTGCTGCTCGCGCTGAGCCTCGGCGCGACCTTCGTCGCCCGCGGATTCTCGGGCGACAAGACGCGACTCGTCCCGATGCTCAAGGCGGGTCTCCGGCACAAAGGGTTCGCGCTCATCGACGTGCTCTCGCCCTGCGTGAGCTTCAACGATCACGAAGGATCGACGAAGAGCTATCGCTTCACGCGCGAGAACTACCACGAGCTCGCGCCGGTCGACTTCGTCCCGCTGCAGCGCGAGATCACCGCGGCGACGGAGGAGGGAGCGAGCGTCTCGGTGACGATGCACGACGGCAGCGTCCTGCGCTTCCGCGAGGTCGGGAGCGACTACGACCCGACGGATCGCGATGCCGCGTACGCGCACGTGCGCAAGCACCAGGACCGCGGTGAGATCGTCACCGGACTCCTGTACATCGACGAGAAGTCGGCCGACATGCACGACGTCGCGAATACGGTCGCGCGGCCGCTCGTCGACGTCCCGTTCGAGGATCTCTGCCCGGGGAAAGAGGCGCTCGAAGCTCTCATGGACGAGTATCGCTGAGCGGCTCCAGCCGTCGAAGCGTGATGACGCTTCTGCTGAACAACTCAGTCCCTCGACGTAATTCGGCACCGCCCTCGCCCGCCATCAGGAACTACACACTCATACCGCGCCGTGTGATCACCCACCGCGTCGGCGTGTACGATGAGCGTATGCTCATCAGAGCGTGTCACGTCGCGAAGGCGCAGGAGCCCGCGCGGATTCCCGAAATTGCGCTCGTCGGCGGCGCACGCGGAGCGCGTGAACACCTGCACCCGCCCGTGACCGGCGAGTGAGTGCATCACGCCGGCGCTGGGATCGACGTCGCTCCCCGCCGACGTCGCGATGGCGAGACAAACCTTGTCGGCGCTGTCGCCGATGACCTCCTCGAGCAGCGCGCGAAAGGCGGTCGTCACGGCGGCGTCGTCGGCGACCGGGACCGACGGCATGACCATCGGAGCGGGCGCGGCCGCGGGAGGCTTGGTGCCGCGCCGCGCCGCGCAGGCGAGCATCGCGCTCGACAGTAGAGCGAGCGCGCATGGTGTGAGCGCAAAGCTGAGACGTATCATGCTCCAACCGGCCAACGTCAAGATCAACGCCGCGACCGAACGAAGCGGACGGAGACGAGGCTTTTCCCCATCCGCTTGGTGACGCCCGTCACGCGCGAGTGCACGCGACAGACGAACGCCGAATGCGGACGTTACGCCCGGGTGTTGCGGTCGTCCCCACAATGCCTATGTCGCGACGCCAACGAATCGACTGTCCGCACGAGCGCCGCCCGGGGATGGCGGTCTGCCTCCACTGCCTCCACGCCGATCGCGTCGCCGCGCGCGAGCGCCGCCAGCGAGTCATCATTCGCTCCACGGTGTGGACGCTCAGCCTTGCCGTCGTCGGCATTGTCGGCGCCGCCGGAGCCAATGCCGTCGTGCGGCATCCGGAGCCAGCGGCGTCCGCCCGAGCGACGACGAAACGAGTCGCGCCGGCCGCCGCCGTCGCGAGCGGAGATTCGGCGACGCCGGCGATTCAGCTTCAAGGCGCGCCCGCGGCCGCGGCACCCGCTCCCGACGCATCAGGGCCCGATTCGGCCGTGCAGTCGCCGGCCGTCACCACGCCTAACGCCTCGCCGGCGCCGGTTGCCGACTCGGCACCGCCGCCCAGTCCGGTGATCGGGCCGATCCTGCCGCAAGGCCGCACGGATTTCGCGGACAGCGTCTTCGCGGTGCGTCGTGGCGACACGGTGGTGGTCTCCTTCGATACCGGACCCGGGCGCACGCGCCGCGCCGACAAGTTCGAGTCGATCGTTAGGCAGACGCTGCACGACGTGTACGGCCCGATCGCGGATACGCTGCTGGCAGCGGTCCCGAGCGGCCGACTGACGACGGCGACCGAGCTCGTCGCAACACTCCCGAGGAGGGGCCTGCATCTTCAGGGCCCCCATGGACCGCGTATCGCGCTCTGGCCGCGAACTCGACCCGGACGAAACGGCCCGTTGGTGGTCGCGTACCGGACCGTCATAGAGCGGTAAGGGCGCTCGCCCTGGCGGAGTGCGACCCGAAAGTACATGATCGAAGGCGCCGACGGCGCGGTTCTCACCCGGCCCTCCGATGCACACCAGTCCAGAGCTCCTCGACCAACCCGTGGAACGGGCGGCGCGTGTCGTCGCCCTACGCCTGCTCGAGACCGCGGCGAAGCAGCGCGAGCGCCTCGACGATCCATCGGACGAGGATGCGCTCCACGATTTCCGCGTCAGCGTTAGGCGTCTGCGCAGCTGGCTGCGCGCGCTCACGCCGTGGTTGGAGGACAGCACTCCGAAGAAGGCGTTGCGCCGCCTCGAAAAGGCGGCTCGCGTCACCGGGGCCAGCCGCGACGCCGAAGTGCACCTGGCGTGGCTCGAGGAGCAGCGGGGCGCTCTCAGCGTGCGCCAGCGCCGCGGACTGACCTGGCTCGAGGAGCAGATTGCAGCGGAAAAGAAGAAGAGCGACGAGATCGTGACGACCAAAGGCAGCCGCTCCTTCGACCGCGCGTACAAGACCTTCTCGCGCAAGCTCCCGGTCTATCGCGCACAGGTGGAAGGCGACAGCGACGAACGGTCCAGACGCTTCGCCCCCGTCATCGCCGGGCTGCTGCGCGATCACGCGGCGGCGCTGGGGGAATGCCTAACGCGCGTCGAGTCCTTCGAGGACGAGAAGGGGGCGCACGCGGCGCGGATCGCCGGCAAGCGTCTTCGCTATCTCCTCGAGCCGATCGCCGAGCACGTGGCAGGAGCGCCGGCGCTCGTCGCGGACCTCTCGGCGCTTCAAGACACCTTCGGCGACTGGCACGACGTGCACGTCTTCTCGAATACGATCGTCCGCGCGAGCGAGGACGCGGCCGCGCTCGAAGGGCGACATGTGTCGGAGGCCGTCGTCGAGGGAGAGGACGCACGTCGAGCCTTGCGCACCGATCGTGCGCATCAGATTCGACTCGGACTTCTGGCGCTCGCCGGTCGCTTGCACGAGCGCGGCCAGGCCGCCTTCGCCGAGGCACAGGAGAAGTGGTTGGGCGCCGGACGCGCGCTCGTGGAGCGCGCCGATCGAGTGGCGCAGGCGCTCGTCGCGCAAGCCGCGCGCGGGACGGAGATCGAGCGCAAGTATCTCTTGCGCGAGCTGCCGGCACTGCCTGACGATGCGACGGTCGTCGAGATCGAGCAGGGGTACGTGCCCGGCACGAACGTCCTGGAGCGATTGCGCCGGATACGGTCGATCGACGGCGAGGTGATTCGCCACGTGCGGACGGTCAAGCTTGGCGAGGGGCTGGTGCGGACGGAAATCGAAGAGGAGATCCCGGCGGAGCTCTTCACGCGGATGTGGCCTCTCACCGAAGGCCGCCGCATTCACAAGCGTCGTTATGCGGCGCGAGGCGAGGAGCACACGTGGGAGATCGATGAATTTCTCGACCGAGATCTCGTGCTCGCCGAGGTGGAGCTCGCCGCGGCCGACGAGAAGGTCGAGCCGCCGGCCTGGCTGGCGGAGGCGGTCGTGCGCGAGGTTACCGACGAGCCGGAGTACACGAACGCGGCGCTGGCGGCGTCAGGAGATCGGCGCGTTGCCGAGAAGCCGGAGGAAGAGCTCGATGAGGAGGATCGCGGGAAGGGCGGCGGCCACCGTGCCGCTGGCGACGCGCGCATAACGAACGAGCGTCGACTTGCGCCTCTCGCGAACGGGCGTCGTGAAGAGCCAGCGATCAGCGAGTCCCCAAGCGCCTAACGCCGCGATCGCGATTCCCCATGCGGCGGCGCGCGGGTGACCGTGGATGCCCCAGTCGAGCGCGAAGGGTATACCGAATTGCAGGAGCTGGTACAGCCGCGACGGCACGGCCGTCCGCGCGAATCGCGTGAGCAGCGCGCCCAACGTCGGCTCGGCGACATCGACGACACGCTCAGCGGTCCCGCGCGACCGGAGCACGGTCATGGCTTCAGCGGATCGACTTCCTGAAAGCCCGGCGGCACGACGAAGACCGCCGCGTCGGGAACGGTCCGGTCCACCTGGGTCGCGACCATGCTCATCGACTCGCCGTTTCTGGATCGCATGCGCATGCGCAGCACGACGGCGCCGCTTTTGAACTTTCGCATCAACCCGGCGGTCGATGCGTTGCCGCCGATGCCCGTCGCTCCCTCGAAGTAGAGGAAGTGGCCCAGCCCTGTCGTGAGGCACCATTCGTCGCCCGGGGTGCTCTTCAGGGAGTACACCTCGCACTCGAAGCCGGCGATGGTCTCCTTGCGATGCGTGGCCGTGATGTCGGCGAGCGCCTTGCGGACGTCCTCGTCCCTGGGCTCGCGTCCCTGGCGCATCGCGTCGCGCAGCGTCTTGAGGTTCGTCACGGTGTATTTCTTCATCGCCGGCAGCACCGTGGTCACGCTCCCGTTGACGTAGTCGAAGAGCTGATAGGTCTCGGCTTCGGGGGGCGCGTCGGCGGGCAAGGTGAAATCCTGCCGGACCTGCTGGCCGCGCGAGGTGATGCTGATTTGCATCTGCTTATCGCCCACCGTCGCGGTGTAGGCGATCGTGCCCTCGAACGTCCTCTGCGCCGCCGCGGGAAGGGCGAGCCCGGCGGCGGCGATCACGACAGGAATGACGTATTTCGCACTACGCATGCAGCCTCACTACTCGATTGCCCTTCCTTTCTTCACCTGCGGAACGCCGTCGCTCATCCACTTCGGCTCGGCCTTGCCCATCAGGTAATGATCGAAGAACTGCTTCATTCGAATCTGAAAATCCTTCTGGTTCTCGGTCTTCGCCAGATGGTGCGGTTCGCCGGGGTATGAAAGCAGGATGACATGCTTCCCCCAGCGGCGCGCGGCACCGTAGAACTCGAGCCCCTGATGCCAATCCACGGCGTTGTCCGCCGTGCCGTGCAGGATCATGAACGGCGTCGTGATGTCGCGGACATGGAAGATCGGTGACTGGTCTTCGTAGAGGTCCTTGGCCGTCCACGGCGTCGCGCCGTCGCCCATGCGCACCTGACCGAGCTCCATGATCCCCTGTTGCAGCGTCCCCGTTCCCGGGTACGTCTCGTCGTAGAAGCTGATGAGGTCAGTCGGCGGAGCGCCGGTCACGACGGCGGCGAACAGCTTCGATCGCGTGAGGATATACGAGCTCTGATATCCGCCCCAGCTGTGTCCCTGCAGACCGATGTGCTGTGGGTCGGCGTAGCCGAGCTCGATCACCTTCTTTACCGCACTCTCGACGCAGTCGACCGCCGAGCTGCCGGGCTTTCCAATTTCATAAACAACGTCCGGCTGGAGCACGAGATAGCCGTTGGACGCGTACGTCGAGATGTGCGGCCGGTCGTCGTACACGGGCATCGAGAAGCTGTGATGCGTGTTGGACATGATCTCGTAGAAGTACACGAGCATCGGGTACTTCTTCCCGGGCTGGTATCCGGCGGGGAGCGTGAGAGTGCCCTGCAGCTTCTTCCCCTTGCTGTTGGCGTACTCGATGAGAACCTTGCTTCCCCACGCGTATTCGCTGAGCTGCGGATTCGCGTTGGTGATCTTGCGCGGCGACGCAAAGGCGCTCGTCGAGACCCAGTAGTCCGGGAACTCGTTGAAGGTCTGCTCGGTGAAGATGACGCGATCGGCCTTCTCCGCCTTCTGCGCCTGGCCGATCTGCCTGTCGGCCCAGACGAGGGGCGCGGGCGTCTTACCCGGCGATGCACTCCAGTATCCGGTCTTCTTCGTCCACTCTCCGTACGCGGAGAGGAGCACGGGCTTGGTGAGGTCGAGACCCTCCTCGTCGTCGCCGCCGAGCGCGGCGCCGAAGATGCCGCCGCCACCTCGGCCGCCGCGCCCGGCGCGCCGGTCGAGCCTAACGACACGGAACTGAATCCGTTGCGCCGCGCCGACGCCCTGCGTGAGGTCGATCGCCTTGCCGCCGTCCAGTGGGAGCGCCCACACATCGTACTTCTGGTCGAGCAGGACGTACCTGCCGTCCTTGGACCAGCCGCCGACGCCATACGTCGGCAGTTCGTACGGGTGATCGTCGTCGACGTCGACGAAGCTCAGCTTTTCGCCGTCATCGAGATCGACGGGCTTCATCGTCTCGAGATTCATCGCCTTGACGTGCTTGTCCTTGAGGTACAGAAACCATTTGCCGTCAGGCGACGTCCCCATCGTCCTGACGACCTTGCGTTCGATTAGAGTTCGCTCACCAGTCGCGGTGTTCACTCGGTAGTAGTCGGCGTGGCTGCCGCCCCAGGCGACCTCCCCACGATACGCGGAGTCGTCGCGGCCAATCGCCCACTTGCCGTTGGCGGTCGGTGTCACGACGGGCATGTCCTCGCTTCCCAACTTCGCGAAGCGTTTGGTCGCGAGGACGATCGACGCCGGCGTCGTCGCGCGGCGCAGCTGCTGGATACGGATCATCTGCACCGACTGCGGGTCGGGATCCTTCCAGTGCCAGACGTCGACATTCGCCCGCGGATCGTCGGACTTGGCCGGCTCGGCTTCCTGCTCCTTGATTCCGACGAACACTCGCGAGCCGTCGCGGCTGAAGCGCGGCGTTGCAAATTCGCTCAACACCATCCCCTTCGGGAACGCGGGGTCCTTCGCCGGATCGTACTCGAAGCTCACGGTCTTCGGCGTGCCGAGCTGCGACCAGGCGAGCAGCACGTTGTCGCGCTGCTCGTTGCTGGCGACCTTCGTGCCGCGCAGGACGGCGAGGTTCGCACCGTCGCTGCTCCACTGGAGCTGATCGTAGATCTGCGCGGCGCCGTCGAGCGTCTTCGTCTCACCGCTCGCGAGATCGATCAGGTACAGGCCATTTCCCAGACGATCGGAGGCATCGATCGTGTAGGCGAAGAGGCGGCCGCTGTCGTCGAAGTCGTATTGATTGACGTTGCCGACGTTCCGGCTCGCGCCCAGCGAGAGATCGCGCAGCAGGAGGTCGGCGCCCTCGTGCGTCGTGTCCGCGGCCGCCTTGTTCGTGCGCACCGCGAGCCAGCGGCCGCCTTTGGCGAACTTGAAGCTGGCCGCGTTAGGCACGGCCAGCTTCGTACCCGATGCGAGGTCGAGCAACTCGAACGCGCGGGGCGTCGTCTCCGCCGTCGCCGTCGCCGCTCCACCTCGGCCTCCGCGTCCGCCGGCCGCCCCGCGCGGCCGTCCTTTCGCGCCCGGCGGGTTCACATAGTAGCCGAGAAAGCGCGAGTCGTCCGAGAATGTCGGCCCGTTGGCCAGAGCCCCACCGAAGAAGCCACCGCCGCCGCCGCGACCCGCGGCCGGCGCCGTGCCGGCATTGACGGTGTACACCGTGTCGCCATCGAGCTGCTTCACGAAGAGCGTCGCGTCGCCGTCGTTGGGTTGGAGGGTGTACGTCATCCATTTCCCGTCGGGCGAGATTGCGGGACTCGTTATGCGATTCCAGCGACCGTAGTCCGGCAGGTTCAGAACTTTGAGAGTGCCGGGATCCTTCTTGCCGCTGACACCTTGCTGGGACGGCGCGCCGGTATTGGCTTGCGCAAAGGCGCTGGCCGGAATGGCGAGAAGGACGAGCGCGAACGCGGTTCGCCGCGCTGCGGCGAAGGTCGGTAGGTGGTGCATCGGATCTCCCGGGCCGGGTTGCATGACGCACAGTATACGCCCGCGAGAACCCGACTGCTGGCGCCCTTCCCGCTCCCGCCCCGGCCCGTGCCCCCGGCCGCGCTCTACGCGCCGCGCCCTACGCCAGCTTCGGCTTCCACCAGGCCGCGTCGAGGATCGACCAGAGATGCACCAGCCAGCCAAGCAGGAAGAACCAGAGAACCGCCGCGAGACAGAACTGAAAGATCGCCATCAAGAGACGACCCTGAAGCAGCTGGCCGAGCCCTGGGACGAAGAAGCTGCACAGCGCGGCGATGACATTCCCGGCCGAGCCCTGACCTGACATGATGTTCCTCCGAGAAAGGGGACTTCGCGCGATGACGCGCCGACCGCACTACGGGGCAGCGGGGGGCCCGGATTCGTCGTTAGGTTCCCGCGCCGCGGCGTTATCGATTCCCGCCCGGCGGGCGATGGCGCGCTTCATCCATGTCGGCGCCGAGAGCGCGGCCAAATCTGCCTCGCCGACGCGTCGTCCCGCCAGCTCCCAATCGATCACCGGCGCCACCTCCTCGTCCGAGCTCGCGAGGCTCGCGAGCGCGCGCTCGACGACCGGTGCTCCGTCCGGCGCGATCATCCCGAACTCGACCTCGGCGCGCCGGCAGAAGCGCTCGTGCTTCGCGGCGCCCGCGGGATCGTATCTGACGCCGGCATTGTCGAGACGCGCGTGCATCGCCTCGTGAAGAATCGTCGCCGCGACCTGTGTCGGGGTGAAGTCGCGGTTGACGACGAAGGTGAGCTCGACGAGGCAGGTGCGTGTTTCGGGAAAGTACGCGCCGCGGCAGGGGAAGCGTCGCACCTGGATGCGCGCGAAGTCACGGTGCAGGCGGCGGAAGTGCGAGGCCTGGTATTGCTCGATGAGTCCGAGGGCGGTGTCGAGGCGCTCGAAGACGTCCTCGCTGTCGATGTCGGGGCGGGTGTTGATGAGTGTGACGGGCAGCCCGCGCATCGTGCGATCCTCGGGCAGGTCGGCGCCGGCGCGGCGGAGCAGCGTTTTTAGTTTGCTAAACATCATTGATCCGAGAGAAAGCGCGCGGCGTCCACCGTGTCCATGAAATCTCTGCCGACGACGGCGCCATTCGAGTACGTGAGAGTGATGTGCACGAGCCTTGGCCTCTCACCGGTTGGCGGCGACAACGGTCCGCTGATCTCGACTCCGAGGATGCGCAATGTCTCCGCACGGGCTTTCTCCAGCGTGACTCCGAACGAGCTCAGCACGCGCGCCGCGTTTCCTTTCTTCTCGCGCAAGAGTCCGAGCAACAGGTGCTCGGTGCCGACATAGGAGTGATTGAGCTCGCGCGCTTCGTTCATCGCGTACTCGAGCACCTTCTTGGCCCCCGCCGTGTACGGCAAATCGGCGGCATTCCATCGGTCGTTGGAGACGCCGGGCTTGAGCGTCTGCTTAACAACCTCCGCCAGCCGCGATAGCTCCACGCCCAGGTTCTCGAGGACGGTGGTGGCAACGCCGCCGCTGGCGAGAAGGCCGAGCAGCTCGTGCTCGCATCCCACGTATCGATGCCCCAACGCGTCGGCCTCCTCCCGCGCTTGGGCGAGCACTCGTCGAACACGTTCGGTGAAGTTGTATCCGTTCACGCGGGGTACCCTCACAAGAGCCGATCCGTCGCGTCCAAAGCGGAGGAGGAGTGTCGTTATTTTGCTAAACATTCATCGCGCGGTGAGAAAAGTTGCCGCCTCGGCCGAATTGCTGAACTGTTTCGTCACGACGCTTCCGCTGGAATACTGAAAAACGAGCTCGACGCGCGTCGGCGTCTCGCGCTCCTCGGGACGACGAGAGCGCTCAACGATCCGCGCCTACCCGCCAGATCGGCCGCGCGGCGCCACCGGCATCCTCGTAGAATTTCACCGCTCCAGGCACCTGCGCCTTGGCGACGAGAATGATCTGCCCGAGATGCAGCGCGAAATGTTGAACGACCTGGTACACGGCGTCGAGCACCGACACATCGCGTGCTTGTACACGCCGCCGTTCCGTTAGTTGCTCCGGACGGAGCGACGCCAGCACCGCGTCGGCCTCGTCGAAGGTCTTGTCGAGCGCGCGCATGAGCTCCTCACGAGGGGCTCCCTCGCGCGTGCCGAATTCGCCAGCGCGATTCCGAACGTCGCTCGCGCCCCCGACCGCTCCGATGATCCACTGCCGCACGTTGCCCTCGAGGTGCATCAGCAGGTTGCCGACGCTGTTCGACTGCTCGTTAGGTCGCCACCAGAGCATCTCCGGCGGCAGCGCATCGATGGTCTTGTGCAGCTTGATGCGGTACTCGTCGGTGAGATAGGCGCGGGAACGGTCGATGAAGTTCTGGGCGGAATCCATGGAAGGGGCGGCTTGGGGGGCTGGGGGCCGGGGGCTGGGGCTAGCGGCGCTCTAGCACCGCGCTCAGCGCTCCACGTTCTCGGCTTCAGTCAGCGCGACGTCGGCCATCTCGAGCTGAACGTGCGACACGAGGTCGCGCGCGGCGCTCCAGTCGCGTCGATTGATCCGAAGAAGGACACGACCGGCGGTGGCGGTGGGGACCAGCTCCAATGGGCCGATGCCCGTCGTCCGGAGCTCGATATACGGCCGCCACCAGCGTCCTCGCGCCTCGATGCTCGCGATGCGCACGGTCGGCAGCACGAGCCGTTGTGCCGGCACCGATTGACGCAGGTTTCGCATCTCGCTGCCCTGCAGCTCGGTGATCTCCACGCTCCCCGACCACTCGAGCGTCAACCGGTCGCCTTCCCAGCGAGCCACGCCATGCACCTGGAACTTCTTCGATTGAACGCGCTCGCGGTCCAGGGTCGTTTCCTTCCCGAGCGCGAGCGAGAACGGGACGGCGAGTATCGGCATCAGTCAACCCGGGCGGCACGAGAACGACGACGATGGCTCGCTGGCGAGACGTCGATCGCGAGCGCGATGACGAGTCCAATCACGGGCCAGAACGACCACTGACCGCCGAACCAGCGCACAACGGCAGTATACCACAGCATCGTCGTCGGCAAGAAGACGAAGCCCAGAATCGGATACAACGGCGTCTGAAAGATTCCGTTGAACCAGGTCGAGAGAAAATAGAGACAGAGAATCACCAGCCGCGGTGCGGCGAGCGCGAAGATCACGAAGAGGCAGGGCATTTCTCAATTCTGGAGTTTGAGGTGTCGAGCGGGAAGAGGCAGCAACGCGCTTGCCAAGCGGCGCGGCGCTCTGCTTCTTCGTGGACATGGCGACACTACGCTTCGCTGCGCTTCTCGTTGCATTTGCCGCGCTGAGGTCCCCGCCCCCGCCCCCGCCCCCGGCCCCGACCCCGTCCCCACCCCCGCCGGCCTACGAGGTCTACGCCGTTCGCTTCGCGACCGTGGACGGCTACCCGACGCGCTATCTCGTCGTTGGCGCGGACTCGAACCGCCGATCGTCGCTCGCCTTCACAGTCTGGCTCATTCGCGGAGGGGGCCGCACCGTGCTCATGGACGCCGGCTTCTACCGCGACAAGTTCATCAAGCGCTGGAAGCCCGTCGGTTACGCGAAGCCAAGCGAGGCGCTCGGCGTCCTCGGCGTGAAGCCGGAGGACGTCACCGACATCGTGATCTCGCACGTGCACTGGGACCACCTCGACGGCGCCGACCTCTTTCCGAACGCGCGCGTCTGGCTACAGCGTGACGAGTTCGAGCACTACACGAACGACACCGGCGCAGTGCTGGATCGCGCTATCGACGCCGACGACGCGAAGATGCTCGCCGCGCTCAAGCGAGCGGGCCGCGTTCAGCTCGTTGGCGGCGACTCGACGGAGATCATGCCGGGGATCACGGTGTTCACGGGTGGCAAACACACTTTCGCGTCGGAATTCGCGACGGTGAATGCGAGTCTCGCCGGCGGACGCACGGGAACCATCGTCCTCGCGAGCGACAACGCGTACCTGTACGAGAACCTCGAGCACCATCGTCCGATCGCGCAGTCACTCGACACGACGTCGAACCTGCGCGCGCAGGCGCGGATGGCGCGCCTCGCCTCGGAGCCGCGGCTCATCGTGCCGGGGCACGACGGCGAGGTCTTCACGCGCTTCCCGAAGCCGGGGAACGGCGTCGCGCGCATCGAATGAAGGTTCAGTTTCTGCTCGTGCCCTACGACTCGGGGCGGCGCGAGTGGCGCATGGGGCGCGGTCCGTCCTATCTCTTGCGCCACGGCGTGGGGAGCGGTGTTCGCGCGCTGGGCCACGAGGTCGACGCGGAGTACGTCGACGCGGCACCGACGGAGACGACGGAGATCGCGACGAGCTTCTCGCTGTATCGCCAGGTCGCCGAGCGTGCGCGAGAGGCGCGCCGACGCGGTGCCTTGCCGATCGTCCTCGGCGGGAATTGCGGTGTCACGTTAGGCGCGGTGGCGGGCGTGGGCGACGTTGGCGTTCTGTGGCTCGACGCGCACGCTGACTTCAACACCCCGGAGACCACGCGCAGCGGGTTCCTGGACGGCATGGCGCTCGCCGCGCTCACCGGGCGGTGCTGGCGGACGATGACGGCGAGCATTCCGGGCTTCGTCGCGATGCCGGAGACCAACGTCGTGCTCGCGGGCGCGCGCGATCTCGATCCCGCCGAGGAGGAGCTCCTCGCCGAGTCCGAGGTGACGGTGGTGCGCGGCCGGACGGCGATCGCGCCGGCGCTCGAGGCGCTCCGGGAGCGGGTGAGCCGGCTGCATTTTCATCTGGACGCCGATGTGCTCGATGGTGCGGCGAACGCGTTTGCCGCTCCGAACGGCCTAACGAGTCAGGAGCTCGTGGAGATCGCGCGGCTCGCCGCGGGGCGCTTCGAGATCGTCTCGATCACGGTGAGCGCGTACGATCCGGAGATCGACGCGGAGGGGGCGATTCCGCCGGCGATTGCGGCGGCGCTGGAGGTGATCATTCGTTAGGTAGCGGAGCGCGCGCGACGCGCGGCATCGAACGCCGAAAGCGGCGCCAATCGGCCCAGCGCGGCGTCGTGTAGTAATTCCCCTCGCCCTGCGGCGCGCGCGGCAACGCCGACGGGCCGTCCCTCCGCGCGGCCTGGAGCAATCGGGCGAGCGCAGGCATTGCGTCGCGAAGCACCGCGGCGCGCAGGGCGGCCGGCGTCTCCCCCGTCCAGGGCACCCTCTGGCGCAGCACGATGTCGCCGGCGTCGAGACTCGGCGTCATGTAGTGCAGCGTCCAGCCGACGCGCGAGGTGTCGCCGCGCGACAGTGCCCAGAATTCCGACTTCACGCCGCGATAGTCGGGCAGGAACCCCGTGTGGAGGTTGAGGAAGCCGTTAGGCAGCCGGTGCAGCGCCGCGGCGCCGATGTACGACGTGCCAAAGCCGACGACGAGGTCCGCCGGGTCGAAGGGGTACGCGTTCGCGTTCTCGATTCGCTCGTGCGGCGGCATGGCCAGCGCCGGGACAAATCGCGCGCCCTCGCGGCGATACCAACGCGAGAGCCAAGTCTGAAAGGCAAAGTCCACCGCGCCAACGCGACGCAGCTTGCGCCAGTAGAAGCGCCAGCCGGGCCCCGCGCGCTCGACGAGGACGCGGTCCACGGCCGACGCCTCGTGCAAGGTCGCGGCGACGTAGCGGCCGAACACGGAATCATGCGTAACGAGTACGACCTTCATCGAAGAGAATTTCCGCCAGTTCGCGCACGTTTACGAATCGTACAACATACCCGGCACGCTCGGCGCGCTCGCGCAGGGCACGCACATTGGCAAGCAGGTGATCGAACCCGTACAACCAACGGTTGCGCCAGCCGCCGACGGCGCCCGCGATCTCGTCGGCGTGAAAGTACGACACGAAGAAGTCGGCGCCGCTCGCGAAAAAGTCGTCGAGCAAGCGGCGATAGAGCAGTGGGCGCGTCGTCGTCGTCAACATCACGCGCTCGGTGCCGAAGCGGCGCGAGAGCACGGGGTCGAACGCCGAGAAGGCGGGAATCATCCGGACGCCGTGCCAGAGCTGCGGCCGATACGAGAAACGCGACCAATCGTAGGCGTCGACGCCGCGATGTCCGAGGAAGCGCATGCGCGGCACGGGACTGTAGTCGACGCGCACACCGACGCGTGCGAGATGACGGAGCGAGAAGTCGTTCTGAAAGGTCCACCCCATGTGCACGACGTCGGGCCGGCCGAGCGCGGCCGACCCGACCTCGATGTTCTCGACGATGTTGTCTTCGGAAATGTCCTGGCGGCCGTCGGCGCCGAAATAGTGCAGATGCCAGGCGATCGCGCTTCCCCGGCTCTGTGCGAGGCGCCAGATATGATGATACTCATCCCAGCAATGAGCCGCGCTACCACAGTATTGCCGCACCTGCGTATCGGCGCGGACGTTCAGCGTCCAGCGAACTTCCTCGATCTCGAAGAGGCGAGGCAATGCCTCCACGCCGCGCCAGCGCAGGCGCGCGGGGTAGACGTCTCGATCGGGATCGCAGTCGACCCCGATCGCGACATACAGCTCGCGGATCAAACTCGTAAGGCAGGCACGAAGGGTGATACCCGTGGATGCCGGCGCGCCGTCACGCGGGCGATGCCGGATGGATCGAGGCGGAAACCGAGACTGAGATCTCAGAACTGAGTTCTGAGATCGATCTTTCTCGTCTTGGCGGGCGCGCCTCTCACCCAGGCTCGGCGAGTCCAGCATCGAGACACGGAGCGTCGTGACGCCCGACGTGAGACCATGGCTTCATCTCACGTCGGTCGCGAGACTGATGAGAGATAGGAGATCACCTTTCGTCCTCCGTCATGCTCGCCAGGACCTTCCCGCGGTAACCGTGCGTCATCTTTCGGATCTCGATCGTCTCGGCGTTGAATTTCTCCCATTCGCTCAGCGTCATGAGCTCGAGATCTCGCGCCTTGAGCAAGTGCCCCTCCGTCTCGTTGGCGGACTTGATCGACATGTCGAGAAAACGCGCGAAGTCCTTCTTCGTCGCCGCGCCGCAGCCCTCGGCGATGGTGTCGCCGATGCTGTCGGCGGCACTGGTAAGCTGACTCTTGAGACGCGAGTGTCCCGCGCGGGCGAAGTGGCGCGTGCGCCGGTGCAACGCGATCGCCATCGCGTGCGCGCGCTGCCATGCCTTGATGTGCTTGAAGTCTTGCATGCCTGAGTCTGTCGCCGCCGCGCGCTCGGCACGTCACTCATCCACCGCTCGCCGCATCCTTTGATTGCACCTCCGCGACGCGATCTCACATCACGAGTCTCAGTCTGACTGATGCGGCGAAATCGAGACTGAGATCTCAGAACTGAGTTCTGAGATCGATCCTTCTCTTCTTGGCGGGCGCGCCTCTCACCCAGGCTCGGCGAGTCCAGCATCGAGACACGGAGGCTCGCGACGCCCGACGTGAGACCATGGCTTGGTCTCACGTCGCGCGCCTCGACGCTCCGCGTCTCGCGTCTGGACTCGCCGTCGCGGGTGAGATGCCCGCCCGGCGCACGGGGAAGGAGGGATCTCACGTCTCAGATCACGAGTCTCGGTCTGACTGACGAGGCGAAACCGAGAGTGACAGCTCAGAACTGCGATCTGAGATCGATCCTTCTCGTCTTGGCGGGCGCGCCTCTCATCCCGGCTCGGCGAGTCCAGCATCGAGACACGGAGGCTCGTGACGCCCGACGTGAGACCATGGCTTCATCTCACGTTGGCCCCTATTTCGAGATCGAGAGCCCCGCCAGGCCCGCCCAGCGCGACAGCCGCCCCTTCGGCCCGGCGGCCCATCCCGCGTTAGGCGACTCGAACCGCACCGAGTTGTACGCCGTGCTGTCCACCATGCGCCAGCTCTCGCCGCCGTCGCTCGAGATCGCGGTGCCGGCGAGTCCGACGGCGACGACGGTCCCGCTGCCGGGGACGAACGACGCACCCGAGAGATAGCCGACCGGAAGCGGACCCCTGGCGACGCGCCAGGTGCGGCCGCCGTCGTCGGTGAGGGCGACGTTCGGCAAGCCCCCGCGGACCATCTGGTAGTCGCCGCCGACCGCTACGCCACGCCGGCGGTCGCGAAAGACGACGGAGAAGATGCCTGACGAGGCGCTCCCCGCGTGGATCGGCGTCTCGGCGACGGTCCACGTGCGCCCGCGGTCGGGCGAATGATAGACGCGCGCCGTGGCGCCGCCGCCGGTGCCGATCCAGACGTCCGATACACCTTGAACCGTTAGGCAAGTGCCGCTGGCGGCGAACGCGGCCTCGCCGGCGAGCGCGGCCGGCACATGCTCGGGCGGGATGCGCGTCCACGTGCCGCCCCCATCGTTCGTCGTGAGGATGAAGAAGCGGCCGTCGACCGGATCGCTGAGGGCGATGCCGTGCTGCGCGTCCCAGAATTGGATCGCGTCGAGGAAGACTCCCTTCTGGTCGGTCGAAAACACGATCGACCAGTGCGCTCCGGCGTCGGTCGTGCGGTAGATGCGCGCCTGGCCCTTGTCGGCGTCGCCGGAGCTCATCAACCAGGCGCGGCGCGCGTCGAGCGCGTGCACGGCGCGAAAATCGAGCGCCGCGGCCGCCGGCACGCTGTCGACGCGCCAGGTCCGCCCGCCGTCGGCGCTGTGCGCGTAGCGACCACGCGTCCCGCTGGCCCACACGACGCTGGGACCGGCGGTGCTCAGCCCGCGCAGCTCGGCGTCGGTGCCCAGGGTCGCCGGCGCCCACTGCGCGCCGGCGAGCGCCGGCAGCGCGCACAGAGTGGCAATTAGTAAACTCTCACGCATGAGAACGAATGCTGCCCTCCGGAGGCGTCGAATGGTCGCGCGTCGTCGACGGCGTCTTTCATCGCACGCACAATGAAGCACAACACCGACCCGACGAAAAGAGGAGTGGTCCGAGACGGCCAGGCTGGCAGCGACCGCCCGCCCATACCGTTTAGTGGACGCTTGAGCATCTTAGAGGCTACGCACCAACGACCAGCGACCAGCTCATGCCAACGCTTGCCGACATTCGCGCCGCGCGGGAACGCATCGGCGATCGGGTTCATCACACTCCGCTGCTCTCGGCCAGACGCATCGGCGACCCGGTCGGAGCGGTGCTGTATCACAAGTGTGAATCGTTACAGAAGACGGGATCGTTCAAGGTTCGCGGCGCGCTCAATCGACTGGCCCTGCTCGACGACACGGCGCGAGGGCGCGGCGTGATCACCGTCTCCGCCGGCAATCACGCGCAGGCGCTCGCGTGGGCAGCGCGCGATGCCGGCGTGAGGTGCACGGTCGTCATGCCGACGACGGCGTCGCGTACCAAGGTGGACGCGAGCCGCGGCTACGGCGCCGAGGTCGTGCTCCACGGCGCGAGCGGCATCGAGGCGTTCGCGCGCGCGCATGAGCTGTCGGTCGAGCGGTCGCTGACGTTCGTGCACCCGTTCGACGACGAGGCCATCATGGCCGGGCAGGGCACGCTCGGCCTCGAGATCATGGAGCAGATCGACAACATCGACGACGTCGTCGTCCCGATCGGCGGTGGGGGGCTGATCGCCGGCGTCGTCGTCGCCATCAAGGAGCAGCGCCCATCGGTACGGGTCTACGGTGTCGAGCCGGAGGGCGCGGCGGTGATGCGGAAGAGTCTCGACGCGGACCGTCCCGTTAGGCTCGACTCGATGAAGACGATCGCCGACGGCCTCGCCGCGCCGATGGCGGGCGACCGCACCTTCCCGATCGTAAAGACGTACGTCGACGACGTCGTCTTGGTGAGCGACGAAGAGATCACCACCGCGATGCGCGAGCTGCTCTTCTCCGCGAAGCTCCTCGCCGAGGGCGCCGGCGCGGCGGCGACAGCCGCGGTGATGTCCGGCAAGATCCCGGTCGAAGGACGTCGCGTAGTTGCGATCGTTAGTGGAGGCAATGTCGACCCGGGGAAAGTTCGGGATCTCGTTTTGACCGGCTAGAAGGGCGAGCCGAGAAGGGCGAGCCGAGAAGGGCGAGCCGAGAAGGGCGAGCCGAGAAGGGCGAGCCGAGAAGGGCGAGCCGAGAAGGGCGAACCGAGAAGGG
>DATBHD010000325.1:0-4790 GCA_036557635.1 Gemmatimonadaceae bacterium
CGAGACTAACGCTCCCGGACTCCGTGCGGTGCAGGGAGGCGCCACCGGCGGCAACAAGCTCGAGCCGCTCGTCTCGCGTGCGGAGCGTGCCCTCGAGCTGCTGCAGAAGCTGGATTCCGGCGAACGGATGACGCGCCTCGAGGCGCTCGAGCAGCGACTCTCCGGGCTGGATCAACGGCTCGCGGACGCGGAGCGCCTAACGGCAGACCTCGCAGCCGCGCAGAAGCGTGCCGACGAGTTGAAGGCCGCCAGCGAGCAAATCAACTCGCGTGTCGCCGAGGCGAACGCCGAGATCGAACGCGTGCGCGCCGGTGCCGCGGGGCTGGGCACGAAGCTCGACGCGGCGCTGGGACTCCGTGAACAGCTCGATCGTGCGGACACCGTCCAGCAGCAGCTCATCGGAATGCGCGGGCAGACCGATGCGTTCGTGGACGAAGTGCGGGAGCTCGCCGCGAACGTCGCTCGGCTGCGGACCGTGCACGATGACGTGCTCCACGCACACAAGCACGCCACCGCGCGGCTCGACGTCATCGACCAGCGCCATCAAAGCGTCGACGGCAAGATGGACAACATCGAGGAGCGCGCGGCCGCCGCGCAGCAAGCGCTCGACGCGGCGCTGCGCCTTGCCGCCGGGCTCCCGGATGCGCAGCACCAACTCGCGGTCCTGAAAGTCACGGCCGACCAGGTGACGCAGAAGATGGCGGTGTTGGAACAGCATCGGGACGCGCTGGATCGCGTGACGACGCAGGCGGCGAACATCGTCGGGCTGAGAGCGGAGCTCGATCAGGCGGCTCGTCGTCAGGAGGAACAGGCGCGGACGCTGAACACGGTGGAGGAGAAGCTGGGAGAGCTGCAGGCGGCGCACGCGCCGGTGGTGGCGCGCTGTGAGGAGATCACGAACACGCAGCGCCGGCTCGAGGAGGCGGAGCGCGAGGCGACGCGCACCCTCGACAACCTCCGGGAAGAGATGAAGGCGAGCACGGAACGGTTCGAGCTCGAAACCCGCACTCTCGACGCGGTCAGCGAGCGGATCGCCGATCTGCGTGGAGGGGTCGGCAACTGCGAGCAGCGCCTCAGCACCATGGATGACACGGCGCGCCGGGTCTCCGAGATCGAGGGCAACACGCGCGCGGTGGCGGCGCAGGTCGCGACGGTGATCGAGGACGTGACCCGCATCGCCAGCCAGGCAGAACGACTGCGCGCCGTTCGCGACGACGTGGGAGAGCTCGACCGCACCTTGAAGGAGATGCAGGAGCACGTCCAGCGCGTGGACGCTGCTCGACCACTGGTGAGCGAGGTCGCGGGCGAGCTTGGCGAGCTACGCGGCGCGCACGAGGCGGTCCGCGACGGACTGGAGCAGATTCGCGTCGCGCAAGAAGAGATGACGCGTCTGCGCGATCGTCAGGCAGAGACGGACGCTTGGCTCGGCGACGCCGACCAGAAGATGGCCGCCCTTCGCGGCCAGGTCGTGGAGCTCGAGCGCTCGCGGCCGGCCGTGGAGACGCTTCGCGGTGAGGTCGAGCACTACACCGCCTCGCTCGGCGTGGTCGAAGCTCGCGCGCAAGCGGTGGAAACACTCCACCGGCGCGTGGGCGAGCTCGAGTCGCTTCTCGATCAACTCTCGTCGCGCAGCGAGACCGCGGCGCAAAGCATGGACGCGGCGGAAACGCGTTTCACCGAGCTTTCCCGTCAGGCGAGCGAAGCGCAGCGCGTGGCAACGACGATTGGCACGGTGGCGGCGACGGTTGACGGCGCCGAGCGGCGCATCGAGACGATCGCCGGTACACTCGATGGGCTCGAGGCTCGCGCCAAGGATCTCGAGGGGCTGGGTGAGCGAGTCCGCATCATCGGTTCCGACCTCGAGCAGCGGCAAGCGGCACTCGAGCGCGCCAGCGAGCAGCTCGCGCGCGCGTCGGAAGCGCGGCGCGAGGCCGCGGAGGCCGCGCAGCAGCTCGAGGAGTTGAACCGGAATCTGTCTGCACAACTGAGCGCGGCGGAGAACCGCGCCACCTCGGTTGGCGAGCTCGCTCACGAGCTCGATGGCCGTGCCGCTGCTTTCGGTGATCTCGAGCAACGCATCGCGCGCTTCGAGAAGATCCTCAGCCGATGGGAGGTCGCGCAAACCAACGCCACGCGATCGCTCGAGCAGATCAGTGGACGACAGGCAATGCTCGACGCGATCGAGGGACAGATAAAGCAAGTGTCGGGGATCGCGGAGCAAACCGCCGAGGCGGTGCGCTCGATCGCCGCGGGACGTCGCGAGGTGGAAGAGACGCGCAGCTTCCTCGAGACGACTCGGTCGCAGTTGCAGAGTACGACCGACGGTATGCGGGATTTCGACGACCGGAAGCGCCAGGTGGAGGAGCTCGAGCGGCGGCTGGTGCGCGCCGAGGCACTCGCCGTGGATGTGCGGTCGACAATCGAGACCATCGCGGCTCAGCGGTCGCTCGTGGATCAGGTGCTGGAGCGGTCGGGCACTCTCGCGTTCCAGATGAAGCAGGCGGAGGGGCTCGCGGAAGCGTTGCGCAGCGAGTGCGCGCTGGCCACGCAGCTCCGCACCGCCATGGGAGGGGCGCGGCGAGAATCAGGCGGCGCACAATAGAGCGCCTTTGCCGTCACCCGACGCGGTCGCGCAGCCTAACGCCTGTCGGCACAGTACCGGGTCTGGTTGCATCCGTGGCAGAAAGGCCGTACACTCGCGCCATGAAATCCATCTGCATCGCCGCATTGCTGGCGTTCGCGGCAACGGCACGGGCACAGGATTCCTCGACCCTCGCGCGCATCCGCGACGAGGGGATGAACCGCTCGCACTCGCTCGAGCTGTTCGATCATCTCACGACGGTCATCGGTCCGCGCCTAACGGCGTCGCCAGCGTTCAAGCAGTCCGTCGACTGGGCTGTGAAGGAGTTTCGCGATTACGGTCTCTCGAACGCGCATCTCGAGTCGTGGCCCTTCGGTCGCGGTTGGACGTTGGAGGGGCAGATCGCCGAGCTCACGGCGCCGCGCTACATGCCGCTCATCGCGTACGCCGAGGCGTGGTCGCCGCCGACGAACGGCATCGTCGAGGGGAAGCCGGTGTACATCGGCGACCTGGCGAACGCGGACTCGGTGCGCGCGCACGCATCGTCGATTCGCGGCGCGATCGTGCTGGCGACGAAGCCGCAGGATGTGTTCATCACGCGCGATCGCCTGCAGCCCACAGAGCATGATCAGCCGGTGCCGATCGGTCAGCCGCGGCCAGTGAACGCAACGGGGCCGCTCCCGCGCCAAACGATGTTCGCGATGCTGCGTGATCTCGGAGCCGCCGCGGTTCTGCGGCCCACCGAAGGAAACGAGGGGACGATGTTCGTGCTCGGCAATCGCGCCAGCACACCCGAGAATTCCGTGGCGTCGCTGATCGTCTCGTCTGAGCAATACAACCTGCTCGTGCGCATGCTTCGGGACTCGGTGCCCGTGAAGCTCCGCGTCGCCGTCCGCGCGAGTTACCAGAGCGCTGATACCAACGCGTACAACGTGATCGCCGAGATTCCGGGAACCGATCCCAAGCTCGGCGGCGAGGTCGTGTTGTTAGGCGCGCACATCGACTCGTGGCACTCGGCGCAGGGCGCGGCCGACAACGCCGACGCGGTCGCCGAGCTGATCGAGGCGATGCGCATTCTCAAGGCGACGGGGGTGCGGCCGCGCCGCACCATTCGCGCCGCCATCTGGGGTGGGGAAGAGCAGGGACTCCTCGGCTCGAAAGCATATGCGCAGCGTCACTACGCGGGCGACGCGAACGCCGCTGCGCGTGAGAAGTTCTACATCTATCTGAACAACGATCCGGGTACCGGACGAATTTACGGCTGGTACATGCAAGGAAACGCCGGGGCGAAGACGATCTTCGACGAATGGCTCGCGCCCCTCCGCGATCTCGGCGCGCGCCGGAACGTGATGGAGAAGATCGGGAGCACCGATCATCTCTCGTTCACCGCGTTGGGTCTCCCCGGCTTCAACACGATCCAGGACTACACGGAATACGACACGCGCATCCATCACACGAACATGGATACGTTCGAGCGGGTGAACGCGGAGGCATTGAAGCAGGCGTCGGTGGTGGTCGCGACGTTCGCTTACGACGCGGCGATGCGCGAGGGAGCGTTCCCTCGCGCAGCAGCGACACCCTAGGACCGCAGCGACGTAGCGGCTAATTCTGCATCCGTGACGTAAATCCAGGTCGTCGCGAATGCGCCGCGCACAAGATCGGGGGCAAGGGACCGCGCTCGGGTTCATCGAGGCGCCGCTGATCGGCGCCGCCCACAAACCGGCGAGCGCAATGTACCCGCCGATGGCGATGGCCCCGTTCGTCTCGATGTTTCGCGCGCCGATTGCGAATTTCATACGCGCGACATGAACGCCTCGATGCGCGAGGACGAGCCCGTCCACGTCCTTGATTCGTGGAAGTTCGCGCGCAGTCATGCAATTCGTGCTCCAACTCTCCGCGCGCGCAGCTCGGGACACTCCGCTCGCGTGGCGCGATTCGTTGACGCGAGGTGCTTCGTCGCCGCGGCCCCAGCTCAGCCCACGACTTCGAAGATGAACTCGCTCGGTGCGACCTAAGGGCCATGCGAGCCGGGTGTCGCGGCGGCGAATGCAGATGCACAATTCAAGATTCCTGATCAGGCAACGGTCATCGTCGATTCCGAATGTCATCGCGCAAATGAGACTGCTTCATCTCAACGTCGTGCTCGCCGCGGTTGCCGGTGAT
Source organism: Gemmatimonadaceae bacterium (assembly GCA_036557635.1). Classification (GTDB taxonomy): domain Bacteria; phylum Gemmatimonadota; class Gemmatimonadetes; order Gemmatimonadales; family Gemmatimonadaceae; genus AG2. The sequence continues at coordinate 4,745 of DATBHD010000325.1, forward strand.
GAGAGCTCGGTAAACGTACTGCGAGGAGCGCATGAACTTGCCATGG
>DATBHD010000326.1:0-13495 GCA_036557635.1 Gemmatimonadaceae bacterium
CACAAGGCCGGTGAGTTGACATTCGTACCGAGCCATGCCGTCAACCCCTACGACAACGAATCGCCGGACATCAATGGCGACGGCGTGCAGTTCTATCTCGCGGACTCCTCCGGAGCGAGCGCCTGGATGCTTGTCCCCGACGCGGCGGAGCAGGGAAGGGTGCGCACCCGCGAGATCGGGGGATGGGACTCGCCGCGCGAGCTGCGCGCAACCTGGCATCGCATCGACGGTGGATACAGCGTCCATATCAGAGTTGCCGTCGCTACGCTCACCGACGACGCTGAGCTCACGCTCGGCGTCGTCGTCAACGAGAAGCCGCCGACACGCGAGCGTCGTCGCGGCCAACTGGTTCTCGGCGGCCAACCCGGCGAGTTTGTCTACCTTCGCGGCGATCGCGAGGACATCAACCGCCTGCCGCGCTTTACGATTGCACCTTGAGTAATCCTTAAATCTCGTCACTCGCCACGCCCCGTGCTTCTCGACGCCGTTGTCGTCGTCCTCTACGAGCCGCAAAATCCCATCAACATCGCCGCGACCATTCGCGCGATGAAGAACATGGGTGTGTCGCAGCTTCGCCTCGTCCGGCCGGTGGATTACGACCCGTACCGGCTCGAGGGCATCGCCCACGGCACCAACGATATCATCGAGCGCATCCAACGCTTCGACTCCTTCGATGAGGCAGTCGCCGATTGCGTCCGCGTCGTCGGGTTCACCGCCCGACGGCGCACCGCAAAGTGGCGCTTCATCGATCCACGTACGTCGGCGCAGGAGATGCTCGAGTCCGCGGCCGACGGACTGGTCGCGATGGTCTTCGGCCGCGAGGACAGCGGTCTGCCGAACGACATCCTCGACCGCATGCACGCCGCCGTCGTGATTCCCACCACGGAGCACGCGTCCCTCAACCTCGCGCAAGCCGCGCTGCTCGGCTTGTATGAGCTGCACCTCGCCGCCGGTGACGCGACGCGCTGGATCGCGCCGCCAAAGAAGCTCGCCCCTCCACCGACCGCCGAACAGTTCGAGCGCGCCTACCTCGATATCGAGCGCGGGCTCGCCGCGATCGAGTTCTTCAAGACACGCAACGTCGAGCTGATCATGCGCTCGGTCCGCTCGCTGCTCTACCGCGCCAAACCCGACGCGCGCGAGCTCTCGCTCGTACGTGCCATGAGCATCGAGATCGTGCGATATCTGGAGCGCACGGGCCGGACTTGACTCCTCCCTCCGGCGCGAGCTTTTTCCGCTCATGCCATTCCGTCGCTTCTTCGACCGCGGTGCCAAGCACGAGGCACCAGTCGTCGACGAGTCCTCCGCCGCCGAGGCGGAGTCGCCCGAGGAAGAGACCGAGCGCGTCGAAGAAGAGTCCGATTCGGAGGAGACGTACTCCGATGAGGAAGGAGCGCCCGAGGACGCGGCGGAAGTCGATTGGCTCGCGCGCGCTGCCGCGATTCTACCGACCGGTGCGTCGACCGGGAGCAAGCGACTCGAGGCACTCTACGGTGACGCGTCCGCCGTCGGTCCGACGCATTTCGTCCACGCGAGCGGCTGTCGCTTCGTCGATTCCTCGGGGCACACATACATCGACTGCACCATGGCGCTCGGCGCGGTCGCTCTCGGTTACGCCGAGGCGCGCGTGCAGCAGGCAGCGATGGAGGCGGTCGCCGGCGGCAACGTCGCCGGTCTCTCCGACGTGCGCGAGGTCGACATCGCCGAACGTCTTCACGGCATCATTCCCTGCGCCGAAATGGTGCAGTTCCTCAAGAGCGGCGCCGAGGGCATGTCGGCCGCGGTTCGCCTCGCGCGCACGTATACGGGCCGCGACATCGTCGTCGGCAGCGGCTACTTCGGTTGGCACGATTGGTCGAGCGACGCGGCCGGAGTGCCTAACGCCGTGCGCGAGCTCTTCCGTGCCGTGCCCTTCGACGACGTGCCGGCCCTCGAGCAAGCGGCGCGCGACGCCGGCAGCCAGCTCGCGGCGATCGTCATCGAGCCGGTCGTCGAGCGGATGCCGTCGGACGCATGGATCGCCGCCGCTCGCGAGCTCACCAATTCGTTAGGCGCGGTGCTCGTCTTCGACGAGATGAAGACCGGCTTCCGCCTCCAGACCGCCGGCTATCAGGCGCTGTCCGGCATCACGCCCGATCTCGCGGTGTTCGGCAAGGCGCTCGCGAACGGTTTTCCACTCGCCGCCGTCGTCGGGCATCGCGACGTCATGCAGGCGGCGCGTCGCACCTGGATCTCGTCGACGCTCGCCGGCGAAGGCGTCGCCCTCGGCGCCGCCGGCGCGGTTCTCGACTGGTACGAGAATCGTGATGTGTGCGACACCCTCGCGTCCACGGGGAAGGCGATGCGCGACGCGGTCAACGCCGCGATTGCGGCGTCCGGCATCAGCGGCGTGTCCGTCGACGGAATCGATCCGATGTGGCTCATGCGCTTCGACGATCCGCGCCGCGAAACGCGCTTCCTCGAGCTCGCGGCGAAGCAAGGCGTTCTGTTCAAGCGAGGCGCGTACAATTTCGCGTCGATGGCGCACGACGACGAAGCCATCACCGCGATCGAGGAGGCCGCGAGCGGGGCGTTCGTCGAGCTGTTGGAAGAGGAGCAGGGCGAGGCGTGAGCCCGCCGCTCGCCGGCAGCGACCCTCTCATCGACGCGCACGCGCACGTCTATCACGCCAACGCCGGGCGCGGCGATTGGGCGGAGGTCAACGCGGCGCGCTTTCGTGCCGGTGAGCGAATCGGTATCACCTATCACGTCGCCTCCGTCCTCGGCAGCTACGGCTTCTCCTCCCCCACCTACTTCCCGTCGCCTAACGACGTCACCGCCGGCAACGACGCCATGCTCGAGATCGCCGCCCGCGAGCAGGCGCGCGTGCGCATGTACGTCACGGTGAATCCGAATTACACCGACCACGCCGTGCGCGAGATCGAGCGCTGCGTCGCGCGCGGGGCGATCGGCGTCAAGCTGCTCGCCAGCCGGCGCGCCGATGATCCGCTGCTCGATCCGATCGCCGAGCTCGCCGGGGAGCGTGGGCTGCCGGTGCTGCATCACATCTGGCAGCACCGCCGGCGCGAATGGCCCTCGCAGGAGATCTCCGACGGCGCCGATCTCGCGCGTCTCGCCGCGCGCCATCCGCGAACCAGGTTCATTCTCGCGCACATCGGCGGCGGGGGCGACTACGCGCACACGTTCCCGGCCCTCGTCGATACGCCAAACGTCTATCCCGATCTCTCGGGCAGCGGTGTCGACCGCGGCATGCTGGACGAGGCGCTCACCGCACTCGGCGCTTCACGATTGCTGTGGGGCTGCGACCTAACGATGGAGACGGGGCTCGCCAAGCTCCGGGCGCTCGAGGTCATCGGGATCGGGGACGACGCGCTCGCCGACATTCGCTGGCGCAACGCCGCGCGAATTTTCCCCGAGCGCTCCTTCCCGCTGGTCGAAGCGCTACCCGCGTCACGCTCCGTGCTCGGCGCGCAATGATCGACGTCAACACGTTTGTCGGCGGATATCCATTCCGGCACGTGCCGCATCCGGAGCCGGGCGCGCTCGCAAGAGTGCTCGAGCGCGAGGGGATCGACGGCGCGTGGGTTGGTCATTTGCCGTCGGCCTTCTATCGCGATCCGTCAGCGGGGAATCGCGAGCTGTTGGCGCTGCTCGCGTCGAGCAGGAAACTGCTTCGCCCCGTGCCCGCCGTGCGCCCCGATTGGCCGCGCTGGGAGCACGAGCTGACCAAGGCGCATGACCAGGGCGCACCGGCGGTGCGCGCTTATCCGCCGCAGTGGGGAATGGGTCCGCACGACGTCGCGATGCGTGAATTGGCTCTCGCCGCCGGAGAGCTCGGCATCTCGCTCGTTCTCACCGTGCGCTTCGAGGATTTGCGACAACGCCACGCGCTCGATGTCGCGGGCGACCTCAGTGCTGCGGCGATTCGTGCGCTCGCGCGCGCCGGCAATCGGGTCCGTCTCGTTGTCACAGCCGCCGGCCGCGAGATGATCGAGGAGGTGCATTGGGGACTCACTCCAGCGGAACAGGAGCGCGTGCTCTGGGACATCTCGTGGGTGTGGGGCCCGCCGGAAGATCAGCTCGCGAAGCTGTTTCGCACGATTGGATCGCGTCGCTTCGTGTTTGGCTCGCAGTGGCCGCTTCGCCTCGTGCAGAATCCCAGAGCGAATCTCGATCTGCTGCCAGACGATGTTCGCAACATGAAGCTCGGGAGCGCGGAGCGCGATGCGTAGACTTGCGCGCACACCCATGCCCGTTCAGATTTCCCGGCCAGTCAGGCCTTGTGAATTTGTTCACAAATTACGGTCGCTGACTCTCGACAATCTGCCACGTACTTCAATCGGATGACGAAGCGAAGGAAGTGGACCGCGATTCCAGGGCTCATCGCCCTCGCCGCCGCCGCAGTTGTTCTCTCCGCGTACAGCGGCGCTTCTTCGTCTCAAGGCAGTCAACCAACACAGCCGATCAACTTCCCGCACACGATTCACGTGCAGCGGCTCGGCTTGAACTGCCTGTACTGCCATTACGCGGCGAACAAGTCGCCCGATCCCGGTCTCCCCGCGGTGAGCACGTGCATGGGCTGTCACCTCATCATCGGTCCACAGCGCCCCGCCATTGCCGGCGAACATCCCGCCTACAAGAGCACCGAGATCGAAAAGCTTCAGAACTACTACAAGGGCGGCCTGGGCAAGCCCATACCCTGGGTTCGCATTCACAAGCTGCCGGAGTACGTGCACTTCCCGCACATGCGCCACGTGAACGCGGGCGTCACTTGCCAGACCTGCCATGGCCAGATCCAGAAGATGCCTCAGGTCTATCAGTACTCGTCGCTGAACATGGGTTGGTGCGTGAGCTGTCACGTCAACGGCTACTCGCCGCAGGAAGGACGCGTCGCCGCGGGCTACGCGAGCGCCGATAGCAACATCGTGACGCCCGCCGGCGCGCCACAGCAGCCGACCACCGAGACGGCGACGCCTTCAGCAAACGCTCAACAGCCGGCGCCGCCGGCCGTGGGTGAGGGAGGGGGTCGCCAGCCGGCGACGAACGCCGCCGGCCGCAAGATCGCTCGCTACGACTGCGCGAACTGCCACTACTGATGCCGGACGCCGACAAATCCGCCACTTCCGGCGTTCGACGCCGCGAGTTCCTCAAGGTGCTGGGCGCGAGCGGAGCCGCCGCCGCGACGATCGGGTGCTCATCCGACAACGTCGGAAAGCTGATCCCCTATCTCGTCTCGCCCGACGATACCGTCCCCGGCGTTTCGACGTACTACGCCACGACGTGCCGCGAGTGCTCGGCCGCCTGCGGTGTGATCTCCGAGACGCGCGATGGCCGCTCGATCAAGCTCGAGGGGAATCCACTGCATCCGCTCAATCGCGGCGGCCTCTGCGCGCGAGGCCAGGCAGCGCTTCAGGGTTTGTATAACCCCGATCGCTTCCGTGGACCGATGATCCGGCAGGGCAACGTCTGGAAGACGGCGACGTGGGACGACGCGATCAACCTGGTCGCGCAGAACCTGACGCGCGCGCGCGCCGGCGCGGCGAATGGCGTCTTCATCAACCAGCACGAAACGGGGAGCTTCCCGGTCTTTCTCGATCAGTGGCTTGCCGCGTTTGGCATCCGGCCGCACTTGAGTGTCGACCTCGAGGCCGATCACGCCGTCATCGACGCCAATCGTCGTGCGTACAATGTCGCGTGGCCGCGCCTGAACTTCGCCGACGCGAAGTTCATCCTCTCCATCGGCGCGGACTTCCTCGAGAGTTGGGGCGCCTCGGTCCCGCAGCAGCTCGACTTCGCCGACGCGCGCGGCAAGCTCGAGAACGGGCCGCGCTTCGTGTACGTCGGCCCACGACGCTCGCTCACCGGATTGAACGCCGACCAGTGGATTCCGTGCGCGCCCGGCGCCGAGCTCGCGATCGTCAATTTCCTCGCTGGCCACGGCGGCGCGCCGCCGCGCGATCAGAGCGGCGTCGACCCGGCGGTCCTCGAGCGGCTGCGCGCCGAGCTCACCGCCGCGAAGCCGAGCCTCGTCGTATCCGGTGTCACGTCCGAGAACGGTGGCGATGTCGCCGCCGCCGTCGCCGCGCTCAATCAATCCCTTGGCAACGTCGGCACGACGATTCGCGTCGCCGATCCGATCACCGCCTTCGAGGGGATCGCCAGCCCCGCCGAGCTGCTCGACGTCGTCGAGCGCATGCGCGCGGGACAGGTGCCGATCGCGTTCGTGCGAGGCGTCAACCTGGCGCACGGACTTCCAAAGTCACTCAACTTCGCGGAAGCGTTCGCGAAGGTGCCGTTCAAGGTCAGCTTCTCCAGCTATCCCGACGAGACGACCGAGCTGTGCGACGTCGTCCTGCCCGATTGGCATTCGCTCGAGTCCTGGGGTGACGCGCAGCCGGTGCGCGGAACCATCGCCCTGCAACAGCCGACGATGGATCCGGTCTTCGCCAACACGCGCCAGACCGCCGACGTCCTCATCGCGCTCGCCAGGAAGGATCCGGCGGCGGCGACGCGCCTGACGATGACGGACTACCGCTCCTGGCTCATCGGCCGCTTCCCCGGCGGCGAGGCGGCGTTCACCGCGGCGCTCACCCACGGGATCGCGTCGGGCAACACGCCGACGCGAACGATCGCAACGACAAGTCCGACGCTTCGACGTCTGCCGGCGCTCGCGTCCACGTCAGGCGATTTCTTCCTCGTCGTGTATCCCTCGCCGACGCTTGGCCTCGGACGTGGTACGAACAAGCCCTGGCTCATCGAGCTCCCCGATCCCGTCACGAAGATGACCTGGGGCTCCTGGGTCGAGATCCATCCCGAGACCGCGGCGCGCCTCGGCATCGATCGCGGTGACATCGTCGAGGTCCGCGCGGGCAACGCCACCGTGCGCGCGCCCGCGATCCCGTTTCTCGGCGTTCGTCCCGACGTGATCGCGATCGCCGCGGGCTATGGACATCGCGCCGCGGCGTCACTGCCGACGTTCGACAACAAGCATCCCACGAGCAATCCGCTGCAGTGGGGCTACGGTCGTTATGCACGAGACTTGGGCGTCAACGCCCTCGACCTGCTTCCGGCGGGCACGAGCGCGGCGGGTAGCATCGTCCTCACCGCGACCAAGGCTTCGATCTCGCGCGTCGGCGATCACATCACGGTTGCGAGCACCGAAGGCTCGGCGCGGCAGCATGGCCGCGGCATCGCGCAAGCGGTCAACGCCGACGATCTCGCACGCGGCATTCGCGAGCGTGAAGAGGAGGCGCCGCTCGTTGGCGACGCGAGCCACGCCTTCCTGCCCGGACTGCGCTCCCCCGTCGCCGCCGATGCGCAAGGTGTGCTCGGAGCGCCGAGCGACGCGAATCAGGGGAAGAACAAGGGACTGTACGATCCGAGTAACCCGACGCACATGGCGTCGCGTCGCTGGGCGATGGCGATCGATCTCGCCCGCTGCACGGGTTGCTCCGCCTGCGTCACCGCGTGTTACGCGGAGAACAATATTCCGACGGTTGGCGCGCCGTGGCAGAACGCGACGCTCTTCACGACGCCGACGCCCGGATTCAACATCACCCGCGGGCGCGAGATGTCGTGGCTCCGCATCGAGCGCTACTTCGAGGGCGCCGACGAGGGGCACTTCGGCGATGAGTTCGAGACGCGCTTCCTCCCGATGCTCTGTCAGCATTGTGGTAACGCGCCGTGCGAGCCCGTCTGTCCCGTGTACGCGACCTATCACGCGCCCGATGGTCTGAACGTGCAGGTTTACAATCGCTGCGTCGGCACGCGGTATTGCTCGAACAATTGCCCCTACAAGGTCCGCTACTTCAATTGGTTCGGTTACGGCGAACCGGACCGCAAGCAGTACGCGTTCCCGGAGCCGCTCAACTGGCAGCTGAATCCCGACGTCACGGTGCGCGGCAAGGGCGTCATGGAGAAGTGCTCGTTCTGCGTCCAGCGCATTCGCGAGGCGGAGAGTCGGGCAGCCCTCGAGCATCGCGAGCTCGCGCCCGACGAGTTCACATCCGCTTGCGCATCCGCCTGTCCGTCACGCGCGATCACCTTCGGTGACGCCGCCGATCCTCAGTGGACGATCGCGCAGCTCGCGCAGGACCGCCGCGCGTATCACGTCTTCGAGGAGCTCAACACCTTCACGGCTGTGGTCTACTTGAAGAAAGTCAATCATTCCGCGGCGCCGGCGGCTCAGCCGGCGCCGCCGGCAGCACGCTGAGGAGAGACGAATGGCCGCCACCTCAGCACCGATACCCGCGTATCCCGACGAGCCGTCGCGTCCGGGACACCGGCCGAACATCGCCACCGCGGACATTCGCCTTCCCGCGGTCAAGAGCTACGAGCAGGTCGACCGCGAGATCGCCGGCACGCTCCATCCGTCGTTAGGCTGGTTCGCCCTGCTCGGCCTCGCGATTCTGTGCATGCTCATCGGCGCCTCGACGTGGATGTACCAGATCTACGACGGGCTGGGCGCCGCCGGCTACCACCCGCCGGTGATGTGGGGCGTGTACATCGTCACCTTCGTGTTCTGGGTCGGTATCGGACACGCCGGCACGCTGATCTCCGCGATTCTCTATCTCTTCCGCGCCGGATTCCGCACGAGCATCTACCGCGCCGCCGAAGCGATGACGGTCTTCGCGGTCATGACCGCCGGGCTCTTTCCGATCCTCCACCTCGGCCGCCCCTGGAAGTTCTTCTATCTCATCCCGTATCCGAACTGGCGGCTCGTCTGGCCGAATCCCAAGAGTCCGCTGGTGTGGGACGTCTTCGCGATCCTCACGTACCTCACGATCTCGAGCACGTTCCTCTATATCGGCCTCATTCCCGACATTGCCGCCCTGCGTGACAAGGAGAAGAACCCTGTCCGACGGCAGATCTACGCGAATCTCGCGTTAGGCTGGCGTAACTCCGATCGCGAATGGCGCCACTTCGCGCGAGCTTATTTGTTCCTCGCTGCCCTCTCGACGCCACTCGTGCTCTCCGTGCACTCGGTCGTGTCGTTCGACTTCGCCATGGCGCTCACGCCCGGCTGGCACGCGACGATCTTCCCCCCCTACTTCGTCGCCGGCGCGATCTTCTCGGGGTTGGGGATGGTGTTCACGATCATCATCCCGATCCGGAAGTACTTCAAGCTCCAGCATTACGTCACGCTCAACGATCTCGATGCCGCGGCGAAGATGTGCTTGTTCACGTCGCTCGTGGTCGGCCTCGCGTATCTCACCGAGTTCCAGGTCGCGTGGGTGAGCGGAAGCACCTACGAGCAGGACTACTTCTGGAATCGTGTCTTTGGGCAGTGGGCCTGGGCCGCCTGGATCATGCTCATCTGCAACTGCGTGCTGCCGCTCTCGCTCTTCTCGCAGAAGCTGCGACGCAACACGACCTGGCTCTGGATGCTGTCGCTGACGATCAACCTCGGCATGTGGTTCGAGCGTTTTGTGATCGTGGTTCCTTCGCTTTCCCACGAATTCGAGCCTTGGCGCTGGTCGACGTACGCGCCGAGCTGGGTCGACTACAGCATCCTGCTCGGCAGCTTCGGCTGGTTCTTCATGTGGTTCCTGCTGTTCATCAAGCAGCTCCCGGTGATGGCGATCTCGGAACTGAAGGAGGTGCTCCCGCCGAGAATGCGGCAGACGTACGGGACGCGGTCGCATCACCCCGACTTCGCCGCGCTGCCGAATCCGGTGCATAACGAGCCACCCGAGGGAGACGAATTCTGATGCAAGGCGTACTGGGTGCCTTCCACGAGCTCGACTCCGCGGTCCATGCCATCGAGGATCTCGGCAAGCATCGCTTCAAGGAGATCACGGTCTACACGCCGACGCCGCGCCACGAGTTCGAGCACGTTCTCGCGCGCGGCCCGAGCGCGGTGCGCGTCTTCACCCTCATCTTCGGTCTCGCCGGCGTGACGTTCGGCTATTGGATCGCGGTCTGGATCTCGGACTACTGGCCGATCGTCGTCGGCGGAAAGGCAATCGCGTCCTGGGTGCCGTACACGATTTTCGGCTTCGAGGTGATGGTGCTCGTCGGCGGCCTCGCGACCGTGTACGCGATGTTCGGATTGTCGGGATTGCCACGCCTAACGACTACCGTCGGCTACGACCCGCGCTTCAGCGGTGGCGACTTCGGCGTCTGGGTCGAGACCGCCGCCGACCGCGCCGACGAGGCGATGGAGGTGCTGCGTCGCCACGGTGCACGGGAGGTGCGCAGTGAGCGCTGAGCGTGGCGCGTGGCGGGTGGCGCGTGGCGGGCGGCTGTCATCCCGAGCGCGTCGGCGACGGATCTGCTTTTCGCTCCTTCCGGCGGTGATTCTCGCAACCGCGGGCTGTTCCTGGTTCACCGACTTCAAGCAGCAGCCCAAGATCGATCCCTGGGAGAGCCTCGCCGACACGATTCCGGCGCGCGGCAATCCCCAGAGCTCGGTGCCGATGTACGGGAGCGCCGCGCCGGGCTACGAGTATGGCCGCGCGCCGCTGCCTAACGTCATCGACTCGATGGCGGCGATTCCCAATCCGACGCCGCCCGACGCGCGGTCCCTGCGCAATGGCCGGATCAACTTCCAGATCAACTGCGCGGTGTGCCACGGCCCCCTGGGCCATGGCGACGGCCCGGCGACAAAGTACGGGATGGCGGGGATCAACCTCATCAGCGACGTGACGAAGAATCGCACCGATGGCTACATCTTCGGGATGATCCGGAACGGTCGCGGCTTGATGCCGACGTACAACCGCATCGAGGAACCGGACCGCTGGGACATCGTGAACTACGTGCGGTCGCTGCAAGGCAAGTTCGGCACGGCGCCCGATACGACGCACGGTTTCCCGGGGGAGAACGGCACGACCGTCCCCGGGCCGTCGATCTCCGCGCCGACGCGCCCCGCGCCTTACTACCACATGGTGTATCCGCAGCCCGGGACCCAGCCCGGCGCCGTCCTCGGCCCCGTCGCGGCGCCGCCGCCTAACGCCGCACCGACCGCCCCGGATTCGACGACCCCGAGAAGACGACCGTGAGTCTGCATCCACCTCGTGTCCCGAGCCGCGAGGAAGTCCTGCTCGCGACGGCCAAGCCCATTCCCAGGTCGCTCAAGACGACGTTCCTCGCGCTCGCCGTCATCGGCGCGATCGTCTTCGTCATCGGCGCGATCGTCGATCCCGATCGCGCGTGGAGCGCCTTTCACGCCAACTGGCTGTTCTTTGCCGCGTTGTCACAGGCCGGTGTCGTCTTCGTTGCCGTACAGCGCATAACGACGGCCCGCTGGTCGCGCGCCGTGATTCGATTCATGGAGGGCTACGTCGCCTTCCTGCCGGTGGCGTTCGTCTTTCTCCTGCTCACCCTCTTCGTGGGCAGGAATCACGTCTTCCCCTGGACGCGCGAGGCGTATCCCGTCGCCGAGAAGGCGATCTACTACAACCCGGCTTTTCTCATCACGCGCGACATCGTCATCTTCGGCCTGATGACGCTGCTCGGCTGCTGGTACATCTATTCCTCGCTCCGGCTCGACGTCGGTCGCGTTCCGGAATGGGGCGCGGCGTGGGCGCGCGGATGGCGCGCCCGCATGCGCAACGGGTATGGCGAAGAGCGACGCGAGATTCACTCGACGCACTCGTTCCAGGGCAAGCTCGCGGTGTGGTATGTCCTGCTCTTCGCGTTCGGGTGGAGCGTGCTCTCCTGGGACCTCTCGATGGGTCTCTCGCTGCACTTCCAGAGCACGCTCTACAGCTGGTGGTTCTTCATGGGCGCGTGGCTCTGCGCCCTCACGCTGCTCGGCGTGCTGGTGCTATGGTGGTCACGATTCCTCAACACCGCCGACGGTCTCATCGAAGAGCGGCACTTTCATGACATCGGCAAACTGATCTTCGCCTTCACGGCGTTCTGGGGATACCTGACCTTCGGTCAGTATCTGGTCATCTGGTATGGCAACATGGGCGAGGAAACGCACTTCATTCGCCTTCGGCTCATCCCGCCGTGGATGTGGATCACGGTCACGTCGGTGATTCTCGTCTTCCTGATGCCATTCTTCGGTCTGCTCTCGCGCGCCGCGAAAGTGTTCAAGCCGACATTCCTGCTCTTCGCGTTATGCAGTCTTGTCGGCATGTGGCTGATGCGGTACATCGAGGTCTATCCCTCGAGGTTCGGCACCATGCCACCCCATGCGCCGCTCGGCCTCTGGGAGCTCGGCGTCTTTCTCCTCTACGCCGGCATGTGGGGCTGGGTGTACTTCTCCTTCATGGACGCCTTCCCGCGCATGCGCGTGACGCTCATGTCGTCACAGTACCGCGACGAGGTGCAGGTGCCGGTCAATCCGGAAACGATGGAGCCGCTGCCGGCACACGAGTAGCCGTCGTGATCCCGAGAAGCGCGGCAATTCGCTGGGGCTGACGATCAGGTTAGAGCGCCGTCGATCATTCTCACGAGCATCGGCTTTGGTACCGCGCCCGTCTGGCGCGCGACCTCCTTGCCGCCCTTGAAGACGATCGTCGTCGGAATTCCGCGAATGTCGAAGCTCATTGCCGTGCGCTGCGCGCGATCGGTGTCGAGCTTGGCGACCAGCGCGCGTCCCTGGTAGGTCGCCGCGAGCTCATCGACAGCGGGCGCCATCGTCTTACACGGCCCGCACCAGTCCGCGTAGAAGTCCACGAGCACCGGCACCTCGGCGTCTTCGATCGTGCGGGCGAACGTCTCGTCGTTCAGCGGGAAAGGTCTGTCGAGAAGCATGGGCCGGGCACATTTGCCGCACTTGGGTCGGTCGGCCGCGCGCGACGCGTCGATGCGATTCCACGTCTCGCAGAACAGACAACGCAGAGTCAGATGCTTCGCGGGTGCGGCAGTCCCAGTCATGCGCTCCTCCAATCGTCGTTGCTATATTGCTTCAACGTAATCGAACACAATTGGGGCGTTAGCTCAGCTGGGAGAGCGCCTGGTTTGCAACCAGGAGGTCAGCGGTTCGATCCCGCTACGCTCCATGAGATAAGTCGAGATAGTACAGAGACATAGACAAAGGGCCCGGCGCTGGTTTGCCGGGCCCTTTCTTCGTGCTCAGCCAATGCTCAGCCAACTGCGGGCGGAACATCGAAGAAGACACCGTCACGTTTCGCGTTCTTGAGCAGGCGATCTGCCAGCCGGCCGAACTGCTCCATCGCCACGGCGGGTAGTTCGACGGTCGCGTCGCACTCGATGTGCTTGTCGCCCTCGAGCGTGCCGAATAGGACACGCAGGCTCGCATGCGAACCGTCATTGTTCACCTCGAGCTCCCCCTGGAGCTCGCGCGGAACGAAGACGCCGTCTTCTCCCTTCGAGCCGAAATTGATCGTTGAATGAACCGTGCGCGTCGACCATTCGCTCACAAATTCTTCGTCCGGCGGGTCTGACGGTGGTTGTGGCGGTGCAGCACCGTCGTGGATGAGCTGTAGCGTCGTGCTCGACATAAAGCCTCGCTGAAGGGTCCGTCTCGGGAGCATATACGACTTGCCGTATTGCGTCAAGGATTCGGCATGCCGTATAATCC
>DATBHD010000327.1:0-6466 GCA_036557635.1 Gemmatimonadaceae bacterium
CTTCGCGATGGAACGCAGTTCAACATTCTCGATCTGCACACGGGTTGGAACGTCGATCTGATCATGCGGAAGGCGCGGCAATTCAGCATCGAGGAGTTCGACCGGCGAGAACCGCTCGAGATCGCGGGAACGACGCTGCATATCGCGACGGCCGAGGATACCATCATCACGAAGCTCGAGCGGGCGCGGCTCGGCGGGTGGTCCCGTCTGCTCGAGGATGTCGCGTCGATCCTCAGGACCAACGATGCCCTCGACATCTCTCACATCGAGCGTTGGGTCATGCCACTCGGCCTCGTCGCCGAGTGGGCGGCCGCGAAGCGTCTCGCCGGCGAATGACCGACTCACCAGTAGGGTCGAGGGTCGAGGGGTCGAGGGTCGAGGGTCGAGGGGTCGAGGGGTCGAGGGGTCGAGGGGTCGAGGGGCCGACACCCCTTAACCCTTAACCCTTAACCCTTAACCCTTTACCCCTTTACCCCTTTACCCCTTTACCCCTTTACCCCTTTCTTGGGGGGAATCGAGGCGAAGGCTCGTGATGGTTCCGGGCCGGCTCCTTCCTGTTCGGGCGTTGCGCCGGATCTCAGATTTCCCTCCATGATTCCGCGACGCATCACCGCCGCCTTCCCGCCCGACGTCCAACGCCGCGGCGAACAGTATTTCAAGTCCCAGCGTGTTCGACTCGTCCGAGCCAGCGCCGTGAAGCTCACCACCATGGTCGCCGGCACGACAGGATATCTCATCGAGATCACGGCTGAGCCGGGGTTGATGACGGCGACGTGCTCCTGTCCATACGCCGCGGACAACGGAGTCTGCAAACATATCTGGGCGACGCTGCGCTTCGCCGAAGTGGGACGACAGCTCGAGGCGCTCGTCAAAACTGCGGGCAAGAATACCAGCTTCGAGACGCTGGGCGACGAGGAGCCCGAGGATTTCGAGGACGAGGACTACGACGACGAGGACTTCGGCGACGAGGACTTCGGCGACGAACTGCCCGCGCTGTTCGACACCGAGGCGGCCACGCCGCCGCTTCGCACGTCCGCCGCGCCGCCCGCCGCCCGCCGTCCGACGCCAAACCCACGCGCGCCAGTCGTGAAAGAGCGCGCGCCGGAGTGGAAGACACTGCTCGACGGCGCGCGGCAGTCGATGCGCCATCCCGCCTCATATGACGCTCCGGCGGAGTGGCCGGCGGACCGACGGCTCGTCTACCTCGTCGATCTCGACGCCACGTGGCGGTCGAAGGGGCTCGTGGTCGAGTTGGCGACGGAGCGACTCGCGCGAGACGGTACCTGGGCGCCGCCTGTGCAGTACCGGCTCTCGTCCGACGCCTGGCATGCGTCTCCCGACCCGCGCGACCGCCAGATTGCGCAAATGCTCGTAGGTGCGCCCTCGCCCAGTCCGTACGACTACTACGCCGGCCGGCGGACGCCCGGCCAGTTCGTCCTCGACGGACCGGCGATCGCGGTCGTCCTCCCCTTGATGTGCGAGACCGGGCGTTGCCGCGTGCGCCAGGAGTTCGGTGAGCGGCCCCTCGACGCCGTGCACTTCGACGCTGGACCGCCGTGGACGATGCACGTACAAGTCACCCGCGCGAAGCGAGGAGGTTTCGTCGCCAACGCCATCCTTCGGCGTCCTGGCGAAGAGATGCCGATCGGCGAGCCGTCGATGTTGCACGCCGCAGGCGTTCTGCTCGCGCGCGACTCGTTCGCACGGTTTCAGTGCGGGAGCGCGTTTCCACTCGTCAGCCTCTTTCGCGAGAAACCGGAGATCGTCGTGCGTGAGCCCGAGATCCCCGCGTTTCTCGAATCGCTCTACTCGCTCCCCCGACGCCCCGATATCGTTCTGCCGTCGGAAATGAGCGTTTCCGAATTACACGCAGCGCCGCAGCCGGGCGTCGTCATCCATCCCGATCCAAGTCCGTGGCGCACGACGCATCACAGGCTCGAGCCGTTTTTCCTCTATGGTCCGGTGCGGGTGGACGAAGCGCAGCAGAACGCGACGCCCACGTCGATCTTCGACCGCGCGACGTTGACGATACACCACCGCGACCACGCGAACGAAGCCGCCGCCGTCGCGCGTCTGCGCGAACTCGGCGCAAAGGACGAGTGGCATCGTCCCCTGAATGCAAAATGCCTCGCGGTGCGTCGCAACAAACTCGGAAGCATCGTCGCTGATTTGACGCGTGCCGGATGGCGCGTCGAAGCGGACGGCGTTGCGTTTCGTGCCCCAGGAGACATACGCGCATCGGTCCGCTCCGGAATCGACTGGTTCGAACTCTCGGCGAGTGTCCTCTACGGCGACGTCGAGGTCTCGCTGCACGACCTTCTCGCCGCACGACGGCGAGGAGCCACGAGCATCGAGCTTCCGGGCGGCGACCAGGGCCTGATGCCGACGGATCTGCTCGCGCGCGTCGGTCCCCTCGCGGCTGGCGGTGTCGTCTCGGCCGATGCGCGCTCGCTGCGGTTCACGCGGTCACAAACCGGATTGATCGACGCGCTCGTCGCCGCGCTGCCCGAGCCCGACGTCGATGCCGCGTTCGAGCAAGCACGCGCCGAGCTTCGCGCGTTCGATCGTGTGGCGCCGGCGGACGCGCCACCCACGTTTCGCGGCGCGCTCCGCGAGTATCAACGCGAGGGACTCGGCTGGTTGGATTTTCTGCGGCGGTTCGGGCTCGGCGGGTGTCTCGCCGACGACATGGGCCTTGGCAAGACGATTCAAGTTCTTGCATTGCTGGACGCACGGCGCACGTGTCCCGACGGCGAAAAGCGGCCGTCGCTGGTGGTCGTGCCGCGGTCGCTGGTGTTCAACTGGTTGCGGGAGGCAGAGCGGTTCGCGCCCGAGTTGTCGATGCTGGACTACACAGGATCGGCGCGCCGAGTCGAGGATATCGCGCCGGGCCGCGTCGTCGTGACCACGTACGGCACGCTCCGCCGGGATGTGGCGCAACTGGCCGCAATCCAGTTCGACTACGCCATCCTCGACGAAGCGCAGGCGATCAAGTCGTCCGGCTCGGCCGCGGCGAAGGCGGCGTGTTTGCTGCGCGCCGATCATCGCCTCGCGATGACGGGCACGCCGATCGAAAACCGTCTCGAGGAGTTGTGGAGCCTGTTCGAGTTCCTGAATCCAGGTATGCTCGGAGCGGCGACGACGTTTGGCGCGCTCGTCCGGCTGTCGCGCGCCGAGAGCGGCTCGTCCTCAGCGGACCGCAGTGCGCTTGCTCACGCACTGAGGCCAGTGATCCTCCGTCGGACGAAGGCGCAGGTCGCGCCGGAGCTGCCGGCGCGGATCGAGCAGACGCTGCACGTAGAGTTGGAGAAAGCGCAACGCAAGTTCTACAACGGCCTGCTCGAGTCGTACCGACGCAGCGTCCTGGAGCGCGTGGACCGCGTGGGCGTGGGCAAGGCGCGCATGCACATCCTCGAGGCGCTGCTGCGTCTTCGCCAGGCGGCATGCCACCCTGGCCTGGCGGATCCGCGGAAGACGAACGCGGCGAGCGCGAAGCTCGACGCGCTTCTGCCGACGCTCGAGGAAGTGACGGCAGAGGGACACAAGGCGCTCGTCTTCTCGCAGTTCACGAGCTTTCTCGCGCTGCTGCGACGGCGGTTGGATGCCGCAGGCACGACGTACGAATATCTCGATGGCAAGACGCGCGACCGGGCGGCGCGCGTCGACCGCTTCCAGACGGATCCGGCTTGTTCGCTGTTTCTAATCAGTCTCAAGGCGGGCGGTCATGGGCTCAATCTCACAGCGGCCGAGCATGTCTTCATTCTCGATCCATGGTGGAATCCGGCGGTGGAGGCGCAGGCGATGGATCGCGCGCACCGGATCGGACAGACTCGACAAGTGATGGCGACGCGGATCGTCGCGCGCGACACGATCGAGGAGAAGATCCTCGAATTGCAGGCGTCGAAGCGTGCGCTCGCGGACGCGATTCTCGGACAGGATCAGGGGGTGCTTTCGGGGATTGGACGCGTGGAGCTCGAGATGTTGCTGTCGTGACGAGAACGACGCGTGCGACGACGCCGAGGTTTTGGGTTGCGCGCCGGCGAGGCTGAATTGTCCCTGGCCGTCGGTCGATCGGCCCGCCGCGGGATTGCGACGCAATGCGGTCAGCAGTTTCGCGACGTCATCCAGCGATAGCCACTCTATTGAAGTTTCCTCATCGGCGGCGGTTGACGTTCCGAGCACGCGGTCGATCTGTTCCGGAGGCGTGAGTTGCACGGCGCCGGCGCAGTCTTCGCCGACGTGGGCCAGCAGCCCGACCACGTCGGTTCTCGAGACACCGTGCAGCCGCGCCCAGTACGCGACGACTTGGGGGTCGTCCGGAAGCAGCCCCCAGAGAAACGCGGGCGTCGCTTGATGGCCGTGCTCCGCCGCGTCGAAAGGCATGGAAAGGGACAGCGGGAAGGCGCCCGGCTTGCCGCGCCACGCGTCGTCGTAGCGGAAGACCAGCTTGCGATTCGCCGACTGAAAGACGTGGCCGGCAAGCGCGCCGTGGAGAGCGACGGCGAGCGCGGGCTGTGCCGATCGGGTAAGCCTGCTGGATTTAGCCGCGGACATACGACATCACGACTTGCGCGACCGGTTTGTTCGGGGGGACGCGGTGGTGGGCCACCCGATGACGGCCGACGGTGCCGTACGTGTCAGGGTGGTGCGGGCGATGACGTTGGCGAGATCCGTCTCACCGGTGTTCGTGCGCCGCGCCCCGGGCTGCGCGCTCGCCGCGCTCGCGTTTTTTGGCTCGATGTGGATCGCGAGCCCCAGGGCGTGAATTGCTTTGAGCGCGAGTCCGAGCTCGGCGCTGGGTTTTCCTTTCTCGAAGGCGGCGACCCAGAAGCGGCTGGCGCCGATGCGCTCGGCCAGTTGGGTCTGCGTGATGCCGGCGGCGGTGCGCGCTTGGCGGACGATGGCGCCGACGGTGGCGGAGTTGAGGGTTTTGGGCATGGCGGGGATGTTGACGATCGCCAACATAGCGCTCGTGTTGACGTTCGTCAACATCGCGGTCGTGTTGACGTTCGACAACGCGAGGAGATCGACCTGATCGCGGAGGATCTCGTGATCTCTTATCGCGAGGGGAGCAAGTGGTGGTCCAGGTATCCGGGCTATTGACTCCGCGTGGCAGGACTGTCAGACCCCCAGTGCAACTTCGAGGCATGAGCGTACTCGTAGAAGCACTCAGCGTCATCGTCCGCCGATTCGCGTTGGACGACTCCTATCCAGGCGGTGCCGAGGCGTATCTCGAGACCGCGAATACGCGCGACTACGGCGTGCGAACCCGAGTGGAATGAGACCGACGTCACCCGGGAGCTCCTTCGAATCGCCTGCCTCGCGGACGATGGGAGGCGCGCGCAGTGAGCGAGCGCGACGTCTTTCGTCGCATGGCCTCTGCGCTCGATCGGGCTGGCATCCCTGTCGAATCCGAGTGGGAGAACGCGAAACGCCTCGCCGGCAAATGACCCGCCTGGCTACGAACGGGGCGGCAGGCAGCCAAATCGACTCACCCCTCGTGCGACCGAAGGACCGTGTTCGTCTGACGATCGAGCAGAATCAGAGGGCGTGGTTCGCCGTACATGGCGACGTGCAGCTTCGATCGCTCCGCGAACCACTTGAATGCCTCCGCGAGATCGTCGAACGCCATCTCGAACGGGACCCGCCAGAGCGTCGGCTCCAACTCTGCGACGAGATAGCGTGGCTGAGCCGGAATCGGGCGATCGGATGAGCGCGACGGACGAAAATCGGTTTCCCCCCTCGAGAACTCGAGCGCGCCGCGCACGAGCTCGACCTCTTCGATGTCGGAGGGGGGCGCAGGCGGTTCGGACGCGACGGCCTGCCGCCGCTGGAGCTCACGGCGGCAGGCGAGAAGCACCTCGTGCTTGAGCCAACCGATCAGGCGCTCGACGTCGGCGTCTGCCTTGCGCAACATTTCGCGACCCGCATCGCCGAGCGGCTCGCGCGAAAGCGCCGCTTTCTCGATGGCGTTCGCGGCGCCGCGAAGTGCGCGGGCGACGGCGGTCATATTACCGCCGAGGTTGAGGCACATTCCAGCGAGGGCGCGGTGCGCCTCCTGCTCGTAGTACGCCGCGACGTGACGAAAGACTCTGATGACTGTCGCGTCCGACGCATCGGTCGGGAGCGGCTCGAGGTCGAAATGATCGATTCGGCTTCGCGAATCTACGCGTTCCTGCGCCATTGCAGTGTTTCTCCTCGGCAACCCGTTGCGCGCCGGGGCGAAGTATCGTGGTGGGGTCTGACACTCCGGCCCGGCTCAGTCGTGCTCGGAGTTTGCGGGGCGAGTGGTCTGCTCGTCTACCTAGCGCCGCCAGCGGTTGCAAGGTGAAGGCATTCTGCACAGTCTCACCGGCGCTTGTTCGGAGCGGGCATCAAACTGCAACGATTTGATCATGCCAATTCCTACATTCCAGCAAGTCATGCTGCCCTTGCTGCGGGACCTGCAACAAGGAGAGAGGTCGGG
>DATBHD010000328.1:0-3334 GCA_036557635.1 Gemmatimonadaceae bacterium
GCAGGATCTCCAGCAGGAACATCCAGCCAATCGCCGCGGGAATGCTGCCGCGCTTGGTCGGGCGGCCCATCGTTGAAGTCGCCACGGGTCCTCCTTGAAAGTTCTAGAATGACAAATGGCAACGTCCGTTCCGATCTCCCCTTCTGAGCCCGGGCGGCGGAGTCCTTGCACCGCGAATGCGCCATGCGAGAACGTTCGGTGGCTCACCACGGAATCGTGGCTGGCGTCCTCAGCGCAACGAGTGTTGCCGCGTGGTTCCTGTTGACCGACACACTCAGCGGCCGGCCATTTTTCGTCCCCGCCGGCCTCGGTCGCAATTTTCTCCGATTCTTCGGCGTCGAGCCGTCGGGCGTGATCGGCCCTGTCGTGGCATATACAATCTTTCATTACGCGGTTTTCATCGCGGTCGGCATCGGCGCCTCGGCGGTTGCGAAGCGCTCGCGTCGCGACACGTCGATCCTGGCTGGAGCATTTTTGTTCTTCATCGTGGTCGAGGGCGCGTTCTTCGGCTTCGCTGCGATCATTTCCGCCACGACGCTCATTGGCGTCGGCGCCTGGTTTCAGATCGTGATCGCGAATCTGATTGCCGTCGTTGTCATGGGCGTGTATCTGTGGCGCGCGTATCCGCACGTGCTCCATCGACTGAATGTGGCGCTCAGCGGTCGCGAGTGACGCTCATTCGGTCGACGGAACCTCGCTCACATGACCACCGACGACGCGCCACGAGGATCCGTCCTCGCGTGCCCAGATGCGCGTGTAACGGAACGTGCCGTCGACAATCGCCCCACCCACTTCAACCCTGAGACGCGCGCGAAGCGCAGCGATCGCGACATTCGCACCGACTCGCCGAATGTGAAGCTCCTCCGGTTCGTGCGCGCGAAAACAAACCGCACCTGTGGCGTGTGCGTCGAGATCCGCCGACTTCGTTCCGATGCGGCCATCGGGGCCAGTGAACAGGAGCTCGTCGGCGATGAGTCGATCGAGTGCCGCGACGTCGGCGTTGAGTTGCGCGTCGCGAATCCGTGCTTCGCACTCGACGATCTGCGGGTCGGGTGATCCGACGAGCACCGCCTCTAGTATTGCGACATTCAGTTCGGGCATGGTCAGTCCTATCGGCGATTCCTTGCGACAAGGACAATATCAAACGAGCTCCTGGCACAGAAGCTGGCTGAAGCATTGCGGTCCACGGTGCCAGAGCGCACCGCCCGAGATATCCGCCTCCCCAACGTGCCGAACAAGGCCCGTGCGGTGATCGGAGTGCGCCGCGGCGGGAAGACATTCTTTCTGCAACGGTGCACGGCGGAGCGCATCGCCAGTGGCGAGCCGCCTGAGGCGCACTTGCTGCTTTCGCTCGAAGATGAGCGGTTGGTCGGGATGACCGCCGAGGATCTCGGGTGGCTTCTCGAGGAATACCGTCGGCGACCGACTGGCTGCTCGAACCGACGGCGTAATCGAGGAAGGGCCGGTTGTTGCGCTGCGAGCTGAGTGAATCGAACTCGCGTCGAATAACAGAGAGAGACAGGGTTTCTCGCGGCATTGGTGTCATTGAAATATCGTCACGAGACTATCAGCCGCGGTGCCTCACATGCTCGACACCACCCGTCGTGACCTGACGTTCACCGCGCGGTCGCTCCGACGAGCGCCCGCGTTCGCGACCACCGTTGTACTCATCCTCGGCCTCGCGATTGGCATGTCGAGCGCGATGTTCACCGTCTTTCGCTCCGTGCTCGCCGAGCGATTGCCGGTGATCCAACAGGAGCGGATCGTCGAGCTCTCGGGCAAAGCCGGCGGAGCGGCGAGCGAACTACCGATCCTGCCCGCACAGATGAAGCGCTTTCAGGAACACGCGCAAACCGTCCGCGCGGTTTCGGGGCTCGCGCACTGGCGTGTGCTCAACGCGGCCGTCATCGACGGGGACCGTCGTCTCTCACTGAACGAATCCGTCGTCGGTGACGAGTTCTTCAACGTGCTCGGCGCCAATCCCGCGCTTGGCCGTCTCTTTCGAACGGGTGACGCGGTCCTGTGGGGCGCCAACGTCGGCAACGCCGGCGTACCGATCGTGGTGAGCCACGCCGCATGGCGTCGCGCGTTCGGGGGCGATTCGTCCGTGATCGGACATACGCTTCACGAGCCGAAGATGAATTGGACAATGCGCATCGTGGGTGTCGCGCCGCCAGGGCTCGACTATCCGCGAGGCGCCGAGTTCTGGATTGCATCGGATTACGGCGGCGTCGATCTCGTTGCGCGCCTCGCGCCGAACGCTACGCCGGAAGCGGCGCGCAAAGAGTTCAAAGCATTCCTTGGACACGTCCCGGAGCTTCAGCGCGATGCCGCGAACACTCTCGACGCGCAGGTGCACACCCTCGACCAAATGATCACGGGCGACGCCCGCTCCGCTCTTCTCGTCCTCTCCGCAGCGGTCGCGTTGTTGTTCGTGCTCGCCTGCACGAACATCGGCAACTTGTTGTTGCTGCGCGCCGCTGGGCGGACGCGTGAGATGGCGATTCGCCGAGCAATTGGTGCCTCCACAGCCAATCTCGTGCGTCAACTCCTGACTGAAAGTGTTTTGCTCGCCGTCGCAGGCGGTGCGCTCGGCACCCTGCTCGCGCGCCTCCTCCTTGTGTTGCTCGTTCGACTCGCGCCGATGGGATTGCCGAGGACTGACTTGATTGCGAGTGCCGGGACTCCACTCATGACCGGCGCGCTCGTGACCGGTGTGACGGTACTTCTCTTCGGCGTGTTGCCGGCCTTCGCCGCAGTGCGGTTCGATCTCTCGTCACCCCTTCGTGCCGATTCGCGCTCCGGCACTGAGGGACGGCGCCTTCGCAAGATTCGACAGGCGCTCGTTGCGTCGCAGCTCGCACTAGCCGTCGTCGTGCTCGCCGGTGCCGGCTTGCTCGTTCGTAGTCTCGCGCGACTCATGTCGCTCGACATGGGCTATTCGACGGCGCATCTGTCGATGGTCAACATTTCGCTGCCCTGGCGCCAGTTCATGCACGACTGCGAGTCGAGATATGGTGCGCCCACCACGCACGCGGACACGCTCGTGTGGGCGAAGTGCGTCGACGAGACGAACTTCGCCGCGCACGAGCAGGTGATGACGAGCCTTCATGGCGTTCCCGGTGTCGTTGCCGTGTCGCCCGAAGCGGTGCCGCCCTTCCTTGGCTCGAACGTGTGGATGGGACGCTTCGCCGCGGCAGAGCAGTCCGATGCCGACGCGCGCGCGAATCCCTGGTTCGGCATCGACGGTGTCGGACCCGAGTACTTCGACGCGCTGGGCATCCCGCTCATTCAAGGACGCTCATTCACGGATCAGGATGGCCGTGAATCCCCG
>DATBHD010000329.1:0-1601 GCA_036557635.1 Gemmatimonadaceae bacterium
CCACTCACACGCGCGTCGCGCTTCGTCCATGGCATCGCCCCACGCACCGTGCAGTTGCATGATCGCCGCACGATTCACGCGACACGCGCCCTGAAACGCCGCGAGGTCCGGCTGTGCCTTGCACCAGCGATGGAGCGCGTCCGTCCACTCGCCCGCGCGCCGGAGGTCGAACACTTCCTGACACGCGTCGATCACCGCGCAGTAGATCGCGCCGACGACGATCTGATCGACCTCGTTCGACGTCACCGAGATCATGACCTCGTCCAGCAGCGACAATCCCTCTGCGACTCGACCGAGTTTGATGAGGGCGCGCCCCATGCCCATGCGCGCGAACGCGATGAGACTTCGCTCATTGAAGCGCCGGCCGATCTCGACGGCGCGCTCCATATAGGCGAGACTCTCGCTCGGGTTCTTCGAGATCGCGCGAACACCCTGGGGAAGCAACAGGTATCCGCGCACCACTGAGTCGAGCTGCGCTTCGTCGAGGACACGCCCGGCGCGCGCGAGCCATCCGCTGCCGCGTGCGGTCTCGTGCTCCATCATGAGCTCGAAGCCGAGCCAGAACGCGCACCGCGCCGCGCCCTCGGCGTCGCGGCTGTCGAGAAAAGCCTGATGCGCTCGCGTCGCGAGCGCGTCTCGCTCCGCCACGCGGTTGAGCATGTTCGCGGTGTGGGCCCATCGCTCGAGGTCGTGGGGCTCGAGCCCGCCGTCGCCGTCAGCGGCGCTGAATTCGTCGAACGCCTCGGCCCACCTCGAGCGTTCCGCCGCCGATCGGGCGCGCGCGAGTTGGTCTTTCGCGGGAGGGCTTGGTGTGGCCGCCATGCTTGATACTATCGCCTTCGACGGTGGAACGGTGGCCCCGCGATGTCGCCGGTCGCTGGTTTCGTTTGTCGTGTGTCGCAGAGAAATCTCGTGAATACCATTAGGAGGAGTGCAGCCTTAACCCCCCGGGTTGCGCACGGGCGCGTGGACTCCGGCGAACTACGGCTTCGATCTGCCATCGAAAGGAACAGCGACGACCGGCGTCGAAAGGCGAATCGGAAGCGGCTCGACGAGCGTTTCGGCAGCGCATCGCAGCCCGTTGATCACAATCACAAGGCCGAGTGGCGGATTTCACATCCACGGGTGGCCGCCGTGTGATCTGGCGAGCTGTCTTGTGGTCTCGCGCGGCTGGGAGGAGTTTTCGCATGTGCTGGGGCGCGACGGGGAGCAGAGTGTCGACTTCTACGTGACGACCTGATCTTGAAGTCGCATGTCGCCGCATGTCGTCGGACCGGCGAATCCGAAGCAAGCGACTCAACACGGGAAAAAACGAGTTCACCGGCGGACGACAACGTGCTGACGGATCTCGATATCATGCAGTTGCATGTGGAGGCCGAGTTCACCCACGATGCCGCCGGCGACCTCGTGTCGATCAACGAGCCAGGCGGAACAGTCGCGCCCCGATTCTTCCTCGGGCGCACGGCGCTCGGACCCACCGTACGGTTTCGGCACGATGTGCCCGAAGACCGCCGACGAGCATTGGAGCGCGCGCTCGCCGTCGCTGAGCACATGCAAACCACCGTTCAGCTCGACCAGCCGCTCGACCCAACACCATTCGA
>DATBHD010000330.1:0-5414 GCA_036557635.1 Gemmatimonadaceae bacterium
CCGACGCCGGACGGCTCGTGACGATGGTGGCGCTCTGGCTGCTCTACGCCTCGCTGCTCGTCGTCGTGATGACGCTCTTCTCGGCGGCCTTTCGCTCGCGCGGCGCCGCGGCCGGTGCCGGGCTCGGGTTCTTCTTCCTCACGCTCCTGTTCTCGAGCTGGGGGCCGGCGGCGCGCTACAGTTTCGCCGGACTGATGCCGGCGATGAGCCGCGCCCTCACAGGGCAGACGTTGTCGTTAGGCTGGCCGGTGACGACAGCCGTCGCGGCGATCATGCTAGGAGCATTCGCGGCGGTGCGGATCTTCGAGCAACAGGAGCTGTAGGCGCCACACAGAGTGGCTCGAGAGCGACATCTCCAGGAACTGGATGCTGAATCTCCGACAAGATTTCAACTTCGCGATGCGCATGCTGGGCCGCTCCCCAGGATGGGTCGCCGGCGTCGTACTCACGCTCTCGCTGGGTATCGGGCTCGCGACGGCCGTGTTCACGGTCGCCGAGAGCGTCGTCCTGCAGCCACTGCCGGTGCGCGCGCAGGATCGGTTGGTCGTGCTCTGGGGCGTCACCCCCGACGGGCGTACGGATCACTTCCCACTCCTCTACCAGGACGCGCGCGAGTACGCGCGCCGAGTGCAGACGCTCGAGCGAGTGGAGTTCTTCGCGTATGGCGGCGCGCAGCCGGTGCCGATCCGCTTCGGCTCGGGCGTCGTTAGGCTCCGTCGCTCCCTGGTCTCGGGGGGCTTTTTCGATCTGCTCGGGACCCGTCCACTGCTCGGCCGCGCGCTCCGCCCGCAAGACGACGCGACCGGTGCGGCAGCCGTCGCGGTGCTGAGCTACGCGGGCTGGCGACATTTTTTCGGCGGGGACACCGGCGTCATCGGCCGCCAGCTCGTGCTGCATTACGACGGTAAGCCATACACCATCGTCGGTGTCATGCCGCTGGGGCTCGATTATCCGCAAAGCGTGGATTTCTGGACTGCAGTCGTTCCGAGCTCGGGTCCCCTCGGCGACCAGCCGATCTACGCCGAGCTGAACGCCATCGGCCGGCTCCGCCCGGGCGCGTCGATCGCCGAAGCCCGCGAGGAGCTGACGCGCTTCTTCGCCACTACGACCTCGTCGACCTGGCATGTACGCGGCGTCGCTCGCTCGCTGACGGAGGACGTCGTCGGTGACGTCGGGCCCGCACTGCTGGCCTTTGCCGGCGCGGCCGGTCTGCTGCTCCTCATCACCTGCTTCAACGTTGCTAACTTGCTAATCGTCCGCGGCCTCGCGCGCGGACGCGAGCTCGCCGTGCGCGCGGCGCTCGGCGCGAGCCATGGGCGCCTCATTGGCCAGCTCCTCACCGAGAGCGCGATCCTCGCCGTCGTCGGTGGACTCGTCGGCGCGGCGCTCGCGGCCGCGGCGGTGCGCGGCTTCGTCGCGCTCGCCCCCGCGGGAACGCCGCGCCTCGATGAGATCCGCGTCACCGGTCCGGTGATCTCGGGCGCGATCGCGATCACGGCGATCGCGACCCTGCTCTTCTCGCTCGCGCCGTCGGTTGCGGCTGCTCGCGTCGAGCTGCAAGACGCACTGCGGAGCGGCCCGCGTCAGAGCGGCGCCGGCCGGCGCTTCCGTGTCGGCACGCAGGCGCTGGTCGTCGGCCAGGTCGCGCTCGCACTGCTCGTGCTCTCCGCCGCTGGTCTCGTCGCGCGCAGCCTGCTCGCGCTCCAGCGCGTGGATGTCGCCTTCGATCCCTCTCGGCTTCTTGTCGCCGAACTGGCGCTCCCAGGACGCTACATGCGTGATGCGCGGAAGCAGATCGCGCTGCTGGAGCAGCTCGTTCCGCGTCTCGAGGGACTTCCCGGAGTCCGCTCCGTCGCGCCCGTGCTCACGCCGCCGCTCGCGCCCGTCGGTGGCATCTTTGGGAGAATTCCCGCCGAGGGGCAGTCCGCTGACGAGGTGGCGCGGAATCCCGCGCTCACGTACGAGCTCGCGACGCCGCACTATTTCCCGACGCTCGGCATCTCACTCGAGCGCGGGCGTCTCTTCACCGACGCGGACCGTGAAGGGACGCTCCCCGTCGCGATTCTCAGCGCATCCGCGGCTCGCTCCTACTGGCCTCACGGCGACGCGATCGGCAAGCGCCTCGTCACGGGGAAAGCGGAACGCCTAACGGTGGTGGGCGTGGTGCGAGATACGCATTATCGCGACCTGCGCAACCCACGACCAAGCATCTATCTTCCGCTCCGACAGTCGACATTCCCCTTCGCTCCGACGACGCTTGTCATCGCGAGCGAGGGTCGGCCCGGCGCGCTGGTGCCGATCCTCCGGCGCGCCGTCGCGCAGGTGGGACCGGGTGTCGCGGTGGCGAGTGCCGTTCCTTTCGAGACATTCGTCGCCGATACACTGGCGCAGCCGGAGCTGAATGCGCTGCTGCTCGCGCTCTTCGCCGGCGCGGCGTTGACGCTGGCCGCCGTCGGCCTCTTTGGCGTCATGGCGACAGCCGTTAGGCAACGGACGCGTGAGATCGCGATCCGAGTGGCGCTGGGGGCGACGCCGGCCGGCATCCGCCGCGGCGTGCTGCGTGAGGCGCTCTTCCTCCTCGGCGCGGGCGGATGCCTCGGCTTGGGGCTGGCGCTCGCCATGACCCGCTGGCTCCGGTCACTGTTGTTCGGGGTCAGTCCGAGTGATCCGTTGACACTGGCGTTGGGCGCCGCCGTCCTCGCGGGCGTGGCGTTGCTCGCCGCCTATCTCCCGGCACGTCGAGCCTCCCGGATCGACCCGGCACAAGCTCTGCGCGCGGAAGCATGAGCATTTCGTCGCACGGAGCCACTGCCTGCGGCATGGCAGCTGGAGTCAGGCTCAGCGCGCCGACCCTCACGTGCCTGCAATCGCGCGGCCATAGAATCGTGGGATCATTCTCGACGTCGCCGCGTTGGCCGATCGTCACCACATGTCGCAGCGAGGCTCTGTCTTCACGTCGTCACGATGCGCAGCGCGAGCGATACTGCCGACAGGGCTAACATAACGAGAGCGTTGCCAATGCCCTTGAAATCGCCGACGCGCACATGCGAGACGACGGCGCCGATGAAGTAAATCACCAGCGCGACTCCGGCCGCGACGCCGAGCGGCGGAAACCAAATCCCCGCCACCAAGCCGACCGCGCCAGCGGCCTCGCAGGCAGCGAGAACGGGGAGGTACTTCAGCGGAACCCCGACCGTCTCGTGGATGACCTTCACGACATTCGGATCGCGGCGGACCTTCATGATGGCGGAAAAAATGGCTATCAGAGCAAAGAGCACCGTCACGACGAGGTATGCGGTAGTCATGCGGGTCACCTCCCGATACGAGTCTCGCAACGCCCGCGATCAGAAAAAGGGTGAAGCCTTCGACATCTTCCGTGCGAGGTTCGGCGCGCAATGCGGTGAAAGATATGTTGCCTACACTCCAGACGTTCGAGGACCCCCTCCCGCGCGATCGAGATGACGACGGTGGCGACTCGAAAGCCTTGATGAGAAGAAGTAGAACCGCCGTGGTGGTGTCTCCGGTTCCAGCGGTCTGCTCCGGGTCGTCCCCCAAACTCCACGAAGAACCCGTCGCTGCTCCTGCTAACATTCGTCGCTGGTGCTGGCCGAGCGGATGACGGATGGGGTGATTCCCAATCTTGGAGGGCATGAGATGATCGGCACATTGAGCGGCTTGTTCGACCTCAGCGGTCGCGTAGCGATCGTCACGGGCGGATCGCGTGGGCTGGGCCTGCAGATCGCCCGGGCGCTCGGCGAGTTCGGGGCTTCGCTCGCGCTCGTCGCGCGCAAGAACACTGAGCTCGATGCCGCCGTCGAACAACTCAGCGCGGCAGGCCTAACGGCGGCCGGCTTCGTCGCCGACCTCGGCATGCCCGACGACATTTCACGACTCACCGAGCGTGTCCTCGAGCACTTCGCGCGGATCGATATCCTCGTCAACAATGCAGGCGCAACCTGGGGCGCGCCGGCGGAGGATTATCCGCTATCCGGCTGGAACAAGGTTGTCGGCCTGAATGTGACCGGCCTCTTCCTGTTGACCCAAGCGGTGGCGCGCCGCGCATTTCTCGAGCAGGGCAAGGGCGTCGTCATCAACGTCGCGTCGGTGGAGGGCCTGCAGGGCCATCACCCCGATCGCGTTGGTACGATCGCATACAATACCGCCAAGGGCGCGGTGATCAACATGACGCGCGCGCTCGCCGCCGAATGGGGCCCGCGCAACATCCGCGTCAACGCGCTCGCGCCCGGCTTCTTTCCGTCGAAAATGACCGCGGCGACGCTCGAGAGCCACGGTGCGGAGGCGCTCCGCCTAACGCCGCTCGGGAAGCTCGGCGGGAACACCGATTTGATGGGCCCAGCCTTGCTCCTCGCGTCCGACGCGGGCGGCCACATCACGGGTCAGACGATCGTCGTCGATGGCGGGGCGAGCGTCATCTGAACTTCGATGGACGCCGACGTTCCGTCACAAGGCACTCAGTAGTTGTGAACGACTGGACGCGGATGAACGCTGATTACGCCGATGAACGCTGAGAAAAAAACCGGTAGCGCTTTTGAAAAAGATCGAAACCGCTTTCTTCATCTGCGGCCATCTGCGTAATTGGCGTTCATCCGCGTCCAGTCGTTCACAACTACAGAGTGGTCAGGTAGTGATCGGTTCTGATCAGCTTCCGCCGCACATCACCGACGCGCGAGGACGGGGGCGGTGAGTCCCGCGCTCGCCACCTCGCGCTCGGCCTGCGTGAAGCCATAGTCAGGCACGATCTCCCCGTTGCGGTCGGAGACTTCCCTCCAGTGCGCGATCACCTGTTCGCCGGCGTCGTCCGCCGCCCCGGCATGGTAGCCGTGAGTGAGCGTGACGTTCGCGGTGGCGAAGTTGCCGGCGCCGGCGCAGAGGATCGCATGGGTCGGCGCATCCTCGCTCACCAGCGCAAGCAGGCCGGGGCTGACCCGGGCCGGGTCGAGCAGACGCAGGCTCTCGTCGGAAAACACGCCTGCGGTCATCTGCGTCGCCGCGGTGGGGGCGAGGCAGTTGACGCGGATGTTGTACTTCGCGCCCTCGATCGCCAGCGTCTGCATCAGGCCCACCAGCGCCATCTTCGCCGCGCCGTAATTCGCCTGACCGAAATTGCCGTACAGACCCGACGACGACGTGGTCATGACGATGCGCCCGTAGCGCTGCTCGCGCATCAGCTCCCACACCGCCCTGGTGCAGATCACGGCGCCCATCAGATGGACCTCGATCACGAGGCGGAAATCCTCGAGGCTCATCTTGGCGAAGCTCTTGTCGCGCAGGATACCGGCGTTGTTGACCAGGATGTCCACTCGACCCCAGTCGGCGACTACCCGAGCGACCATCGCGGCCGCGGCCCGTTCGTCGGTGACGGAGCCGGCGATCGCCATCGCCGTGCCTCCCGC
>DATBHD010000331.1:0-9275 GCA_036557635.1 Gemmatimonadaceae bacterium
TCGGTGTGAAGCGATCCGAGAGACTGTCCACAAAGCTCATGTCGCTTTGCAATACGATGCGTCCATGAAGAACCTCGTAGACGCCACTGGCGTCCTGCGAGGCGATGCCCGGGACGGGGATGCCGTTCGCGGTGCGCAGCAAGTAGCTGCCACTGAGCGTCCCGGTGCCTGGTGAGGTCGAGTCGCTGTTGCACGCGGCTGCGAGGACGAGCAAGAGCGCGCCGAAGAGCTTCCGCATCGGACTCCCCCGAGAGATTGATGAAGGACCCCTTGCACACCCGAGGCCATTGCGGGCAGCGGGCCCCGGAGAGAACACTAGGCAACACAGAGACGTTGACGACATCGGATGCCTAACGCGGCGCAGGACCACGATATGAAGAGCATGACCCACGCGCGTGCGAACCCGCGACGTGAGGATTGGAAGTTCCAGTCGGGCCGAGAACCGACGGCCACGTACCGCCGTCCCCTCGACTCCGGCTCTGAATCGAGAGCTTTGAGGACACACTAACGTCCAGAAATGCGGACGTCGTCGTTGACATTGCGACGCGCCGACACATTGATGTACGTCTCGAGGAGCGGGTGTGTTGGTGAGAGCCCGCTCTCCCGATGGCCACCCTCACAGCGAATCAATCGCGAATGGCTTCGGACCTTCGGTACGCACTGCGGGCGCTCGCGCGTCGCCCCCTGCTGGCCATCGTCACGAGTGGCGCACTGACGATAGGCATCGCCGCGAACGCGATCATGTTCGGTGTCGTCGATCAGTTGATGCTCGAGCCCCCGCCGTTGATCGAGGATCCGCAGAGCGTGCGTCGCGTCTTCATTCGCGAGCACCTCAATGGTGAGCCCACGGGGAGCTCGACCACCGCTTACCGGCTCCTGGCTTCGCTGCGCGCCGTGCCTGCATTCTCCGGGGTCGCCACGTATAATCTCACGTCCGTGACCCTCGGGCGCGGCGCGGACGCCGAGCGCCTCACGGCGATGGCCGTGTCCCAGAATTACTTCCGATTGCTCAGGGTACGGCCGGCTTTGGGACGCGACTTCCTACCGGAAGAAGACACTCCGCCGCAAGGCCCGTTGGTCGCGATCATCGGCGACGGTTTCTGGCATCGCGCCTTGGGCGGCGCGCGTGACGTCGTTGGGCATACCCTCACGCTCGACGGGAAGACCTTCACCATCGTCGGTGTCGCACCAGCCGGGTTCGCCGGAGTCGACCGCTACCAAGTGGATCTCTGGGTACCGATGAGCGCTGTCACCGCCGATCAGATCGGACCGGATTGGGCGACGACGACGAATTCCCTGTGGGTTCATGGCATCGCCCGCGTCGCGCCAAACGCGAACGTCACGTTGGCCGAGGGTCAGGCAACGACGGTCTATCGCTCGGAGATCAAGAGCTGGCAAGGGGTGCGGCGCGATTCCACGGGTACAATCGCCCTGGGCTCGCTCGCGACCGGGACGACCGAGAACGGTTTCGCGCCAGAAGCCAAAGTCGCGGTGTGGCTGCTCGGTGTGTCGGCGATCGTGCTGCTCATCGCCTGCGCCAACGTTGCAAACATACTCATCGCGCGCACGATCGAGCGGCGTCGCGAAATCGCCGTCCGGTTGGCGTTAGGTGCGAGCCGGGGCCAGCTGCTGCGGCAGCTGCTGGTCGAAGCCGCGCTTCTATCCGCGATCGCAACGATCGCGGCACTCGTCGTCGCCCGCATCGGCAGCTCGCTCGTGCAGCGTCTCTTGCTGCCGGGATTCGCGTGGGGCAGCTCGGTGATCGATGCTCCCGTGCTCGGCTTCACGCTGCTCGTCGCGGTACTCTGTGTGCTGCTCGCCGGCCTTGCCCCGGCGATTCAGGCGGCACGCTCGAGTGTGAACGAGGGCCTCAAGAGCTCGAATCGGCAGATCGCTGGAGGCAGCGGACGAGCGCGCGCGATTTTGCTCGGCGTTCAGGTGTCGCTGTCGGTTATTCTGCTGGTGGGCGCGGGGTTATTCGTGCGGAGCCTGCGGCATGTCGTCGAGCACGACGTCGGAATCGATCTCGATAGAGTGGCGTTGGTGACCCTCGACATCGGTCAGATGAAGTTGTCGGGCGCAGAGATCCGAGACTTGTATCGCGAGGCGCGCGATCGCGCGGCGGCAGTGCCCGGCGTCGAGCGTGCCGCCCTTGTCGGCGGCACCGTCCCTGGTCGCGAGACAACGGCTTTCAACGCGACGGTTCCAGGTCGCAAGTCCATCGCGTTGCCAGGCGGCGATCTGTGGCCATACATGGTCATCGCGGGTCGAGACTACCTTGCGACGATCGGCACCCACCTCGTGCGCGGTCGTCTTTTCACGCCCGAGGAGGAGGCGGCGCCATCGCGAGTGATGCTCGTGAACCGCGTCGTCGCGAATGCGTATTGGCCGGGCGCTGATCCGATCGGCCAATGCGTCATGTTGGGAGAGGAGAAGTCCTGCACCACCGTGGTCGGCGTGGTCGAGAATGTCATGCTCTTCAAGTTGGTTGGCGACGACCGCGGGATGTGGTATCTGCCGCCGTCACACGAGACCGATGGCTTCCGCCCTTCGGCGCTCGCCGTGCGCAGCTCGGGCGACGTGGAGCGCTTGGTGGCACTGCTCCATCGCGTGCTGCGCGGTCTGCGGTCGAACACCGTGTATGTCGACATCGCGCCCTATACCGAGATCGTCGCGCCGCAGATGCGCTCGTGGCGCCTTGGCGCAACGATGTTCAGCATGTTTGGAACTCTGGCGACGCTCATCGCCGCCGTCGGATTGTACAGTGTGATGGCCTACTGGGCCTCGCAGCGGACGCACGAGATCGGCGTCCGCATGGCGCTAGGCGCGGAAACGCACGATGTGGTGCGTCTCATCGGTGTGCAGGCCGGGCGCACGGTTCTCCTCGGCCTGTGCGCGGGCGCGGTACTCGCCGCGGTACTTTCGCGCTGGGTGGCGGACCTGCTGTATGACACATCGCCGTACGAGGTCTCGGTGTACATTCTCGCGGCTCTCACGTTAGGCATCGCCGCGATCGTGGCGATGATCGTGCCGGCGCGGCGCGTTGCCACGGTCGATCCGGCGGTGGCCCTGAGGGCGGAGTGAATTACGACAATCGGACTCACGCTGCGAGGGAATGACCCGGGCGGGGATCGAACCCGCGACCTACGGATTAAAAGTTACCAATGAGCGGCTGGGGCCGTGTGTGATCGCCTTCATTCCTCTTTGATCTACACACACTTTCGCTTCTCGGCCAGTTAGGCGCGATCGAGCCCCTTTTGGTCCTTTTTTGTCCCTTGAGTCAGATGCCGTTTCAGATGAAACGCCCCGCCTCTCATTTCTGTCCTAGGGCGATCAGTCCCGAATCGAAACGGTTGGTTCGAGCTGGAAGTCAGTTATTGAGAACTTCTAACTCCACCAAACGGAGGCGAAGATGCGTTCGCTAATGATGGCGGCACTGATTCTTCTAGCCGCGTCGCCATTGCACGCTCAGGATGCACTGCCGCAGTTCGTCTTCGACGGCCACCACATCGGTGAGGCCCGTCCTACGCCAGAGCCACGTGAGCAGTGTAAGGGACCGGGCGGAGAACATCCGCTGATGGTCTGCCTGCGAGAGAATCTCGATGGCGTGCATTTGGATGCAGGCTACAACTACAGCAGCCAGGGCAACCTCGTGGGCGTCGGCGCCCTCACAGATTCTTCCGAGTTCAAGCCGCTCCTCACAGCCCTGACGAAGCGCTATGGTGAGCCCAAAGCGCGACGGAGCGGTACTGGGCACGATTACGT
This sequence comes from Gemmatimonadaceae bacterium, assembly GCA_036557635.1. GTDB lineage: Bacteria > Gemmatimonadota > Gemmatimonadetes > Gemmatimonadales > Gemmatimonadaceae > AG2. The sequence continues at coordinate 3,766 of DATBHD010000331.1, forward strand.
GCAGTGGCGCTTCCGAGAAGGAAAGCTGCACCTCACGCGAACAGGCGACTTGGTTGTTCTAAGATTTGCGCCATCAGCCTGAACCCGCGTTCGATCTGTTGAAGGACGTGACGGCCCTCGATTGAGGGCCCTCTGTCTTTCCGCGCGTGAATGTACTGCGGAATCACCCGGTTCTCTTGAACAGCACAGCTTCGAGCGTCGCGACGGCCTCCTTCGTTTGCTTCGGCAACGCGTGACCGTAAACGGGCAATTGTGAAGCTCGCCTTCTCGTGGCCTACCAGGTCGGCGACCACGTTGACCGGCGTACCCGCCATAAGGAGCAGCGTCACGTACGTGTGCCGACAATCATAGATCCGAAACGCGGGAGTGAACTGGCGCTTCGGCACTGGTCCTGTCACGTGCTCTCGCTTCGGCTCCTCGCCCCACTCGCCTAAGCCTGCTCTCGCGCTTACACGCTCGAACGCTCGCCGGACGTCATGCAACGGCCCGCCCTTGGAATTGGTGAGTACGAACCCGGCATCCTGCCACGCCTCGCCCGAATGCATGCGCTGGTGCTTCTGAACCTTTCGCGAACGTTTCAACTCGTTCCACACCGGCGCCGGGATTGGAACCTCGCGCTTCGACTTCTTGGTCTTCGGCGCCAATAGCTGATAGCCCTTGCTGCCTGGAACACGGATGAGGTTTCTGCGAACGCGGAGCTTCTGACCGACTTCATCAATTTCCTGCCAGCGCAACGCCAGTGCTTCACCGGGTCGCAGTCCGCAGCCCGCGAGAATGTGCCATAGCGCCGACCAACAGCGCTCCGGAATCGCCGGTACCACGTCCTAGATGCGCGAGAGCTACGACGACGGAGCGGAGTTACCCAAGTTGTACTCGCACGCCGCGAAGATTCTCAAGCTTGCTCCGAGCCAGCACACCGAGCAGGTGTTCAGACAGATTCTCGGCGGTTGTCAAAGCGTTGTGGAGGGCATTGGGAGCGTGCGAAATCGGCTCAGCGATGCGCACGGCAAGGGAAAGCGACCGGTACGCCCCGCTCCGCGACACGCGGAACTCGTCGTGAACCTGGGCGACGCAATGGCCGTGTTCATCGCCGCCACCTGGAGGGAGCAGAAGATGCTCCTCGCCAAGCCGAAAGAACCATCCGCATGAGAGGTCTACCCCGCGCGAACAAGACTCGTGTATGACCAAAGGTATGGACGAGTGACGACCTTGTGCTGGGGCACGCACCGAACTGCGAGCAAGCAGATTTGCTTACATTCCGAGCGGTGACGACACCGTGGTTCTAGGCCTCCTTCGAGCACGTGGAGGGAACAATGACGAAACGGATCCTGCATCGACTGACGACGAAGCCGATCGACCGAGTGAACAACGAGAAGGTATACCGCGCCGCCTGCTCGTGTGGCTGGGAGGGCTCGGATCTGCACGAGCTTGAGGAGTTAGCGGAGACCGAGGGGATCATCGTTCATCTGCGTGATGTTCCGGTCGACTCGATCCGGAGGTAGCGGCCATGAATTGCGGTACACGGTGACCATCAGCCGGCTCGCGTGAGTGTACCGCACGATCAAGGGAATCGAGGCGGAGAGTGGGGCGGAAGCGCGCTCGTTCGAGCGAGCAAGGCTAAGCGGCTGGGAGAGCGAATCTCCCGGCCGTTTTGCATTTGCTCAGGCGGCGGCTGAGGCTCCTCTCAGATGAACTCTCAGATGCGAGGGTCGTTTCAACAAAAAAGCCCGCCTAACGGCGAGCTATCTCGTTGAAATTCAACCATGACCCGGGCGGGGATCGAACCCGCGACCTACGGATTAAAAGTCCGTTGCTCTACCAACTGAGCTACCGGGTCTGCCAGCAAGATAGTCGGCCCCCTGCGGGCGATGGAACCTCACGGTCGCCCAACTGTTCTCGCGAGTGCCGCGCACCTTCACAACAGGGAACTCGTGCGTGACCTTGTAGATTGGCGAGGCGAAACGTGACGCCGTACGCCCACGGTCGGGTGCTCCGCTAGACAGGGACCGAATCACAGCGAGAACCATGCAGACTCCGCGAAAGAATCGGCCGCCATCGCTCGACGCGGTTCACCATCTGAGCTTCCCGAGGATTGGACTCGCGGCCCTCTGCGCCCTCACCCCGGCGATCGCGCGCGCTCAGGACTCCGTCACGAAGTTGCCGCCTGTCGTCACGATCACACGCGACATCGGCCGCTCGGCACTCGACCTTCCCTTCGCGATCAGCGAGACGCGACCCGACAGCGCGCGTCCCGGGCAGACGCACCTCCTCGTCGATCAGACGTTGTTCCTTCTCCCCGGCGTCACCGTCGCCAATAGAAACAATCCGTCACAGGACGCGCGCATTTCCATTCGCGGCTTCGGCGCGCGATCGCAGTTCGGCGTGCGCAGCATCCGTGTCCTTCGCGACGGAATGCCGCTCACGCTGCCCGACGGACAAACGCCCATCGACTACCTCGACCTCGAGTCGGTTGGGCGCGTCGAGGCGATCCGCGGAACCGCGTCTGCTCTCTACGGCAACGCGGGAGGTGGTGTCATCGACATCCGCTCCGCGGGTCCTCCCGCCGGTCCGGTCGCGGCGCAGGTGCGGTCGTGGCTCGGCGACTACGGGACGCGCCGCGTGACGGGCGCCTTCGGCGGATCGACGGACGCGATGTTCTATCAGGGCAACGTCGGTCACACACTGGCGAACAACTTTCGTCTTTACTCACATCAAGAGCTCACCAACGGATACCTCCGCGTTGGCGCCACCGCCGCCGGCACCGATTTCGTTTTCCAGGGGCTGGGCTTCGACGAGCCGACCGCGCAGAATCCCGGCGCGCTCACGCTGTCCCAGTTCGACGCCAACCCGCGTCTGCCCGATTCGGCCTCGGTGCGAGCATTGTCCCGCAAGGTCGTCCGTCAGATTCAGCTCGGCCTCTCGGCGACCCGCCCGCTCGCCGATGCGCGGGGTGGCGAGCTGTTCGCGCAGATCTACGGCGGCACGCGCGATCTGTACAATCCGCAGACGTTCGCGGTCGTGGACGTCGGTCGCGTCCAATTCGGTGGCGCCGCGCGCGCCACCGTCCCGATCGACATCGGCGTTAGGCAGCGCTTGAGCGTTGGCGTCGACGCCGCGATGCAGAACGACCTGCGGAGAAACTGGGCGAATTGCAACGCCGTCACCGCGGTCAGCGCCACCTGTCCAACATTTCCCGTCGAAGAGGGCGTGCTCCAGCTCGATCAGCGCGAGCTCGTGTCGAGCGCGGGGCCCTACGTTCGCGACGAGTTTCAGGCAGGCGATCGCGTCAGCTTCAGCGGAGGCGTCCGCGCCGACTACGTTCGCTTTCAGCTCCAGGATCATTTCCTCAGCGACGGGCGCGACGACTCCGGTACGCGCGTGCTTCACGCCGTGAGCCCGATGGCCGGCGCGGTCCTACGTCTCTCGGCGCTCTCGGCGCTCTACGCGAATGTCGGCTCGGCCTTCGAGACGCCGACGACCACGGAGCTCGGGAACCAGCCTAACGGCAACGCGGGACTCAACTACGAACTCAAGCCACAATTCTCGACGACGTACGAGACCGGTCTCAAGGGCTTTCTCGCCAATCGCGTTCAGTACGACCTCGCGGTGTTCGACACCGAGGTCCGCGACGAGCTGATTCCCTATCAGGTGCCGAACGGCAACGGCCGCACGTATTACCGCAACGCCGGCCGCACGCGGCGCAACGGTGTCGAGGTCTCCGGTGGAACCGACGTCGGACCGCTCGCGTTGAGCGCGGCGTACTCGTACTCGCACTTTCGGTTTCGAGACTTTCTATCGGCGGGAACGCAGTTCGCCGGCAACGTGGTCCCCGGCATCCCCGAGCAACAGGTCCAGGGGAGCGCGACCTGGCGCTTCAGCTCCGCGTTCGCCACCGTCGAAGCCATCGCCAAGAGCGCCGTCTATGTGAACGACGCCAACACCGCCCGCGCCGCCGGCTTCGCCGTGTACAACGTCCGGCTCGGCGCCGACGGCGTTGGCCACATGGCCTGGGTCACACCCGTCGTGAGCGTTCAGAACCTCTTCGACACGAAGTACGTCGGTTCGGTCGCGATCAACGCATCGGGCACTTCGGCAACCGCCAAATTCTACGAGCCGGCACCCGGACGCACGCTGCTCTTCGGTCTCACGGTCGGCGTTGGTCGTTAGGCAAGGCGGCTCGTCAGGCGCGCGCGGGCTGTTTCTCGAAGCCGATGATCTTGGCCAGCCGGCGCGCGTGGCGTTCGGCGTTCGAGAATCGCGCCCGCAGGAACGCGATCACGAGCTCCTCGGCCAGCGACGGACCCACGACGCGCGCGCCCAGGCAGAGAACGTTCATCGAGTCGTCCTCGACACCCTGGTGCGCCGAGAAGGTGTCGTGGCACAGCGCCGCGCGAATTCCCACGAACTTGTTCGCGGCCACCGACGCGCCGACACCGCTGCCGCAGATGAGGACGCCCCGATCCGCCTGGCCGTCGCGAATCGCGTTCGCTACCCGCTCGGCATAGTCCGGGTAGTCGTCGCCTGGTATCAACTGCTCCGCGCCACAGTCGATGACCTGATGCCCCGCTTCGCGGATCGCGTCAAGCAGCTTTTCCTTGAGCGGATATCCGGCGTGGTCGGTGCCTACCGCGACCCTCATCGCGTACCTCGCGCCGCCGCCGCGCCGCCGACCGCCGTCGCGTGCTCGTAGACGAGTCGCGAGATGTCAGCGATGAGTGAACGCGCAACCTTCTCGTCGTCGATGCCTCGCGTCAACACAACGAGCACGTAGGGTCCTCGTCGCGGCGGGTAAACGATCGCGGCGTCGTGCAGATGTCCGGTGATTTGCCCCGTCTTGTGCGCGACACGTGTACCGGGCGGAAGGCCCGCGGGGATCTCGTCGTTGAACTCCTGTCTCGACAGAATCGCGCGCATCGAGTCCGTTGCCGCCCGTGACGCCGCCAAGCCGGTCTCGATCGCCGCCATCAGCGTCGCCAGGTCGCGCGCCGTCGTCATGTTGTTCATGCCGGCCGCGTAGGCCTTGCCGTCCTCCACGCCGCGCAATACCTGGATGTCTCGCGCACCGAGCGCGTGAGCCGTGGCGTTCGCGTCCGCGGCGCCCACGAGACCGATGAGGGTGTTGGTGGCGAGGTTGCTCGACCGCGTGATCATATGCTCGAGGAGATCATGCACGGTCACCCGAGACCCGACCCAGGTGTAGACGAGGCTGTCGGAATCGTCGCCGGCGCTCAGCGTGTAGGACGATCCGTCGACGATCGATGAGAATTCGTTCTTCAGCTCGAGCCGCTCTGTGAGGCTGAGTTGGCGCCGATCGACCTTGCGAAATAGCTCGATCATTACCGGCACCTTCATCGTGCTCGCCGCGTGGAATCGCTCGTCGGCGCCCAGATACATCGTGTCACCGAGTACGAGGTCGCGAAACGCCACACCAACCGTCGCCCCGGGCACTTGTGCCACGCGCCTTTCGATGCGCGTCCGCAGCGAGTCGTCCGCCATCAGCGCGGCGTTCG
>DATBHD010000332.1:0-10701 GCA_036557635.1 Gemmatimonadaceae bacterium
TCGCGACCAACACAGCATACACGAGCGGATTCGTCGCGCTCACGCCGTAGAGCGACGCCTGTAGAACGCGCGTGAGTCCCAACGACAGGACGACGCCCACGGCGAGACCGATCAAGGGCACGGTCATGCCCTCGCGCACCACGAGCCCCACGACATCTGGTCCCGTCGCGCCGAGCGCGACGCGAATGCCGACTTCGCGCGTCCGCTGCGCGACCGAATGCGCGACAACGGCATAGATCCCCATGCCGGCGAGCAGCAGCGCGACGACGGCGAATGCCAACAGGAGCATCGTGTCGAAGCGTCGCCCAGCCGTCGAGTCGCCCAATTGTTCGTTCATCGTACGCACCTCGTACAGCGGAAGCGCTGGATCGGCGCGTTGCACCGCGCGCCGGATCGCCGGCACCGCCGCCGCGGGGTCGCCTAACGTGCGCACCATCACCGCCCGCGACGCATAGGTGAATTGCGCGTACGGTGTGTAGAAATCCGGCTGCATCGGACGCTCGTCGAGCGGCTGATACGCCACGTCACCGACAATCCCGACGATCTCCGCCGCCGAGTCGGGCCCGATGATATTGCTTCCGCCGCCGAACCACACGCGTTGCCCGATCGGATCCTCGTTAGGGAAGAAGCGTTCCGCGGCGAGCCGATTGATGATCGCGACGTGACGTTCACCGGCGCGGTCCTGGCGCGTGAAGATCCGCCCCCGCAGCAGCGGAACGCCGAGCGTCGCGAAATGCTCAGGGGCGACATAGTGGCGCAGCACCGGCGGCGCGTCCTCCCGCCTCGGCTGAGGCCGGCCGACGACATAGAGCGTACTGTTCGCGCAGCCGGTGCTCACCGGTGTGCACCCGTCGACCGTCGCCGCGACAACGCCCGGCACGCCCTCGATCTCGGTCAAGACGCGATCGATCAGGAGCGGCGCCAAGGGCGGCGGATACTTCACCTCCGACGGACGGATCCAGAAGGTGAGAATGTTGTCGGTCGAGAAGCCGAGCGGCGTTGCGCGGAGCCGGCGGTAGCTCTCCGTCATCAGCCCTCCGGCGACGAGGAGGAGCAGCGCGAGCGCCGTCTCGAGCGCGACCATCACCGAGCGAGCCGTCAGGCGGCGTGGCGAAGCGCCGAGCGTCACGTTAGGCGCGCCATCCTTGAGGTCGCGAGTGAGGTCGAGGCCGCGCGGGAGGAGCGCCGGAAGGAGCGCGCACAGCATCGCGGCGATGACGCTGACGGCGAGCGCCAGGGCGACGAATCGCGCGTCGACTCTCGGGTCCGCGAACGCGCCGATGCTGCCGTACATGTTCCGCGGCGCGATGACGCGCGACGGGAGGGACAGCACGGGGACGAGCATCGCGGCGATCACCGCGCCCGCCACCCCGCCGGCCAGCGCGAGCAGCACGCCCTCCGCGACCACGGCGCGAGCGATGTCCATCCTCGTCGCGCCAAGCGCGCTCCGGATGGCGAGCTCGCGGCGGCGGCCGAGCGCACGCGCCATGAGCAAATTCGTAACATTGGCGCAGGCGAGAAGGAAGAGAAAGGCAACCGCGCCGGCGAGGAGCAGTACCCACTGCCGCTCGCGCGCGTCGACGCGCGCCTCGTTCAACGACAGGACCGTTGCCGCATAGCGGCTGCCCGCGCGCTCGAAACCGCTCGGCTCCGCCCGATCGATCGCCGCGCCGATCGATTGCAGCGCCGCCCGCGCCGACGCGAGCGTCACGCCAGGCGCGAGCCGACCGATCACACTTATGAAGTTCTGATTCGTCTCGAGATAACCGGCGTAACTGACGGCGGTCGCCATCCCCGGCCTGATCCACAGCTCGGCGCGCCCCGTGAGGCCGCGGAACTCGGCGGGCAGCACACCAGCCACCGTGAAGCGCACACCGTTGATCATCATGCTCCGTCCAACGACGCCGCTATCTCCGCCAAAACGCCGCCGCCACAAATCCGCGCCGAGGATGACCTCGGCCCGTGCCAGCGATGTCTCCCCCTCGCCAGACGAGAAGAACGCACCGAGCGCCGGGCGCACGCCAAGTATCGGGAAGTACGCCGGCGATACGACTTCCCCGTCGACCGGCTCGGGCTCCGCGTCGCCGGTGAGCGTGAGGATCGCCGATCTCGAGAAGGTCGCGATATCGCTGAAGAGTGCCGGCTTCGCCGCCGAGCGGAGTAGCAGGAAGCGTCGATACGACCAACGCCCCCGCTCCACTCCGCGATCAGGTGATTGACGTGTCGTATAGATGACGGCCAGACGCGCGGCATCACGGAACGGGGGAGGCCGGAACAGCGCCGCGTCGAGCATCGCGCACACGACGGTACACGCCGCCGTCGCGAGCGCGACGGTCGTCACGACGGCAGCACCGAGCGGGGTGCGAAGGGTACGGATGGCGTATCGCATTGCCTTTGACGACATAGAGCGAAGCTGAAAAGGGGCTCGCTCTCTTCGGCTCGCCCTTTTCGGCTCGCCCTTTTCGGCTCGTAGTTAGTAGTCCCGTTCCTCCTAGGATGCCAGATGAACGCGGATTGCTTGAATGCCCTCGCTTGCCCGCACCGACTGGCTTACAATCGATCTCGACTCCTCCGAACCGCGACCCGAGAATGCCGCGCACGAAAAAGAAGGCCGTGAAGAGAAGACCCTCACGCGTTCGTCCGAGCGGTGCGAAACGACGCAGCCGCTCCGGACCCGTGACGCTGGCCGTCGACGTCGGCGGCTCCCACGTAAAGGCGTCGGTGCTCGACCAGCGCGGCCGAATGCTGCACGACCGCGTTCGCGTGGACACGCCCAAGAAAGTCACGCCGCGACAGCTCGTGACGCTGATCGCCCAGCTCGTATCGGAGCTTCCACGCTACGACCGGGTTTCCGTCGGCTTCCCCGGCGTCGTGCGAGATGGCGTGATTCGCACCGCGCCCAACCTCGGCACAGATCGCTTTCAGGGATTCAATCTGGCGCGCGCCCTCGAGCGTCGGCTGCGGAAACCCGTTCGCGTCGAGAACGACGCGGACGTGCAGGGACTCGCCGTCGTCAAGGGCAAGGGTGTCGAGATGGTCATCACGCTCGGCACGGGATTCGGCTCGTCGATCTTCGTCAACGGGCATCTCGGTCCGCACCTCGAGCTCGCGCATCACCCATTTCGCAAAGACAAAACCTACGAAGACGTGTTGGGCGAACCCGCGCGGGAGCGCGATGGCAACAATACCTGGCAGCGCCACGTGGTCGAGGCGATCGACTCGTTACGCAATCTCACGAACTTCGATCACCTGTACATCGGCGGCGGCAACTCGCGGTTGATCGACGTCGACCTACCATCCGATGTGAGCGTCGTCTCGAACACCGCCGGCATCCTCGGCGGCGTGCGTCTCTGGGCGTAGCGACGAGAATCGCGCGACAATCGCGCAGACGGCATGTCGCCTGCGGGTCGATAGTGAGCCCTGACGACTAGAGAGCCATGTTCGATCGTACCCAGCCGGGTCGCGATACCGCGCCGCTCAATCACTCCGTGCCGAGTCTCGACGGAGACCCGCGCCGCAACAAACACCGCCACACGAACGGAATCGATCGTGGTACTGCCGGCGGATCGGCCTCGGCCAAACCCGCTCTGACCGAGCGCGAGCGACGCGAGCGCTGGCCAGTCGACTAAGGGTCGAGCGCGTCAGCGACCCTTTCGCACGAAACCAATGTAGTCCGTGTACACCGGCTCACGCCCGGCGCTGCGCATCGTGCGCGCGATCTGCCCGCGGTGATAGTGGCCGTGCAACGCGACGTGAGTGAGTATTTCGCCGACGCTATTGTCGAAGTCGTTGCCAGCGCTGTTGCGGTACTTCACGCGACGCTGTCGGGTGTCGTCGCGCGCCCCGAGAAGCTCGCGAAAGCGCGAACGATTTTTGGTCTCGAGGTCCGCGAGCTCGTCGAGAGTGAGCGCGGGCCACACGGGGACGCTCGGCTTCATCGAGTCGATTCGCGCGAGCCACACGTGCTCCGCGGCCACGACGTGAGCGAGGAGCCGCAAGGTCTCCGGATCCGGCGGCGACCTTCGAAGCTCGTTGAGCAATTCGTCGTGCGCCCAGAACATGTGGGCGAAGAGACTCTCGAGGAGGAGGTCTGTCATTTCCTGATGACAAAAAACTACATTCTCATCAGATAGCTCGCCTTGACGAAGAACGCATCGTTCACCCGGCGCAGGCGCGAAAAGGCGAGCGGATCATCTTCCGTGAGGCTGCTGCCGTAGCCGGCGAAGAACACCGTGCCCGGCGTCGGGCGATACGAGAAGAGCCAGTCCACGCGGAACGCCGTCGACGGGGTGCGCAGAACCGGCTGCACTCCCTGCGACCCGACCGTGAGCAAGGGAAGTCCGGTGCGCGGATCTCGCACGAGCGTGTCGCCCGTCGTCGCCGTGTACTGGCCAACGAACCGCACGAAGATCGGCCGAGCGAGCTGGTACTCGACCTTGAGACGAGGAATGCGAGTGAACGTCGTGACGCGCTCGTCTGCTCGACGCGTGAGCCTCGAACTGACATACGACGCATTGACGCGCACCTTGTCGGTGGGGCGCCAGTTCGCCGACGCCGACGCATCGAGGCGCCTAACGCGCGACGTTTCGGTGAAGTCGACGTCGTTGCCCGACGTCGCGCTCACCGAGGCATCGAACTGCTGATAGATAGGCGTGTTCACCCGGGCGCCGACGAGAGCCGTCGTTATGCGCGGCGACGTCACGAAGGGCCTGTACTGGCCCGAACTCAGACCCGGCGGCGCGATGGTGACGAGTGACGCGTACTGCGTCGGATCGAAGGCGAAGCTCGCCAGCGTCGGATTGAGATTGAGCGACCACCCGCCGTGCAACAGAAACTCCTGGCTCGCCGACACCTTGTTCTCGAGCAAGCTCTTCGCCGAGAAGAAATCGTCGTAGCGCCAGAGCGCGCTCGTCATGAGGAACACATTGTAGCGCTCGAACAACGATCCCGGCCGCCCGTAGATCGTGAACCGATTCGCGATGCCAGGCTGGACGTAACCCGTTCGTGGCACGAAGCCGTTCCACGCCGCGAAGTCGGGGTGAATGCCGATGATGTTGTAATGAAAGCCGAACGATCGCCCGGTGCGATCGAGCACGGCCTCCCACATCGGTCCGGTGCGTGTCGAGTCGCTCAGACGCGTCGTACTCGCGACCGCCTGGAACTGCGCGAAATAGAGCCGGCCGAAGACGAAACGGAGATCGCCGCCGGCGAGCCGATTGAAGGCCTGCCCTTCCTCGCGGTCGCTCACGAGCACGCCGCCAGTGGACTGGCCGGCAAAGTCGCGCCTAACGCGAAGGATTGTCGCGATGGGATTCGTGCCGGCCGCGCGCGAGACCTGTGGGTCGTCGACCGCGGAAAGGAGGGCGAGATCCGTCCCGCCGACTTTGCCGGTGATCTTCGCCGCCTCGGTCGGATGGACGATCTGACGCGTGTAGACGAGAGTGTTGGGAACGTTGAACTGATCACTTCCCTCGACAAAAAATGGCCGCTTTTCCGGATAGAACAAAGCAAAACGGAGATCGGTCGCGATCTGCGTCGCATCCGCCTCCACCTGTGAGAAGTCGGGTTTGACCGTGCCGTTGAGAACGAAATTGCTCGTCATCCCCCACTTCACGTTGCCGCCTAACGCGTCCGAGCGGTTGTAGCGCCAGGCACCGGGGACGCTCCCCGTCACCACCTCCGGCGCGCCAGCCGTCGTCGACGTGAGCTCGGGATTCAGCTCGAGCACTTCGCCGTGGCGCATGTCGCTGAGGCCCGCCACGGTTCCTTCCTGCGCGAGGAACGAGGCCGATGCCTTACGAGCGGGGGTCCACGTCTCCTGATAGCCGGAGTGCAGGACGTTGCGCTGAATCTGGAGTCCCCAGTCCTGCACGTCGCGCGCGGCATAGCGGAGCGACTTGAAGGGAATGCGAATCTCGACCTCGAAGCCCCAGTCCGTGACGCGCCCCTTGGACCGCCAGAGAAAGTCGGCGCTGAGGTCATTCATTCCCGGCATCACGTTCGAGCCGGGAATGAATCCGCCCGCTTCGCTCTTCATCCCGTCCGCCTGCACGCCAAGCGGATTGACGATGAAGACGAATGCCCGGCGTTGATCATGGAAGGTGTCGAGATGGATCTCGACATTGTCGTCGCCGCTGATGCGATCTCGATCGGCGAGCGTGGCGTGCACGGCCCCGCCGCCCCCGTGCGGCTCGAACGCGCGAATGCCGAAGTAGATCGCCGTCGACGAGTACCAAACGAGCACCTCGGTGGAGTCCGGCGCGGGCCGCTGGTCGATCGGCGCGTAGAGCGAGAAGCCCGTGAGGAGTGCCGCGTCACGCCATGGCGCCTCGTCGAGCGCGCCATCGATGACGATTTCAGCGTCGCGCCCGTCGGTCTTCGGAGCGCGAACGACAGTCTGATTCTCGCGCCCGTTGTATGTCGCACGTCGCGCCGGTGGGCGCGCCTGCGCTTGTTCGACGGGCGTGGCGGTTTGGAGAAGCGCGAACAGGGAGAGAGCTGCGAACATCGCGTAGCGCGGCGGGCGTGAGGCGTGGAACGTGGAGCGTTCAAGATAACGATCGCGTGACGGACTCGGGGATCGCGCGTATGTTTGGGACCTCATTGCTCCGCGCTCAATCGCCCAATGCGCTACGACGATCCCATCCTCGACACGATCGCGCGCTCGATCCACACCTTCTTTCCGCGCTGCTTGAAGTGCGGTCAGCCTATCGAGCGATTCGAGGATGCTGACATTCGGATCCTCACGAATCGCATCGTGCATCGTACGGCATGTCCGCAACCTGACCTGTCATCCCGAGGAGGGTAGCGCCTCGCTTCGCTCGGGATGACAGCGGTCAACTCTCCTCCTCCGCCTCTTCGCCGTGCTCCACGATGTCGCCGGGCTTGAAGAGAATCTCCTGGAGGATCTTCCGCCATTGAGGCGTGCGCCGCAGCAGAAATTCCAGATCCATCCCAAAGTGCTTGAACTCCTCCTTCTGCGCGTTGCGCATGATCGCGCGCGCGGTTTTGTCCTTCTCGATTGCGATGCGCTGCTGGTACCAACCGATCGCCTCGGCTTCCTCGGTCATCGATGCGATCATGCGCGCGAAGGTGCGCGTCGCCTCCGGTAGCTCATCCGGCGGTTCGTGATATTGATCGAATCCCATTGCCCCCCTCCATCGGCGCGCTCGGCGCTCTACGCCGGCGGTCGCGGTCGCGACAGTCGCTCGCCAACGAGACCGACCGCGATGCCCAGCGGAATGTTCAATGCCGCGACGAGGACGATCAGCAGAGTGACGCCGAGCGTTAGCGGACGCGGCGCACGAGCGAAGTTGATCGCCGCGGCGACGACGGCTGCCACACACCCCATCGCGAACCCGACGCGCCCCGCCGTCTGCTTGCGCGCCTGAAATTCCGCGGCGCCGGGTTCGCCGCCTTGCGCCATCAGCGCTCCACCACCGCCGTGCGAGCGCTGCCACGATGCACAGCCCACGCCAGAGCGAGCATCGGGGGCAGCGCAAGCGCGATGATCTCCGTGTTCGCCTCACGCGACAATCCCGTCAGGTGCATGAGCAACGCGACGAGGCCGAGCGCGGCGACGAGGAACGTGAGCGAGCGAGTGACGCGCGAGAGACGCCCCTTCACCGCGGTCATCGGCGCAAGCACCGCCAATACCAGCCAGAGCGGATTGAAGAGGAGAAGGTTCTCGTTGCGATGCGCGAAGTGATGATCCGTCACGCCCCAGAGCAGTGTGAGAATGAGCCCAAGGATTCCGGCACCAAAGGACCAGATCGCGAACAGAGTTCCGGCCGCGATGCGCGCGCGCGCGCTCCCACGGGCGGCTCGTTCGCCGACGACGACAAACATCGCCGCGAGCACGAGGCCGATCGTCAGGAATGCCGGCATCCAGTGCGGGGGCTCGCTCGGCTCGGGATGGGTGATCGTTCCGAGGAGTTGGCGCTCGTTCTTCACGAGCGGACGCGTCCCGCCATGTCCGTCGTCGATACGAAGCTCGCGAACGTAATCGCGCAGCCGCATCGGCAGAAACATTTCCTCGTAGGCGGAAAGCTGGTGGTCAGCCGGACGCCCAAGCCCGACGTCGATGCCGGACGCGAGCAGTTCACCACGCTGCGTCAGCCGCAGAGTCTCCGACCGGTAGGTATTGCTGGTTTTCTCCCCCGAGAACCGCGCGCGAATCGCGCCGCCGAGCACTCGATCGAGCGCGTCGCGCACGCGCGTCGAACAGTTGTCGAGGTAGTAGTCGTAGCGGTAGTTGGCATTCTCTGGCCGTGAATTCCAGATGACGAAATCACGCAGCGCGACCTTCTGGGCGTTCGTGAGGTCGAGCTCCTGCGCCCAGACGGCGCGGTCGCGCTCCCGATACTCGATGAGCGTTTGCTGATATGGATAGCCGCCCATCGAGTACAGCATTCGTCCCTGCAGGAAGTGAGGGATGAAGTACGGCTGGCTGGAGTCGAAGATCCCCCAGTTGTAGACGACGTCGACCGCTCCGCCCACGGACGGAGGCCGAGCGACGTGGAACCAGAGCGCGTTGTGCCCGAACTGCTCCCAGACCTGCTCGCCAACCCCCATCGTGAGCAGAGTGACCGTCAACTCGCTCCCGGGCTCCGACGGGGTCGTCACTTGCGGACCGGGTGGCCGCTGCGCACTCGGCGGACGAATGCGCACCTGCGCCGCGAGCGTGGATGGCAGAGTCGCGAGGAGGAGTGCAGCGAATCGGCGAAGCGTCATCGTTGGGGAGGGGCTGATTTCAAAGTGCCTTGAAGCTAACGAGCGCGGATGTTCTCGCGCATTTTCCAAGCGGCGGCGCGGCACGCGGCGTGCGCGCGAATTCGGCGTCTCTCACCCGAGGATCAACATGCCCAAACGAAGCAGCGGTGGAATGAGCGCGAGTGGAAGGGGAGGAACGAACAAGGGTTCGACTGGCCGCAAGCCACCGGTCCGCGACAGCACCAGTTCACGAAGCGCCTCGGGTTCGTCCCGTTCGAGCGGCTCGCAGTCGTCACGAAGCGCATCGAGCCCATCGAGTGGCCGGCGCATCATCGGTCGCGGCATGACGTCCCTCGACTCGACGCAAGCCGCGCTCGATTCTCGAACGGGCGAGGTCGATGAGAGGACGCGCAGGAAGAGCTGACGGCGCAGCTGACCCGACGGCGCAACTGACGCGACGGCGAAGAGACGACGTCGTTTTTGCCGCGCTTTCGTCTCCGTTGCGCCGTCGAATCAGTTGCGCGGTCGAAGCAACTTCCCGCTAGCCTTCTCCAAACCCCATGCTCTCCACGAGCGCAAAATCATTTGCAGACGGCGGTTTCAGTTTGTACCACTCCGTCTGAAATACCGCCTCTCGCGCGAAATCGACGTCCGTCGTCCAGCTCATCTCCGCGGCCGGAGTGCCGGCGTCTGACCGGACGACGAGCACGGGCAGGGGAGGGAGCTGCTTCATCGCGCAATAGCGGCTCACCATGCCGATCGGCAGCGCCAGGGCGCCCCCTTCGATGCCGATCCGATCAGCCAAAAGGGTGTATGTGAGTGTCTGACGATATAGGGCGGCGCTGATCAGCACCTGCCAGACCTGCACTGCCTGCTCCGACCGTGTCATCTTCTTCGTCTCCCACGTTCACCATTTCGAATCGACTGGGCCGGAGCCCGCCCTCCCGTTAGGCAAAGCTCCGGAAACTCGTGCAGCGCAGTGTGATGCAGGTCACGACACGATTTTCCACATTCATTACTGTTGCCGGTGCCCTCCATGACCCCTGGCTCGGCACCATTCTCGCTCCTCGCAAAGTGTAGCCGAGTCTCCGCTGTTTTTTGATGCCCAACCCGACTGAAGTCCCGACACCTGCGGCGCTCGCTGACCTCGTTGCCCGGTGCAATGAGATGACGCGATACTCCACGGAGCTCACGGCTGCCGAGGAAACTCGCGTCGCCGCGCTCGCGTCTGCCATCGTCACCATGCGGCAAGTTCTCGAGCTCGCGACCATTCCGAGCGAGCGGCTACCGCTGCGTCAGGCGCGCATGGAGCACTGGGCTCTCACGGGCCGCTCGGTCGAGGACGCAGAGAGCCTCGCGATCCGAAATCTCCACGGCGCGCTCGTCCTCGATGAGCATGGGCAGATCAAGGTGCTGACCAATCGAACATGGCGCGGCGCCTGGCGGAACATCACGCTGTGGCGCGACGGTGTTGGCGGACTCCGCGCGAACGCGTTGATGGACTATCTCGCGCGCCTCGTGTCGCTGGCCCAACGCCGCGCCCCCGAGGTCGCCCGCCAATTGCTCGAGCGGAGCGAAGCCGTGGTCGCGACGTATTCGCTTCTGCCGCCGGGCCCAAGGTCGTCACAGGCGGACTGATTGGGCAGAGGGTAGAGGGGTAGAGGGTAGAGGGTAGAGGGTTGAGAGTAGAGGGTTGAGGGTTGAGAGT
The DNA here is from genome assembly GCA_036557635.1 of Gemmatimonadaceae bacterium. Classification (GTDB taxonomy): domain Bacteria; phylum Gemmatimonadota; class Gemmatimonadetes; order Gemmatimonadales; family Gemmatimonadaceae; genus AG2. Next base: position 10,421 of record DATBHD010000332.1, read on the forward strand.
AGAGGGGTAGAGGGGTAGAGGGTAGAGGGTTGAGCGCTGAGGGCAGAAGGTTGAGAGTGGAGCGCCGATAGCACTTGAACGCTCCACCCTGCACTCTCAACCCTCTACCCTCTACTCTCAACCCTCAACCCTCTACCCTCAACCCTCTACCCTCTACCCTCTACCCTCTACCCTCTACCCTCTACCCTCTACCCTCTACCCTCTACCCTCCACCCTCCACCCTCCACCCTCCACCCTCCACCCGTTACGCTCTACGAATACTCAGCTGCACGGCGGCCGCG
>DATBHD010000333.1:0-2276 GCA_036557635.1 Gemmatimonadaceae bacterium
GGACGCTGGCGAGTTTGTCCGACGATATTGCTGCTCGCCGAGCGCCGAAGCTGCCGCGTATCGCGAGCTAATCCGCACCGTACGGTGAACCGCGGAACCGCGGAAACCGCCTATCACGGATCGGCACGGAAACCGACGGACTGACACGGAGACCGCGGAACTGATTCTGTGCACGGCCGCTCGGGACGTCGCGACTCGGCGTCCCGGGCGGCTTTTGGCTAAAGGAATCCTTGCCGCAGTCTTATAGATCCTCTGCGTGCTCTTGCGTGGTTTGCTATGATGCGGGAACATCGCACGTCGCGTCGCCATTCGTCGAGGAATTGACGCTGTCATTCGGGTTGCTCCTTGCCACGAATTCACGGAGCGATTCCCGGCGGATGGAGGCGCTTCGGGACAAACGAATCCTCAGATGCCGACCCGCGGTGCGCCGCGCAGGTCTCGCCTATAAGACTTTCGGGATCCCGAAGCCGACGCCACGCCCATCGCCGTCGCGGAACGACTCTCGAAGGAGGGGCTATGCCGGAGGAGGTTGCGGTTCTCGTTGGCATCGACTGGGCCGACGAGCATCATGATGTCTCGCTCCAGCTCGTAGGCGGCGCCGTCGAGCGCCGCCGGTTGCCGCACACGCCGGAGGCGCTCGCGACCTGGATGGCGCAACTGCGGCATCGCGTCGGCCCGACGGGCGCGATTGCGATTGCGGTGGAGACCTCGCGGGGCCCGCTCGTTCATGCGCTGCTCGAGCATCCCGGGCTCGTGCTCTATCCGATCAATCCGCGGAGCCTCAAACGGTTTCGCGAGACCTTCACGCCGAGTGGGGCGAAGGCGGATCAGCCGGATGCCGAGCTCTTGCGCGAGCTCCTCGCCACCCATCGTGACCGGCTCCGCGCCTGGGTGCCCGACGACGAGGCGACGCGCGCGTTGCGCCGCCTGGTCGAACATCGGCGCAAAACCGTGGATCTCCGGACGCAGTTCGTGCAACAACTCACGGCCGTCCTCAAGGACTATTTTCCCCAAGCGCTGTCGTGGGCGGGCGACGATCTCGCGAGTCCGCTCGCCCGTGACTTTCTCCGGCAGTGGCCGACGCTCGACGCCGTGCAACGCGCCCGGCCCACAACGCTGCGCCGCTTTTACACGGCGCATAATTGCCGGCGACCGACGCTGATCGACCAGCGACTGACGGAAATGGAAACGGCGCTGCCGCTGACGCGCGATCCGGCCGTCATTGGTCCCAGCGTCGCGCTCGTCCAGATGCTCGTCGGCCAACTCGAGGCGCTGGCGCCGAGTCTCGAACAGTTTGAGACCGCGATCGCCGCGCAATTCGCGCAACACGTGGACGCCGACCTTTTTAGCTCGCTGCCGGGAAGTGGGGCCGCCCTCGCGCCCCGGCTCTTGGTCGCCTTCGGCTCCGATCGGACGCGCTTTCAGAGTGCGGTCGAGTTTCAGCAGTACTCGGGGATCGCACCGGTAACCAAACAAAGCGGGCGGTCGCGCGTGGTGCACTGGCGCTGGGCGGCGAGCACGTTCGTGCGGCAAAGTGTCCACGAGTTCGCGGGCCAATCGATTCGCTACTCCGCGTGGGCACGGGCGTTTTATGCGCAGCAACGAGCGCGCGGGAAGCAGCATCAGGCCGCGGTCCGCGCACTCGCCTTCAAATGGATTCGCATTCTCTGGCGGTGCTGGCGCGATCGGCAGCGCTATGACGAAGCGCGCTACGTGCAGGCGCTTCATGTCCGCCGCTCACCGTTGGCAACTCGCTTGTCACTCGACGCAGCCTAACATTTCTCTTGACAGACTACCTCAGATAGCTCCGTGCCGGTCCGTGCAGTTGTCCGTGTCGGTCCGTGATCAAAGGACCGTCCTCCAGTACGACCCGAGTCGAGCCAAGACACCAGCATACACCAAGGTACCATCGAAGAGATTCTGTATTCGCAGATTCTCATTATTCGAGTGCTGGTTGTTGTCGTGATTGACGATCGGCAGCACGATGAGCGGCGTATGTAGCACGGACTCGAATGTGCTGAGCGGCAGACTTCCGCCGAGCATCGGAAGCGCGACGATCGGTTGGCCGAGCGCATCCTCTACGGCGCGAAGGGTTGCGCGCGACAGCGGTGCATCCAGCGGCACGCGCGACGCGGCATACCCCGGCTCCCACGTCACCTTGACCACGCGCGCATGCGCGAGACGCTCGGCGGTGGTCGGCGTGTGATCGACGACGAAGTAGCCCTGCGCCTTGAGATGTGTTTCGACCAATTGCCGAACGTGTTCCGGCGTCTGCT
>DATBHD010000334.1:0-2395 GCA_036557635.1 Gemmatimonadaceae bacterium
CTCGACCAGGAAACGATTGGACTCACGACGCCGGCGAGCACGCCGAATACCGTGGCGTTCCAAGCATAGTTGGCCAGCGTTGCCGGCGGGGCGTCCGCGACGATCTTGCCGAGGCGAGTGAGGACAATCCCGAACAGTGCACCTGCCACAGCGCCGCCGACGGTGAGGCCGAACTTGAGCCAGCGCCGAGTGGCGCGTGCGGGATCGAAGGGAGTTCGACTCATGATGGCTTGAGAATTCTTGAAAGATACCGCTCGAGGACCGCCGGATCGCCAGACGGCTCGGCGGCCCCAACATACGTATCCGGACGAAGCAGGTATGCGGCGTCGCGCGCAAGGCCTGCGACCTCGCACGCCGGCGTCCACGGAAAACGATCGAGCGGAATCCTGCGTCGCTTGGCCCATTCGAGGAGCGCCGGCGTCGGCTCGCCGTACACGTGCACCCGCCAGCGCATCTCTCGCAGCGTGCGAAAGTTTCCGCCATCCGGCCCAGCGACCCACGGCAGCCGTTCACCGCCTCGCACGTCGCCGGCTGAACCCTCGGCCAATGGTCCGTCGGCATAGTTCAACGAGAGCTGCGACACCGTGCGATAGAGGAACTCGCGCGCGCGGTCGATGTGAGTGAACGCGGACAGCGCGAGCGGCGCGATCCGCGTCCGCAGCAGATTCGCGATGCGACCTTCAGCCGTCACGACCGTGAACGCCCGATCGGTCGACGCCACGAGACGTCGCGCGAAGCCGATACGCTCGGCCTCGTAGGATTCGAGCAGCGAATCCTTCGCCTCGCCGTGGACGACCGCGGCGAGCTTCCAGGCGAGATTCATCGCGTCGCCGATGCCCGTGTTCATCCCCTGGCCACCGACGGGACTGTGGATGTGCGCCGCATCGCCAAGGAGGAACGTTCGCCCGCGGCGAAAGCGGTCGGTGACGCGGTGATGCACGTGATAGGTCGAAAACCAGTTCACCCGCGTCGGCGCCACCTTCAGATGCTCGATCGCCTCGCCGCTGACGTCGTCGAAGGTGAGCGTGTCGGCGCGATCTGCGCGCTCGTCGCGCACCGTGCCGACGAGTCGGACGCGACCGGTGGACGACAGCGGAAAGACGGCGAGGAAATCCGCGTCGTCGAAATTGACATGGAGCTCGCCGTCTGTCGCCCGGCCCGTGGCTTCGACATCGGCGACGTAGAAGATCTGGCGGTACGTCCCGCCCTCGAAACCGGCACCGATCAGTGTGCGCGTGGTCGAGCGCGCGCCGTCACACCCAGCAAGGTAGGACGCCTCGACCCGAGAGTCCGTGCCGGATGGGTCGCGCAGCGTGACGACGACGCGGGATCCGTCGTCGTCGAGACCGACCAGCTCGCGCTCCCGCTCGACCGTGACGCCGCTCGCTGCCAGTCGAGCGATGAGCAATCGCTCATGATAATCCTGCGGATAGATGAGGATGAACGCGTGCGGCGTGAGCCCTTCGGCGATATCCTCGAGTGGCAGCCGAGCTTTCCACTCGCCGTTCGTCCAGAGGTTCACGCCTGGAACGCGATGGCCGTCGCGCACGACTTGATCGGTGAGATCGAGCAGGTCGTAGAGCTCGAGCGTGCGCGTCTGCACGGCCAACGCCCGAGATGTGGTCAACGGGCCGGCCAGCTTGTCGACAATGCGGACGCGAACGCCGAGTCGCGTCAGGGCGAGCGCGAGCAGCAGGCCGGTAGGGCCGGCGCCGGAGATCAGGACGTCGGTGTCAGCGTGAGCCACGCGCCAAGGCTCGCTCGTCGGCTCAGAATTTCGTCAACTGTTTGCCGCGCGATGCTCGCACGCCATGCCAGGTGACCAACCGCCCTGGGGTCGCCGCACGAGCAGTGCTGCGGTGCGAGGCGCGGTTGAATGTCGGTGCAGGGTCGATCCTGCGCAAACAGTGTAGTCGCGAAGCCAGGACCTGAACGTTGATACATCGATCGTGGTTTCGTCGGCTCCGCTATCGAACACGATGGTATCCGTGTCGGTAAGACTCAGGCCCTCGAGCTGGCTCGCGAAGAAGGCCTGTTGATTGTGTAGCTGGTGATCGACGCGCTCACGATGGACGCCGGTCAGAGCGCCGACGTACCACGTGCCGAGGAAGCCGGGATCGGGAAGCGGCGCGATGATGAGTGGCTTGGGCGCCGCGGTGAGCAGTGCCAGCGCCTCATCCCAGGGTGCTGAATAGAATTCCGGAACGAAAAACCATCGCGCTGGCGATGCGGGCGGCGTCTCCGGCATTTGGACGAAGCGCGCCACACGCAGAGTGAGCTCTGCCGAGATGTCGCCCATGGCTGCTCCCGCGCAGGAAGTTGGTAACCGCTGATGTTCAGGTGTCAGGAGGCAAGTAAAACCGTCCGCGGAGTAGGCGCTATCCCGGAATATTGC
>DATBHD010000335.1:0-39091 GCA_036557635.1 Gemmatimonadaceae bacterium
CGAACACGCAAGAGATGCGGCTGTCGCTTCCCCGGGGACGCGACGGACAGGAACAGGTCGTCGGTTCCGTCGCCATCCACGTCGCCGACGGCGAGAGCGACGGGCGTCGGCGCCGCCGGTGCGGCGCTCTCCCCCGTTTCGCGCTCGAGATCGCGCAGCCCGGAATTGTCGGTGACGTCCACGAACCGCACCGAATCGACGGATGCGTGGGCGCGCGCGCCTCGCAAGCTGATCAGGTACGTCGGATTGAACGTCAGCACGGGGCGGCCGGGCACCGGCCCGTCCGCCCACTTCACCTCCTCGCGCGACGCCTGGTACGGCTTGGTGGTCTCCATCACGCGCGTGAACCGATCCAGGGGCCCCGACGCTTCGGCGAGCCTGTTCGCCCGCAGGAGCTGCATCGCGCTGTCGAGGTAGACGCGCGCCTCCGCCGGCGCCTCGGGAGGAATGCGGCGCACCTCCTCGAGCTGCCTAACGGCGCTGTCGGCCTCGCCGCGGCGCACCTGCACGTCGACCAGCTCGAGCCGCACCGCGAGATTCGCCGGCGCGACCTGGAGCACGTCCTTCAGTCGCTGCTCGCGACGTCCGAGCGCGGCGGCGCTGTCCGCGCCGGGCTGTGACTCGAGCTCGGCGAGCGCGTAGAGGACGCGCGCGTTGTTCGTGCTATCGCGCTGGATCTTCTCGAGAATCGCGCGCGCGTCCGCCGGCCGACCCTGGAGCTGGTCGAGCTTCGCCAGCATCAGGCCGATGTCGGTGCTGGACGGATCCAGCTCGCGCGCCTTGCGCAACTGCTTCTCGGCGTCGGCGTAGCGGCCGGCCTGGAGATACGTCAACCCCAGGTTGGCGTAGCCGAGCGGATCGTCCGGCGCGAGCTGGACGAGTTTCTTGAACGCCGACTCGGCTTGCACGAGCTGATTGCGCTGGAGGTAGCTCATGCCGAGCATGCGCGTCGAGTACAGTTCCTCGACGGGCGCGGGCTTCGAGCGACAGGCGATCGCCGCGAGCGTGAACGCCACGGCACACCAACGCATTCGAGACACGGAGTTCCTTCGGTGCATGATGAATTCGCGCCCGAAGGCTACACCGATGCCTGGAAGTCGCGCAAATCGACGACGGGCTCGGCCCCGAAGACGTCGGAGAGCAAATACTCAACGAGCTTGCCACCGGTCTGTTCGGGGCTCGGCAGTGCCTTGTCGAGATGCATCGCGACGAACCGCGGACGATCGGGAAAGCGCTCGTCGGTGCTGGCGCGAATCTCGGCCTGCATGTCCGTGTCGACCACGCCCGGCGCCACACTCGCGATGAGAAGGCCCGGCGTTCGATCGAGCGCGACACAGCGCGCGTTCTGATCGAGCGCTGCCTTGGTCGCGCAGTAGATGCTCCAGCCCGCGTACGCCTTGCGCGCCGCGCCACTCGAGACCTGAAGGATCCGCCGTTCGCGCGCGTCTTCGGTCACCTGCACGAAGGCGGCCGAAAGCACGAATACCGCCGCGACGTTGACCAGTACCGCGCGCGTTACCCGCTCGAGCTCCTGCGTCTCCAGAGGCCCGATCGGTTGCAGGACGCCGGCGTTGTTCACGAGAAGCGGCGTCTCGGCGTCGCCGACGAATCGCCGCAGCGCGTCGCTCGCCAGCCAGCGCAACAGCGCCGCCGAGTCGCCGACGTCGAGCACGACTTCCCGCAGGCTGTCGGGAAAGCGCGCGCCGAGCTTCGCGTTCGTGTGGCGCGAGACGCCAAACACGCGCACACCACGGCCGAGCAGATGTTCGGCGACTGCTTCACCGATCCCGCGAGAGTGGCCGGTGACGACGGCGGTGGCCTGGTTCGGGTTGACCTGTGGCACGAAGGAAAAACACGTAGACGGGTATGCCCAACGCGACGATGGCGACGCCGAGCGCCGCCTGCAGCGGGTTGTGTCCCGCTAACAGTACGAGGAGCCCGGCGACGAGCAAGAGGAAGAGCAGAGGAGTCACGGGATACCCCGGTGTGCCGTAGGCCGCGGCACCTTGCCGCGCGCGCAGCACAAAGAGCGATGCGACGGTCAGACCAACGAACGCGACGGTGATGAAGATGAAGTAGGACACGATCTGATTGAACGTGCCTAACAACACCAGCGCCGACGCAAGCGTCGCCTGGATCGCGATCGCCCGCGCCGGCGTGCCGAAACGCGGATGCTTCTGCGCGACACTTTGCAGAAACAAGCCGTCGCGCGCCATGGCGTAGTACACGCGTGGCAGCGCCATGAGGAGCGCGAGGAGGCTGCCGAACACGGCGACGATCACGATGATGGCGAACACGCTCCCCCCGGCACGGCCGAACAGTGCCTCGCCCGCCTCGGCGGCGAAGGTCTCGCTCGACGTCACGCGCTCGAGCGGGACGAGATACAGGAAGACCGCACTCGTTAGGATGTAGATCGCGGTCACGGCGATGACGCCGATCGCGAGCGCGCGGGGGAACGTGCGCGCCGGGTCGCGCGCCTCACCGGCGAGCTTCCCGATCTCCCACCAGCCGCCAAAGGCGAAGAACGCGCCCACCACCGCCGGCGCAAGGGCGGCCGGGAGCGGGTCGGCGCCGGCGTGCTGCGAAACGAAGGGGATGAAGTTCGACCAGTTCCCGGAGCCTAACGCGAGGGCCAGCACGGCGATGAGCGCGAGGGCGCCGATCTTGAAGGCGGTGAGCCACTGCATCGTGCGCGCGCCGAGCGGCACGCCGGCGACGTTGATGGCGGCGGCACCGAGGATGGCGCCGACGGCGACCACTTTCTGGCCGCCGGGGCCCAGGTGTGATAGGTACCCGACATAGCTCCCGAGGCCGACTGCCAGCGCGGCGGTGATCCCCGGGTCCATGACGAGGAGACACTTCCAGCCATAGAGAAAGGCGATCGCGCGACCGTAGGCCGAACGGAGATAGACGTAGCCGCCACCCGCCTCGGGAAGCCTGGCGGCGAGCTCTCCGTAGCACAGCGCGCCCGTCAACGCCATTCCACCCATGAGCAGCCACACCAGCAGGAGCAGGAGGGGGGAGCCGAGCGAATGGGCCATCCCCGCTGGTGTGAGGAAGATCCCGACCGCGACGACCTCGCCGATGACGAGCGCCGCGAGCGCGCCGACGCCGAGCTCGCGTTTGAGGCTGGAGGAGGGTGCTTGCACGGCGCCTAACCTCTCGCTCGCGTCGAGTGCTGGCAAGCGCCCGCGTGTCTTCCCCTTCCACAGTCCGGCGCACATACTCGGGGCCTCAGCTTCTTCGATCACTCCCTTGAATCACATCTCTGATCCGCACGCGCGGCTCCGCGACCAGGTCCTCGATCGAGTCCTCGATGGCGCCGGAGAGAGCGACCCTGCGATTCGCCGGGCCGCCGCCGAAGGCACTGGCCTCCCGAGCGACCTCCAGCCGCTGATCGACAAGATCCACCAGAACGCGTACAAGGTGACGGACGAGGATCTCGCCCGCCTCCAGCCGAGGTACGGCGACGACAAGCTGTTCGAGATCATCGTGAGCGCCGCACTCGGCGCGTCGCGGAAGCGGCTCGCGGCCGGTCTGAGGGCGCTCGAGCGATGAGGCTGAAGAAGGTGCATCGCGGGCATCCGCTCACCGACAAGCTGAAGCTCGCGGCGATGCGCATCATGGCGGGGCACGCCCCCGGCGTCGTCCGAACGCTGCTGTACAGGAAAGACTTCTTCGGCCTGCGGTTTTCGGAGCTGACGCAGCAGGTCATGCGGGGGCCATCGCAGTGGTCGGTGGGCGAGCGCGAGTTGTTCGCGGCGTTCGTGTCGCGGCTGAATCAGTGCGTCTTCTGAACGAACGCACACTCCGCGGTCGCGGAGGCGGCGTTAGGCGATGGGATGACGGAGCGGATCATCGCCGATTACAGGCATGCGCCGATCGGCGAGAAGCTTCGCGCGATGCTCGGACTGCTCGAGACGTTCACGCTCGCGCCGGACACGATCTCGGCGAGTGATGTCGAGCCGGTGCTGGCCGCGGGCGTGACACGCGAGGCGATCGTCGACGCGTTTTATGTCGCGTTTCTGTTCAACACCTACGACCGGCTCGCCGACACGTTAGGCTGGGAGCTGCCGTCGGATCGCTACTACCCGAAGGCGGGACAGTTTCTGCTCAAGCGCGGCTATCGCTAGATCCGGTGCTCGAGCGTTCGGTCGTGATCGCCGTGTGAGTCAGGCCTCATACAAGTACTTGTCTAGTAGTACTTGTATGAGGTCTCCTCAGAACAGGATATCCGTCCCCACAGAAATCGTCGTGCCGGTCTGACCCGCCGTGTAGTAGCCGAAGAACGAGCCCGTCGGCGAGCGCACGATGTGGATGTAGTGCGCATTGAGCCGCCATGCGCGTGATCGATAGGGATAGAAGCTGGCGCCGCCGGAGAGCTCCCACGGGTGCCGATCGAACTGGTCCCAAACGTATCCGGTCGCCGCGTAGACGTTGAGTGTGCGCGGAATGACCATGCGCCCCAGCTCCGCCATGAATCCGGTGTCGTAGAGTGAGGATTGGGGCAACGGTCCGTTCGCGACGAAGTCCGTGAGCCAGCGAAAGTAGTACTCACCCATGAACGTCCAACCGCGATACTTGGCGCCGCCGTCAAAGGAGAGGTAGTCGTACGTCAGCTTTTGCAGCGTGACACCATCCGCGAGCGCGCCCGTCTCGAACGCGTTGACGCCGTCGGAGAGCCTGATTTGCGTCGTCGCCGGCGGTGCCTCCTCGTTCGCCGCGCGGTCCTCTCGCGCGGTGGCGATGTTGAAGCCGAGTTGCGTCGCGAGCTTCTTGTGGAACTCGAGATCGCCGAATCCGTTTCGTGGTCCGAACTCGCCGGTCGTCGGCTGCCAGCGCAGGTCGAAGCTATAGGTGAGCTCCGGCTTGTCGACAAACTGCGACACGCCGAGTTGGCTGATGTTGTTGTTCGTCGAGACCGTGTACGCGAGGCGCGGGACGATGAAGCCCGTGATCCAGAAGCCGGATGAAAAACCGCCGCGAAAGAATTCTTCGGCCATCTGGCGATCCGAACCAGGAAAGAACGGCCACTGTCCCTGAACGGAGCGGGCCGTGAGGTTGGGGCCGATGCCGACACCGAAGTTGAACGCAGGGGAGGCGCGATACAGCAGGTTCCCGAAGAGCAGCGTCTGTTGCGTCGTCGGAAGCGACCAGAGCGTGATGTTGTAGAGGAACCTCGGATCGTAAAAGAAGCCCGTGAGCCAAACGAAAGTGCGTTGCCAGTTGAGGTCATTCCGCCGCTCCACGTGCCGCACGCGTCCGAGGTGATCCGTGAAGGAATCTCCCACTGGATACTGGTTCATGTAGCGGAACAGTCCGTACACGCTGATGTTCAGGCTGCCGCGCTGGGTCTTGATGATGTCGTAGCCCGAACCCGGAGTGAACTCGCCGGCAAAGAGATTGGCGTAGCTGTCGGTAGTGTCTTTCTTGGTCGGTACCGGGTCCGCCTCCTGGGATCGCGCGACGGGCGCGACGGCGATCGTGAGGATCACCAGGGTGAGCAGCGATCTCGCCATGGACAGGCGAGCTCCGACTGACGGTGCGGTCGCGTTCTGCATCAGGGCTCGTGAGACTAGGACCCGTCCCGGCGGCGCCACATGGGCCTTTGGTCCCACACGATCCACGGCCGAGTCGTTAGGCGCGTGCCCTTGGTCCAATGGGCGGCGCTCGCTCCCGAGCCCTAAGCTCACGACCATCTCGGCGTCGCGCCGGACCGATGCGCGACGGATAACCTAACGAGGCAACGACAATGAAGCTCCTTGCACGAGGCCTTGCCGGCGCGTCGCTGGCGCTGGGCATCGCGATGCATGGCGCCGCGGCACAGACCGTCACGGCTCAGTCATCGAAGAAAGCCCAGGCGGATACCGGGACCAAGATCGAGGTCTACGGCTTCGCCCAGGGTGACGCGATCGGCGACTTCAGGACGAACAATCCGGACTGGTTCGACGTGAATCGGCCGTCGAAGCTCCCCGCATTCGAGGACGAGTTCGGTCACAACGGGCACACCTGGTTCAGCGCCCGCCAAACTCGCTTCGGTGTGAAGGCGACGGTTCCGACCAAATCGAAGGACATCAAGATCGTCTTCGATTGGGACCTCTTCGGCGTCGGCGTCGATGCCGGCCAGACGACGATCCGGCCGCGGCACATGTACGGGCAATGGGGCAACTTCGGCGGCGGACAGCTCGAGAGCCCGTTCATGGATCTCGACGTCTTTCCGAACATCCTCGACTACTGGGGGCCTAACGGGATGTTGTTCTACCGGAATGTCCAGCTCTTCTGGCAACCGATTCACAAGGACAACGGCACCACCTTCACGCTCGCGCTCGAGCGCCCCGGAGCAAGCGGGGATGGGGGGCTCGTCGCCGACCGCATCGAGCTGCAGAGCATCGCGCCGCGATTCCCCGCGCCCGACATCTCCGCCGGCTACCGTCTCGGCACGAGCTGGGGCTACGCGAAGCTCGCCGGCATCGTGCGCTGGATCCGCTGGGACGACCTGCTGCCGAACGACGCGTTCGATCTCAACGGCGGGGTCACCGGATGGGGCGTGTCGCTCAGCGGCGCGTGGAACGCGACGAAGATGGACGTGCTCCGGATGCAGGTCATCGAAGGCGCCGGCGTTGAGAACTATTTCAACGATGCCCCAGTCGACGTCGGCGTGAAGCGCAACGAGGGGAACCTCGTCACGCCGGTGACGGGCAAGGCGCTCGGCGATTTCGGCCTCGTCCTCTATCTCGACCATCGGTGGAATTCGCGTTTCACGAGCGCGCTCGGCTATTCGCGCGTCGACATCACCAACAGCGACCTCCAGGCAGCCACCGCCTTCCGGCACGGCCAGTACGCGAGCACCAACCTGCTCTGGACGCCGGTGCCTAACGTGATGCTCGGCGGAGAGTTCCAGTGGGCGCATCGCAACAACTTCGGCGGGACCTTCACGGCCAGCGACTATCGGCTGGAATTCTCCGCGAAGTACAGCTTCTCACAGACGTTCGGGGGAGGAACGGGTCATGATGTCACTCGCGCACAAGACTGAGGTCGTCGTCCGCCGTATCGCCATTGGCGCCACGCTACTGGCCCTCTCGGCGCAGGCCGCGCGGGCGCAGAACGCGGTAGACTATCAGCGCGCCGTGAACTCGGCCTACGAGAAATACAAGAACTTGAAAGAGGGAAAGAACGCCGACTACATCCCCGCGCTCGCGAAGGTCAATCCCGACCTCTTCGGCATCGCGCTCATCACCGCGGACGGCAAGGTATACACCGCCGGCGACGTGACATCGGAAGTGTCGATCCAGTCGGTGTCGAAGGTGTTCACCATGGCGCACGTCTTCCAGCAATCGGGGGAGAAAGCGGTCGAGGACAACATCGGCGTCGACGCCACCGGGCAGCCGTTCAACTCCATCGTCGCCATCGAGCAGTACAAGGGGAAGGAGATGAATCCACTCGTGAACGCGGGCGCGATCACGACGACGAGCATGATCGAAGGCGGCAGCGCCGAGGCCGTCTGGTCGACGATCATCGGGACACTCGATGACTTCGCCGGACGGCAGCTCGACGTGAACCAGGAGGTCTACAAGTCGGAAGCGGCGACCAACCAGCGCAATCAAGCGATCGCGATGCTGATGTTCGCCTACGGGCACATCAAGGCCAATCCGCTGCAGGCGACCGACCTGTACACGAAACAGTGTTCAGTGAATGTGAACGCGCGCGATCTCGCGGCGATGGCGGCAACGCTCGCGAACGGCGGCCGCAATCCCGTCACGAGCAAACAGGTCATCGAGTACCGGCATGTCGCGCCCACGCTCGCCGTCATGGCGACCGCCGGTCTCTACGACGACTCGGGAAAATGGCTCTTCGCCACCGGCCTTCCCGCGAAGAGCGGCGTCGGCGGCGGGCTGATCGCGGTCTCGCCGGGGAAGTTCGGGATCGCGGTCGTCTCGCCACCACTCGACGAGGCCGGCAACAGCGTCCGCGGACAGAAGGCGATCATGGATATCTCCGCCGCGCTGGGCGGCAATCCGTACATGGCGCCGCTCTCGTCGGTCGCGAAGGCGAAGTGACTCACCCGTGCGCTAACTGCCTTCCGAAGCTGCGCGCCTTGAACGCCAGCATAACGAGCAGAATGCCGAGGAGGATCGCGTAGGTGGCGATGACCCACAACACGGTGAGCGCGCCGGCGCCCGGACGTGCCATGACAAACGCGCCAAACGCGACCGAAAGGATCCCGGCCAGAATCAGCCGCCACTCACCCTGGACCTCCTTGCGCACGCGAATCGCCACGACGATCTCGAGCACGCCCGTCGCGATCGCCCAGATCGCGATGTAGAACAGCAGCGCGAACGCGGTCACGCCAGGGTTCATGAACGTCAGGATGCCCACGCCGATGCCGACCAGCCCGACGAGCAGGATCACCCACCAGTGCTCCTCCTGCTTGCGGTTCGAGATCGCGGACGAGGCGGCCAGAATGCCATCGATGAACGCGTAGATGCCGAAGAGGAGTGCCAGCGCGGTGAGCGAGATTCCTGGTCGAATCCAGGTCAGGATGCCGAAGGCGATCGCCGCGAGGCCGCGCAGCAGCAGGAACGACCAGCCTCGCTGCAGTAGGTCGCTCATGCGTGTTTCGATTGCGTCCATTGTGTCCTCCCTGTGATGCTCCGCCCGCGCGCCGCCCGAAGCGCAGCGGTCTACTCTCATGCGGGTACGATAGGACACGCGGCGAACCCCTCACATTGGACTATCGCGAGCTTCGCCTTGGCCCAAAGTCCAATGGTTGCATGGGCCCAGAGCGGGAAATTACGCCAACCAGTCCGGTCGTGTTCGTCAATGGAGGCGTATCACGTGTTGGCGTCGGAGCAATCATCGTTAGCGCACGCGACGATCCCGACCGAACATTGGGTCGGCATCGTCGACGATGACGCGTCAATTCGCTGCTCACTTGCACGCGTCTTTCGCATGGATGGCATTCGTGTCGAAACGTTCGGCTCGGCCGAGGAATTTCTCGAGCGCACCGCTGCCGCGAAGCCCGACTGCGTCGTGCTCGACGTCCACCTCGGCGCACTGAGCGGCTTCGACGTGCAGGATCGCCTGGTCTCCCGGGGGGACGTACCACCGATCGTCTTCATCACCGCGCACGACGACATCCCATCGTGTCGGCTCGCGCGACACGCTGGTGCCTGCGGCTATCTCCGGAAGCCGTTCGACACCGAGGCACTCATCGCGCTCGTACGCCCACTCCTCTCCCGGGAGCCTGCCGACTGTTCCGATCCGTGAGGCAATCACGGACCGGCCTTCGATCTACATCCGGCGGGATCGCTCGCCGGTTGTGGTTGTTCGTGGCGAGCCTTCTCGCGCTGGCCGCGCCGCGCCTCGAGGCGCAGCCGATGCCGGAACCGGCGAGAGTGCTCATCGTCTATGGCGTCACGCCCGAGGCGCCGGCGATCGCGCAGTTCACGCACCGACTCCGCCTCACCCTCCGCGAAGAAGTGGCGTCGCCGGTGGAGTTCTACGAGGAATACCTGGACCTCGACCGCTTTCCGGGGCTCAGCCTTCACCTCGCCAACTATTTCGCCGACAAGTATCGCGGTTTTCGCGTCGACGTCATCGTCGCCGTCGGCTCCATCGCGCTCCAGTTCGCGACGGACCGACTGCGCCCACTGCTCCCCGATGTGCCCATCGTGTTCGCGATGACCGTCCAGAATGCCCTGTCCGCATCGACGCTCCCACCGAAGACTACCGGACGTTTCGCGCCGTTGCCTTTCACTCAGATCCTAACGATGGCGCGAGGACTTCAACCCGACGCGAAACAGCTCGTGTTCATCGCTGGTCTCGCCAGCATCGACAGCATTGCGCTCTCCGCCGCTCTGGACGCCGCCAGCGCGCTCCCCAAGCTCGGGGTCGTCGTGATCCGCGAGCTCACGTACGCCGACATGCTCGCGAAGGTGCGCCGGCTCTCGCCGAAGTCGATCATCGTGGTCGCCTATTATCGCCGCGATCAACGCGGCCAGATGTTCATCCCTGGAGAGGTGATATCGACCGTCGCGCGCGAAGCGCCCGCTCCTGTCTACACGTACTCCCGCAACCTGATCGGGGAGGGTGCCCTTGGCGGCGCCGTCACCAGTCCCGAAGACGAAGGCCTGCGCACCGGTCGACTCGTTATGCGCGTGCTGCGTCTTCGCCCGAATGAGCCGATGCCCGCGCCGGAGGTTGCCGGCCTCCGCTTCACCGTCGACTGGCGCCAGCTTCGCCGATTCGGGCTCGCGCCGGCTCGGCTGCCACCGGGGACGGACATTCTCTTCCGCACGTCCAGCGTCTGGGAGCGGTATCGCGCGCCCATCCTGGGCGCACTGGTCGTCATTATCGCCCAATTCGCGCTCATCGCGCTCCTCCTGGTCGAGCGACGCCGCCGCATGCTCGCTCAGCAGGCGGTCGAGGAGCAGGCGGTGTACGAACAGACAATCGCCGACCTCACGACCGATGCGGTGCGACACGCGCCCGAAGAAGCGCCGCGCGCACTCGAGGACGCGCTGGCTCGCATCGCTCGATACTCGGGCGCGACCCGGGCCGTCCTCGTGCAATACGCCGACGTGCCGACGCGCCCCTCGACGCGTCTCCACTGGCCGTACTCGACACCCTACACCAGTCGCACGGGCAACGGACGTCTCAAGGCAGAGTGCACCGCGACGATGGATTCGGGCCTCCTGATCCCACTCGTCGCCGACGGCACGCCGATCGGCGCGCTCGAGCTCTATCGGCAAGACGTTAGGCAGGACTGGTCCCCTCAGCTCGTTGCCCGGCTCGACGCCGCGGGTGAGCTCATCGCCGGCGCGCTGGCGCGCTCGCGCGCGGCGCGAGCCATTCGCCAGGGCGAAGCGCTCAACCGCGCCGTGCTCGCGTCGATGTCGACGTTGATCGCGATTCTCGACAGCAACGGCGTCATCATTCGCGTCAACGATGCCTGGCGCGAGTTGGCCCAACGTGCGGCCGTCGCCGCCAACCGCGACGCGTTCGTCGGCGAGAACTACCTCGACGAGTGCGCGCGCGCGGCCGAGCGCGGCTGCGAAGAGGCGCGCGACATCCGCGACGGTATTCTCAGCGTCCTTCGCCGTCAGGCGCCGGGATTCCGATTTCAGTTCCACTGTTCGCCTGACGAGCGGTGGTATGAGCTCGCGGTCGATCGGCTGGAGCACGTCGAAGGGGGCGCGATCGTCACGCATCTCGACATCACCGAACGTCGTAAAGCGGAGATCCGAGCCGAGGAGACGAAGCGTCAGATCGTGCACATGGGCCGCGTCGCGATGGTCGGCGAGCTCGCGGCCGCGGTTTCGCACGAGCTGCGACAGCCGCTCGCCGCGATTCGTGCGAACGCCGAGGCCGGCGCGCTACTCCTTTCGAGAGAGCCGGCCGACTTGCAGGAGGCCAACCGGATCTTCCAGGACATCGTCAACGACGACATTCGCGCGGCCGAGATCATCGATCACATTCGCATGCTGCTGCGGAAGGAAGCGCCGACGACCACCACGGTGGATCTCAACGAGATCTGCCGCCAGGCCGTCCACCTTCTCAAGCGGGACGCCGTGTTGCGGCGCACGCGTCTCGAGTTGGCGCTCGCGCCCCACGCCGTGTCCGTCTCCGGCGACCCGGTCCAACTGCAACAGGTGGTGCTCAACCTCGCGCTCAATGCGCTCGACTCGGCATCGTCCTCGACGGATGATCCCGCCGTCACCGTCAGCACGGTGCTCCACGCGGGCGAAGTCGAGATCTCCGTTCGCGACACCGGGCCGGGCCTGGCGCCCGATGTCGAGGGCCACCTGTTCGAATCGTTCTTCTCGACGAAGAAGCAGGGACTCGGGATGGGCTTGGTGATCGTGCGCTCGATCGTCGAGCGACACAACGGACGCGTGCGTGCCGAGAACGACGGGTCGCGCGGCGCTGTCTTTCGTGTGATGCTGCCGACCTCGTAGGACCTACGGCCAAGTGCCTCACGTCATACGCCGAGTCTAGCCTTCCGCATGGAAGCGCGAAGGCCTTGGCGATGACGGACATCTCTGTTCCACAAGCCATTATCGACGGCGCGAGCCCGGATCACGTCTCGACCGAACTGTCGGCGCGGCGAACGGGGATGAGCTTCCAGCGGACGCGCATGAGCGCGGACCGCACGCTGATGAGCGCGATTCGCACGTCCCTCGCACTGATCAGCTTCGGTTTCACGATCTATCAATTCTTTCAACATTTGCGCGATGAGAACGCCATCGTCGGCGCGCACGCCGCGCGGTCGTTCGGCGCGGCGCTGATCTACCTCGGCGTCGGGATGATCCTGGCCGGGATCGCGTTTCACGCCCAGTTCATGCTGGCCCTGCGCCAGCAGCGCGAGGAGATGACGCGGGATGGGCTCATCCACGGCCAGAGCCACTTCCCCGTTTCGTACACGCTCATCGTTGCGATCCTGCTGTTGCTGCTGGGGCTCGCCGCGATCGCCAGCGTGTCCTTCGGCTTCGGGCCCTTGCGGTAAGGGGCAGGCCCTAGCTCCTCGTCAGGGCTGGCTTCATCCATCTCCCATTGTACGCCTCCGGTTTGGGCCAGTAGAGGCGCAGCGCCAACGCGAATGGACCGTTAGGCGCTGGCAGCCAGTTGGGTTCCCTGTCGCGAGCCGGTGCCTCATGCTGGATGTAAATCGTGAGGCCGCCATCCCGGTCGCGCTGGAGCTCGGGCAGCATCGGCGAGTTGATCAGATACCGATCGATCGGGTTCGCCACGAGCTGCCGCGACGGCAGCCCGTACATCGTCAGCGACCAGAACGCGTTCGCCGGGGGAAAGCGTCCAGGTGTGAAGCGAAGCGAGTAGCGATTCGTCGCTCCGTCGAGGCGCCGCCCGGTGGAGTCGATGACATAGGTGGCGTGAAACGCCTCCTCCTTCGAGCTGCCGTAAATACCGTCGACCGCGCCCAGCATGCGGTAGAGGTAGATGTTCTTCAGGTGCGCGCGCGTCCCGAACACGTCGGCGCTCGTGAGGTCCCCAGTCGCGGTTTGCTTCTCGAGCAGACGGTACGCGCGCCAGGCGTCCGACATGCCGTCCTGAATCGCCTTCCGCATTTCGGGTGCGAAGGAGAAGGGGTCGAAGGTCGCCTGCGGCCCGACGCCGATCTCGCCGAACCGCGCCATGAGATCGATCTCGGACCGATGCGTCGGACAGAACCGCAAAACGAAGTTCAAAATATTGAAAAACTCCAACAGTGCGCGCTCCTTGCTCGCGGGCAGCGGCCTAACGAATTCGATCTCCGGCGGAGCGGGCGGCGCCGGCATGCCCAGGAATTGCGACAGCGTCTGCACCCCGTACCCCGCCTGGATCCGCTTGACGTTGTCGATATCGCCGGCTCGAAAGAGCTGCGTCTGATAGAGAACGAACGCGAGCTCCGTCTCGCACTGCATGACGGCCTCTACGCCTGATGGCTTCTCCCCCCGCCAGCGTGGGCCCGCGAGGAGAAAGTGGCCGCCCTGGTTGCCGGTCGCGCGACTTCCGACGTACGCGAAGTTGAACGTGTACGCGTCGATGAATTGCGCCGCGAAGTAACGCCCCGACTCGATCGTCGGGAAGCTCAGCACGAGCGGCTCGGCACGCAGATCCGCGCCCAGGTACGAATACGGTGTGTCGGCGTTGGAATTCACCACCGCGGTGGCGTCAGGCGCGAAGACGCCGGCCGAGTGGTGGATCTGGTTCCAGCCGCCCTTGTACTCGGCGTGGTCTCGATCGACGAAGTACGCGTGCTGAATGCGATAGCTGTCGACCAGCGGAAAGCCGTAGATGTATGCGTCCTTGGCGATGGCTCGCGCTTCCGCGAAGGTGAACCTGAGCTGGAGCTGGGTTGCCACGATCGTCTATCGCGGCGCGGGCGGCGCCAGCATCGGGGCTTCCGCGGCCAGCTGCGGCGGCGATGACGGCGGCGCTACGACACGCCGCTGCCGGCGCCAGTACGCGTAGGGAAGCGTTACCAATATTCCGATGAGGAAACTCGCAACGACGGCGGCAAGCACGAGATCGCCCTCGAAGTTGTAGCGAGCGATCAACAGCGCGAGCCCGGGGTGCCGTACTCCCGAGAGCACGCCGAGCACGGAGCGGTCCGGCGCTTCGTGGCCGCCGGCGAAATGCCCGATCAACACGGTGCACGCGGACAGGGCTGCCATCGCGAGAAGGAAGCCGGCGCCGAGTTGGCGAAACGCGGGCAATGCGTCGACGGCGAACGACCCCAGCACGAGGAGGAGCAAGGCGTCGGCGATGACGATTACCGGGCCGCTCACTCGGGCCATGAGCGCCGGCGCGAGCCGGCGCAGCATGATACCTAACGACAACGGGAGGAGAAAGAGCACGCTCACCAGGCGCGTCACGGCGAGGGGCGCAATCGTTGCATCCGCGATCAGGAACTGACTGATGACGGAGAGCCACAGCGGGACGCTGACGATCGCGAGCAGCGCTCCGAGCACCGAGCAGGCGAGCATCAGTTCCGGGCGGCTCCCGATGTCGCTGTCCTTTCGCGGCAACAGGGACGCCGCCGGCGAGACCGCCAGCAAAGCGGCGCCGATCACCACCGACGACGGAATCCGAAGCGCGGACAACGCGCTCAGCGTGAGCAGTGGAGCCACGACGTCTATCGTGATCAGCGCTCGCAGCAGCAGGCGTGGGCGGCAGGCGATGAAGAGCATGTCGCGAGACCGGCCGCTCAACCCGAGACCGAACACCAGCGCGACAATGCTCGCTTCGAGCAGGCCCGGTCCGGAATGCGTCAACGCGCCGCTCACTTCAGGACTCCAGCGGCTGCCCGACCGTCGCGAATATCGACGGCACACTCGACGGCTCGGCGGTCAACGTCGTCGTGCCGGTGGTGAGCGCCTGCAGCTCGTTCGGTTTCGCCAGCGCGGTGACGTCCGCCCGCGGGAGCTGGATGCAGAAGGTCGAGCCCTCGTTGAGTACACTGTGAACGTGGACCGATCCGTCGTGCGCCTCGACGATCGCCTTGACGATGAAGAGTCCCAGCCCCAACCCCCGACCATCGTTTCGCGACGCTTGCCAGAATCGATCGAACAGATGTGGAATCTGGTCGGGCGGAATGCCGGGGCCGGTGTCTCGAACGCACGCGTACACGCCGTCGGCACGCACCTCGACCGAGACTTTCACCTGTCCCCCCTCGGGGGTGAACTTCACCGCGTTGGCGACGAGGTTGGAGAGCGCCTGCGCCAGGCGATCGCGATCGCCGTAGATGACCGGCAGTTGCTGTGGCGCCTCGCGTTGCACGGTGACGTGGCGAGCCCGCACCGACAGTTGGAACATGCCGACGACCTCGTCGACGACGTCGACGAGATTGAGGTGCTTGCGCTCGACGGGGAGCGGTCCGGACTCGAGGCGTGTCACGTCGAGCAGATCGCGGATCAGCCGGTTCATCGAATCCGCCGCGTGCTTCAGTGTCGCGAGCTGGGTCCGTTCGGTCTCGTGTCCCGGCTCGCTGATCAGCTCGAGAAGGAGATCGGCGCTGCCGAGGATGGCCATGAGTGGATTGCGCAGGTCGTGCGACACGATCGACACGACCTCGTCGCGCGTGCGCACGGCGGATTCCGCCTCGGCGCGCGCGCGCCGCTCGTTGTCGAGCGCCTCGGCGCGGTGCAACGCCACGGCCGCGAGATCGCCCAGCGCGCGGCCGAAGCGCAATGAGGACTCTCGAAACTGTCGGCGGCCGCCCGCCGACGCGACGCCTAACGTGCCGATCACGTCTCCGTTGTGCCGCAGCGGCACGACGAGCAGCGAGCCGGACGTGCACTCCTCGACATGCCCGTTGCCGTCCCGCGAGGGCCGCCGCACTTCCGTGGTATAGATCCGCGGATGATCGCCGTTCTTTCCGTCCCGTAACCAGGCCGGGACGCGCGCGCGCGTCCCTGCGATCGGGGCGCAGCTGCCTTGGCCCGCGATCGTCACCAGATCGCCGTCGATCGCCCGCGAGAGGTACGCGCCGCCGATTCGACTCGAGTTGAGCGCGGCCGCGACCGTGAGCTCCGCCACTTCGTTCACCGTGAACGCGCCGCTGAGCGACCCCGCCAGGCGACGAAGCGATGCCTCCTCTTCCGCGCGACGTTTGAGCACGAGGCGGAGGTGCCGGTCGCGCAGCGTGAGAATGAGCACCGCGGCCGACGCGACGACGCCGACGATCACGAAGGTGATCGCGACCTCCAACTCGAGCCCCTCGTCGCGCTCGATCTGGAGGCGTCGCGATTGCATCGCCCGCGCAACTGCCGAATCGACACGCACCGTTGCGAGCAACAGGGCTTCGTAATTCACGCCATGCTGGACCGCCTGTCGCAGGACGTCGACCGAGGACACCTGCGCGTTCGACGCGGCGAATTGCCGCCAGCGACGGATACTCTCGCGAACGCCGGCCACCGACGCGCGCGCGTCCGGGCCCATGACACGCAACGTTGCGTCGAGACGGCCGAGGAGAGAGTCATCGCGCGACGCGGCGCGCTGGAATTCCACGAGCGCGCTAGCTTCCCGGTCGACGGCGAAGCGCATTTCCGTCGCCAGCTCACGCGCGAGACCAAGTCGCAACTCACCGAGCAACAATCGCCCTGGCTCGCCGACGCTGCGCATGTCGTCTCGCACATTGCGCGTTCGTTGTTGCAGAACGAGGGGTGCGGCCGCGAGTCCAGCGAGCGACAGGACCACGAGGAGCAGTGGAAGCCAAGACAGATGGCGTGCGCCAGTGCCGATCGCGCCGTTTGGTTCGCGGCGCTCCCGGAATCTTCGGTCAGTCGAGTGCGCCACGTGTTCGTTCGCCATGGCTTCCCTCCGGTGCTGCCTGGCCGGAGGTTGTCACTCTCGGTGATGTCGCGCACAGTGGACCAAAGACCGCACCCACCGATTCCCGGGACGTCGTCGCTTATGTAGCTAAAGGCCAATGGCCGCGGCGAGCGCCGAGTGAAGCTTTGTGCGTTATGCCGACACTACCCGCGCGAACCTTCCCCGCCGCATTATCAGTCGCCGAGGCGCAACCGATTACTCGCCTTCGCGCCCTCATGCGAGGCGTGCTCGCATGTGAGCCCTGGGAATGCTCGCCGCTTGCGGGAGAGTTGCAGCGCACCGTTCGCGCGACCGCCGCGGAGTTGCGCGATCGCGGCAGCAAGCCGGAACAAATGGTGATCGCTCTGAAGCGCGCCACGGCGCGCGGCGCGCTACGAGCGACTACGAGGCCGGAAGACGATCTCCACTATCGGATGATCCTGTGGAGCGTCCGCGAATACTTTCGCTATGACTCGTGAGCGTGTCCGGCGCGGCGTTCGTCGCGTTCGCAGCGTTCGCCTGACCTAGCGCCGCGGCCATGATGTCGAGGACGCGCGGGCGATGCAGGACACGATGGTCCGGCGTCACGATGCTCGAGGGCGTGTCCGCCCCGAGCAGATAGTCCACTACACGTACCAATTCGGCGACGGAGTGCGCGCCCAGCTTGGCCATGGCGCGAGCGCGGTGCACCTTCACCGTTTTTTCCGTCGTCCCGATGATGGCCGCGATCTGCTTGTTGAGGCGTCCCGACGTCACCAACGCGCAGACCTCGGCCTCACGAGCGGTGACCGTCTCGAGGGCGCGCCAGAGCGCCGCCAGTTGGCGGCGTCCGGCGCGCTGTTGCGCGTCCCGCTGCGTCGCGCTGTTCACCGCGGCGAGCAGTACGTGATCGTCGAGTGGCTTCTCGAGGAGATCGAACGCGCCCAGCTTCATCGCCTTCACGGCGGCGTCGAGGTCGGCGCTGCCGGTGATGAAGACCGCCGGCGTCTCGAGGCCGGCAGCGCGCGACTCGCGGAGCATCGTTAGGCCGTCGAGGTCCGGGATCTTGATGTCGATCACCAGACAGGCCGGCTCCATCGCGTCCTGCTCGGCGAGGTAGCTCGCCGCCGACGTGAAGGTCCGCACGCGATACCCACCCTCGGTGAGCACACGCTGCACGGCCCGGCAAATACGCTCGTCGTCGTCAACGACGACGACCAACGACTCAGTCTCCATGATCACCCGCCTGAATCAGATCGGTGAGCGGAGTCGCGGTGGGGAGCGAGACGACGAGAACCGCTTTCGCATCTCGAATCGCGAGATGCACAACACCCTTGAGATGACGCACGAGCGTCGTGGTCAGCATGAACAACGACTGAAAGGTGTATGCCACCGGCAAGGAAAGCGGCAGGCCACTGATGGACAGTTCTGCCTGCTCCTTCAAGACGCGCGTCTCGAGCACGAGCGATGGTTCCGTCTCGCCATCGCACTCATCCAGCATCATCGCGCGACGCAGGGTGCTCAGCAACACGAGCCGGAGACGTGCCGCGCCGGCGGCGACCATCGGCGACGGCGAGGCCAGTCGTTCGTCGACGCGCGAACGCCAACGCGGCTCGACGCTGTGAATTGTCAGCAAAATGTCACGCGCGAGGTCGTTGAGCGGGAACAGACTATTCCGGCTCGACAGCGCCAAGGCGCGGCGCTTTGCATAGCCGAGCAACTCGAGCATGTCCCGCTCCGTGTCGAGGCAATCCGACAGCGCATCGAGAGCAGCCGCCACGCGCGGATTCGGTTGCTGCAGCAATCGCACGGCGGTCTGGATATTCATGTTGAGAGAGGTGAGCGGCTGTCGCAGATCGTGGGACAGCTCGGCGATCGCGCGCTGCAACGCCTCCTTCGCCTGCGCGATCTGGTCGAGCGACGAGAGATCGGCGGGTTGATGTTGCGTCGTGTCGAGCGCGGCGGCGGTGCGAGGCGGCGTCACCAGAACGGGCGTCTCGGCTTCGGATGACCTCGCGGAACGACGAAGCATGGAAGAAGTGGTGCGAAGCCGCATTCGATCCTCGTGTCTTGCGTCCTGCTGGTCCTCCGCACGCTTCGACGCAACGCGGTTAGGCGATACCAAAGGATTCGCTCTCGCGGCGCCGTTGCGATTGGACCAAGGACCCATCATGGGGAGTTCTCCGAGATTGCACTCGTCGCGCCGATGAGATCGTCGACGCACCGCTGGGCTCTTGGGCCAATTGATCGATCGCGTTGTGTCGAGAGATGCTTCCACTCCGATCGTGGTTGATGCAGCGACGCGATCGAGGAGGCCTGATGAATCGATTCGTGCTCGCGCGTGGTGGTGGTCAACGAATCCCGCTCACCATCGTCGGCGGTCCCGAAGGGGCGGGGAAAACAACTCTACTACGCAGACTGCTCACTCACAACGACGGTCGTCGCATCGCCGTCGTGCTCGATCATCCGAGTGCGCTCGCGTTGAGTGATGACCTCATCGCAAGCTCCGACGGTAATTCGGTAGTGCTGCACAACGGCTCAGCGTGCTTGTCACTCGACGGCGAGATCGGAACGGCGCTGTCCATGATTCATACGCGTCGAGTCGTCGGACCTCCCGGCCACGTCGTGGTTGAAGCCTCTGCCTCGGCGAGCCCGCTCCGCACATCCGGCTACGCCTACCTGCCGGGGTTCCGTCCCGGAGGGACGGTCGTGGTCGTGAGTGCGCCCGACGTGCTGCGAGTCAGAGACGACGAGGTCGAGTTCGACTCCAATCTCGAGGCGCAGCTCCAGCACGCGGAGCTCCTCGTCCTCAACCAGGTGGACCGCGTGAATCCGTCCGAGCTCCAGGCCACACGGCGCTGGCTGCTGCAGCGCACGACCCGTGCGCGCCTCGTCGAGAGCGTGCGATGCGGTCTTCCCGCAGCGATGATTCTCGGCACCAGCCTCGATCATGCTCCAGTGCACGCGATTCATGGGGAGTGGACCCCGACGTACGCCGTCGACACTGAGCGGCGGACCCGCATCGCGCAGCCCCGACACGCGGAGGACTATCGGGCCTGGCTTCTGACGACGCGTACCAGTGTGGATGCAGGTGCATTCAAGGGATGGGTGAGCGCCCTTCCGGACAGTATCCTTCGTGGCGACGGCATCCTGCGAATCCGAGGTGAGCCGAGCCACCGTTTTCAGTTTCATCGCTGCGGTTTGCGTTGGTCGTTGACGCGAGATGAGCCCTGGGGCGATGCGGGCGAGGAGCCGCTCAGCTGGGTCTCCCTCGTCGGTTTCGCTTCAGCCTCGATTCCCTCATCGACCGAGGGCCAGGGCCCTGAGCTATTCGAGACGGCCGGTGCCGCCGAGCCACGTCACTTCCGACCGCCACTGCGCCGATCCCGAAAGCCTCGCCAAATCGGAGATGTTTCATGACCGTGCCCGCTCGCGACCATCGGCGTGCCGGCGACGACGTCGACGACGCCCGCAAGAATCCGTCGATTCGTCATTACCAAGCGTCCGAGTACCTGTCCAACGAGCGCACACATTTGGCGTACATTCGGACGGCGCTCTCGCTGATAAGTCTCGGCATCACGGTCAATCGCTTCAGTATCTACCTGGCTGAGCACGGGGGGCTGGACGTGTCGCAGCGCCCCCTTCGCATTCTCCGGGATACGAAGCAGATCGGCTTTGGAATGGTGATTTACGGGTTCGCGGTGATGGCGTTTGCGATGCATCGATACCTGAAGGTGGATCGGGCGATCGAGCGCCTCGACTATCAGCCGACGCGAGCCCTGGTGGAGACCTTCACCCTGAGCGCATTGTTCCTGGGCGCCCTGAGCTTGATCTGGATGTTCCTCAGATGACGCGGCACATTAAAGTTTGTTCATCTTCGACGTCGACCCCGGAAAAATACGGGTTGAGGAGACCCGCAAACGGAGATACACTCGTCAGAGGCGGCGCGGACTTTTCGCATCGCCTATTACGACCGGGACCGGTCCCCGGTACGACCGGCAGCCACCGCATGCGACTCTATTCCCACGTGCAAACGCGTACACGGTTGCACTTGACGGCGTTTCCGCGGATCGTGCGGATGCCGGATGCCGCGCGCGACGCGGCAGCCGTGACCGCGCCCGTTCGCGTGTCCCAGGTCTTCATTGTCTGGCGCGTGGTGCTGGTCGCGCTCGCGTACTACGCCGGCGGACGGATCGGCTTCTTCTTTCAGAGTCCCGTGGTCCCGCAGTCGGTGCTCTGGCTGCCGAACGCCGTCCTCCTGGTCGCGCTTCTCGTCACCCCGCCTCGGAGCTGGCTGATGCTCTTGGCCGGGGCATTCCCCGCCCATATGCTCGTCGCGTGGCAACAGCACGCGCCATTCGCGACGATGTCGATGCTCTTTGTCACGAACTGCGCGGACGCCGCGCTGGGGGCGCTGCTCTGGCGGATCGCGTCGCCAAACGAGTCGCGGATCGAGGGATTGCGCTCGATGCTCGTTTTCCTCTTCGTCGCCGCCGTTCCCACGCTGCTCCTGTCGTTCGCGGACGCCGGGATCACCGTGGCGACGCACTGGGGCCAGGACTTCTGGCTCGCCTACGAGACGCGCGCGCGGGCGAATGTTCTAACGAATGTCATCTTCGTGCCCACGGCGCTTGCGGTGATCGGCGTGAGGCGCGAGGCGCTCATGCCATATCTGCGCTCCCGGTGGGTCGAGGGGGCGCTTTTGTTCGCGGGTCTTCTGATAACGGAGGCGTTCGCACTGTCACGACCCACGGAGTCCGTCAGCGGCGCCGCGGTCGCGTATCTGCCTCTCGTGTTCCTCCTCTGGTCCGCGGTCCGCTTCGGCGTCGGCACGACCGGCGGCGCGCTCCTCGCCCTGGGCTACCTCACGACGTGGATGGCGATGTCGGGGATCGGGAGTGTCGCGACCGGGCACGCGCCGGGCGCGATCGTGCCCGCGCTGCAATTCCAGCTGCTTGCGATTGCCGTGCCGATGCTGTGTCTCAGTGCCGTCGTGCGGGATCGTGAGCGGGCATCGACCGCGCTCACGGCGAGTCAGCGCGCGCTGCATCAGAGCCTGGGTCAGATTCGCAATCTCGCCGGACGTCTGCTCACCGCGACCGAAGTCGAACGAGCGCGCATCGCGCGCGACCTGCACGACGACGTGAGCCAACAGCTCGCCGCGCTCGGCATCAGTCTCAGCGCGCTCAAACGACGTCTACCTAACGATGCCGCGATCCGCGAGGAGGTGGCGTCGCTGCAGGCCCAGGCGATGCGGGCCGCCGATGATCTGCGCGCGCTCTCCCACGAGCTGCATCCGGCGGCGCTGCGCCACGCCGGCCTCGTGCCGGCGATGGCCGAGCTCTGCTCCCAGTATGGTCGGGGAGATTCGATGCGCGCCGTGCTCTCGGCGAAGCCGCGCGACATCAGCGTCTCGGACGACGTCGCGCTGTGCGTCTATCGCGTGACTCAGGAAGCGCTCCGCAACGCGGCGCGACACTCCGGCGCGCAGGGGGCACTCGTGACGCTGCACACGAGCCAGAACGCGCTCGAGCTGCAGATAGCCGACGATGGAATGGGATTCGACGAGACCGCCGCGCGTCGTCGCGGTGGACTCGGTTTGACGAGTATTGACGAGCGCGTCCGCCTCGTGGGCGGGACGGTGCGCGTCGATTCCTCGCCGGGTCATGGCACTCGCATATCCATCCGCGTTCCGACTGGAGACTCACATGGACCGGCCCACGCTGCTGCTCGCGGATGATCACGTCATCGTCGCCGATGGCCTCCGCAGTCTACTGAAAGACGAATTCGAGTTGGTTGGCAGCGTCTCCGACGGCGTCTCGCTCGTGGACGCCGCCAAGCGACTGCATCCCGACGTCGTCGTCACCGATCTCGCGATGCCCGGCCTCGGCGCGCTCGACGTGCTGCGTGAGTTCGCGACGCTGGGCATCTCATCGCGTGTGATCGTGCTCACAATGCACGCCGACGCACATCTCGCGACGGAAGCATTTCGACTTGGCGCGTGGGGATACGTGTTGAAAAACTCCGCCGGCGAGGAATTAATCACGGCGATTCGCAAAGTGCTCGGCGGACGCGCGTATTTGACTCCACTCATCACGAAGGATGTGATGGCCGCGATCAATACGGCGGCGTCCACGAACCAAGTCGCGCGCCCCACACTGCGACAACGGCAAGTCCTCCGACTCATCGCGGAAGGAAAGCGCATGAAGGAGATCGCGGCGATTCTCCGTTTGTCGCCGCGCACGGTCGAGAGCCACAAGTACGAAATGATGCAAACGCTCGGCGTCCGGAGTACGGCCGAGCTGATCCAGTACGCGCTCCGCAACCCCGATCACGGCCAATGACGTTAGGCACGCGGAGTATTGCGGAGGTCCACCACGTAACATTCCGATACAGCGACAAACACATTCACGGATACCCGGTACGTCAAGCGCGTGATAGCGTTGCGCGCAACGCCACGAAGTGGCAGAGAGGAGTGAATTCGCCGTGCGCCGAAGCCGTATCCTGGTCGTTGATGACTACGTTCCCGTTGCCCATGCCATCGCGCAGCTGCTGCGCCTGTCGGGCCATGCCGTAATGACGGCATTCGCCGCTGACGAGGTCATGAACACCGCGCGCGCATTTCAACCCGAGGTCGTGTTGTTGGACATCGGTCTGCGCGGAGAGCACGATGGCGTCGCGGTCGCCAGTTGGCTGCGGCACGACGCGGTCTTCGATGACACGTTGCTCGTTGCCCTGAGCGGGCGCTGCGACGGCGAAGACGACGATCGCATTGCGATGGCCGGCTTCGACTATCATCTCATCAAGCCGGTGAGCTTCGACGAGCTCGAGGCGATCATCGAGACGGCGCCAGCGCGGAGCGTCGAGGGACCAAAGGGCAATAGCATCGCCGGCTGAAGAAGCCGAACGTGCCGGGCAACGCGGCGCGCATCCGTATCGGATGCGTGGCCGCGTTCTCACACGATCGGAGAAGATGTATGTCTCTCGTCACGTCCGACGCGCCGGCGCGCGTCGTCAGTGAGCCGCCCTCCGCGCCGCCGTCGCCGAACATGGTGTGGGTCCCCGCCGGGCAGAGTCTCATCGGGTCCGACGCGCACTACGCGGAAGAGCGCCCCGCGCACCGCGCGACCGTCGCGGGTTTTTGGATCGATGAGTATCCTGTCACCAACACGCGCTTCGCCGAATTCGTCGATGCCACCGGATACGTGACCTTCGCCGAGCTGCCGCCGAATCCCGCCGACTACCCGGGCGCGGTCGCCGAGATGCTGCATCCGGGCTCGCTCGTGTTCACCAAGCCGCAACATGCGGTCGACTTGAGCCACCTCGCCAACTGGTGGACGTTCATGCTCGGCGCGGACTGGCGCCACCCGCAGGGACCGGACAGCACGATCGACGGACTCGAGAATCATCCGGTGGTGCACGTCGCGTACTGCGACGTCGCGGCGTACGCCGCCTGGGCCGGCAAGCAGGTGCCGACCGAGCAGGAGTGGGAGCACGCCGCGCGCGGAGGCCTCGACGGCGCCGTGTACGCCTGGGGCAACGAGTTCATGCCTGACGGGCGCTTCATGGCCAACACCTGGCAGGGACGCTTTCCCTACGAGAATCTGCGCGAGGACGGCTACGAGGGCACCTCGCCCGTCGATGCCTTTCCGCCTAACGGCTACGGCGCGCGGGACATGATCGGCAACGTCTGGGAGTGGACGTCCGATTGGTATCGTACGTCTCACACGCCGCGGCAGGCGAGCTGCTGCGGCCCGAGCGCGGGCGAAGCCGAGAGCTACGATCCCTGTCTTCCGTCGATTCGCATTCCGCGGAAGGTGCTCAAGGGGGGATCGCATCTCTGCGCGCCTAACTACTGTCGTCGGTATCGGCCGGCGGCGCGCTATCCGCAGCCGGTCGACACGTCGACCAGTCACGTCGGCTTCCGCCTCATCGTCCGCCAATCCGGCTCGAGCAGCGATCCGCGT
Organism: Gemmatimonadaceae bacterium; assembly: GCA_036557635.1. Classification (GTDB taxonomy): domain Bacteria; phylum Gemmatimonadota; class Gemmatimonadetes; order Gemmatimonadales; family Gemmatimonadaceae; genus AG2. Next base: position 24,759 of record DATBHD010000335.1, read on the forward strand.
GGGTGAGCGTCGCTCGTTGCTGGCGTGGTCGCAGACGCACAGCGAGGACATCGCCGGTCTCGTCTTGGCCATGGCGGCGCTCGCGACGGCGTGGAGCGGCTATCAGGCGTCGATCTGGGGCGGCATCCAGGCGGCGCAATACAATCTCTCGACACAGTACCGCGCCCAGGCGTCGCGCGCGAACGACGACGCGGCGCGACAGCGCCTGCTCGACATTGTCCTCTTCGCCAAGTGGCTCGAAGGCTACGCCGAGGGTCGGCCGAGGCTCACCGCGCTGTACGAGGCGCACTTTCGTCCGGAGTTCCGCTCCGCCTTTGCCGCGTGGCGCTCGCGCCCCGACAGCGACATCGCGCGACTGCTGCCCTTTCAGCTCCCGCAGTATCACCTCGCGCGCACCGACGACGCGGAGCGGCTCGACTCGGCCGCGAACGCGGCGCTGCGCGCGGGCGACGCGGCCAACGGCAACAGCGACGGCTACGTGTTCGTGACCGTCATTTTCGCGAACGTACTCTTCTTCGCCGGCGCGATCCGTCCGCTCGTCGCCGACCGCATCCGCGGCATCGTTCTCGTGCTCGCGATCGCGCTCTGCCTCGGCGGGCTGCTGCGGTTGTTCACACTGCCGGTGGCTCGTTAGGCGCAATTAGCACTTCGGAACATTTCGCGACCCGTGGGCTCTAGGGCCAATGGAGCCCGCGTCCCGCGCCCCGCCATCATCCGTCGAGAGCCTTACGTCAGCCCGCGTTGCGGGCGGCGGAGCTCGACTCGTTGCACTGAGGTGGCAGGATGAGCGCGGTAAATCTCGGTCGGCGCACCAGCTGGTTGGCGTGTCTCGCGGCGTCTCTCACGGCGACGGTGGCCGCCGGTCACAACCGAACGGCGGCGACCGATCCGGTGTTCGCGCCCGGTCCATGCCCGGCGCGGGCCCGCGCCGTCACCGGCATCGATACCTCATGGATTCGCTGCGGCACCGTGGTCGTTCCGCAGAATCGCGCCGACCCGTCGGCGAGGTTGGCGCCGGTCGTCCTCTCCGTCGTCTTGTACGAGTCGCCAACCGCGAAGGCGAAGACCCCGCTTATGTTCCTCGCCGGCGGCCCCGGCGAAGACGCCATCGACGTCGTCACCCAGGTCTTCCTGGCCTCGCCGGTGGGTCAGCTCGCCTTACGAGAGCGACCGATCATCGCCTTCAACCAACGCGGCTGGGGGGACTCGGCAAGTGGTGGATCGCCGAACCTCGGCATGCTCTCGTACCACTGGCGCGCGACGCGGGAGGAGTCGATCGAGACACTCGTCGATTCCGCGCGCAGGATTTCGGCGCGGCTGCGGGCACGCGGAGTCGAGCCCAGGCTTTTCACGACGCTCAACGCGCTCGACGACACGTACGACGTCGTCAAGGCGCTGGGCTACGAGCACATGATGCTCTTCGCGACCTCCTATGGAACGAAGATCGCCCTGCAGCTCATGCGCACGCACCCGACGATGGTCGAAGCAGCCATCCTCGACGGCGTCGCGCCACCGCAGAGCACGGACTCGTTCGATCCCGAGCTCCTCGATCAACGCCGGCGCGTCGTCGCCGAACGACTCATCGATGATTGCGAGAAGGGCGCGGCGTGCAGCTCCGAATACCGCGAGTTGCGAAAAGTCGCGAGCGCGTTGGATCGGAACGACGCGCCGCCCGTTCACATCGTCGTACATCTGCCGTCGGGCGGGGGGTGGTTCGACCTCGACCTCCGCGGCCGCGACTTGCTGAGCGCGGTCGGCGCGTACGCCGGGACAGATTTCGCGCGCGCGATGCCGCAGGTGCTCGAGGAGCTCGCCCACGGCGACACCGTACGCCGCACGATGTCGCCGGAGCTCGTGTTGCACGTCGTGCACGAGACGGCGCTCGCCCGCACCGCGGGACCCAACTATCCGGTGATCTACCACATCGTGTTGTGCGGTGACATTCCCTCCGGCGTGCTGCAAGCCGGCGGGCGGCCGGTGTGTGACGCGCTCGGCGTGCCCTTCAGCGGCATGGATGCGATCAACCCCGTCACCAGCGACGTGCCGACACTGATGTTCTCGTCCTCGTACGACGCGCAGACGCCGCCGGAGATGGCCGCGGACGCCGCCCGCACCCTGTCACATGCCTATCGCGTGCTCTTTCCGGGCATCGGTCACCTCGCGTATGCGCGCGCGGTCAGTGCCTCCTGCGTCGCGGTGATCGCCCAGGCGTTCCTGCTCGATGCGGCGCATCAGCCGCCCGATCCCTGTTCGAAGGCGCTCACACCGTCGTTCCTGCCGCGGTCCGCGGACCTGATGCTGGTCCCTCGCTGACCGCCGTACCTAACGAGCGGGTGCCGCCGTCGTCCGTGCCGACGAGCTCTCGCTCGTGCTCCATCTCCCGCGACAGGAAGAAGTTGAGCGCCGTTCGGATCGTCGCGACCGCGCCGAGGATGCCGAGCTGCTCCCACGTCGGCGCGATCGCCGTCTGGAGCACGTCGGAGGCCAGCTGAAACTCGAGCGCCATCGCCAGGTAGCGGGCAAAGTCGAGCCGCACCTGCGTGAAGCGCATTCGCCCGCGCAGTGCGCGGGGCAGCTCGCGGAAGGTCTGCACGCCGCCGATCGCGATGACGATGACACTCGCCGCGTCGAGCGCCAGGCGCGTCCATTCCGTGACGCTGTCGATGACCGACGCCGCGCTCGGCGCATCAATCGCGATCATTGACATGCATTCCCTTGTCCCAGAGTCCACTGGGCGGCGACAGGGTCCGGTCGCTATTCATGCCGGCGACGGCGCGTTCAGCGCGGGAGGGCAGGATGCGAATCTCGATGAGTCCGGTGATGAGTGAGTACTTACTTCGTGGCTTCGTCGCGTTCGCTGTCGTCGTGTTCCGCCTGAAGCTCGGCGCGCTCGTACCGCGGCGCATCCATCGCGCTGAGCGATCGCTCGACCGCGCCGGGCAACATCCTCAGTACGCTTCACCCAGGCGCAGGTAGAACGCCGAGCCATTGCGACCCCACGCGACGTCCGCGCCGACCTTGATGTGCCACGACTCGTAGATGAGGTAGCGCACGCCGAGGCCGCCCGCCGGCAGCAACTGATCCATCGCCAGGTCCGAGAACCTGGGCTCGACGGCGCCGAGACCTCCGAACAGCACCGCGCCGAAGCGATCGACGATCGGCACCCGGAATTCCGCCTGCGCCGAGAACATGCTGTTGTCGCGATAGCGTCCGCCGGCGTAGCCGCGCAAATCCGAATTGACGCCGTAGAGGCAGAGCTCCCAGATCGCCGCCGCATGCCCGACGCTGCACCCGGTGAGCCGCAAGGCGAGGACGGCATCGTGCGACGAGAGCGCGACGTACTGGTTGATCCATCCGCGCCACCAGGCGTACGCGTCATCGGTGCCGAGCCAGGTCGTCGCGAACATCGCTTCGAAGTCGGCTTCGGTGCCGTTCGTCGGCTCGTTCTGCTGGTTGCGCGAATCGTACTCGGCCTTGAAGCCTAACGCCGATGTGTTCGCGGACGGCTCCGACTTCGCGAGCGCGAGTACGGTGTCCGACGTGCTCGGCTCGACCTTCGCGATCGACGTCGAGATGCCGCGGTGCAGGTACTTCGGCCCGAGGTAGAAACGTCCCTTCAGGCGACCCAGCATCTGCAGCATTTGCGCGTCCCCATTCTGCGAGATGTCGACGGAGTTGCCGGCATTGCCCTGCTCGAAGCCGACGCCGAAGAAGTCGTAGTTGAGGCCGAAGTAATTCGCGCCGGCCGCGCCTTCGCGCGCATCGCCGTGGAAGGCGACGCGACCGCCGGCTTCGAAGATCCAGCTTTGCGTATCGCTGTAGGCGCCGCCGATACCGACGACGGATTTCGACGATGCCGAATCGAGGCTGAACAGGAAGGCGCCGACCGCACCGAGGCCGAAGCCGAGCGTTGGCGTCGACGTCACCACCGGGATACCGACGAAGCCGCCGTGGCGCGTACCCGTCGTCGTCCTCGCGTCCGTCGGGAGCTCGACACCGGGCGTGGGATCCTGCGCCACCGCGATCCTGCTCAGAGCAAGGAGCGCGATGAGCAAACTGTAACGTTTGGTCATTCCACAGACTAGACCGCGTGCACGGGCGCGACGAGTGGACCTTTGGCTAACGCCGTCCCGCGCCGCCGGCGCGCCGTCTCACGGCGGCAGTGGTACGCCGTGTGACCATTAGTCCAATGTCAGCAATCCGGCGCCGCCGTGAGCTTTGGTTCGTAAGCAGTTTCCAGGGAGGCAAATGATGAAAAACAACGCACTGGTCCTCACGAACGTGGTGCGTTCCCGATTGGCACCGCTACTCGTCGCAGGGCTCGCCTTCGCGCCGCGAGCGTCGGCACAGGACACGACGGCGCAGTCGCTGCCGCCATTGGTCACGACTGCCGAAGGGGAGAAGGCAAAGTTCGCGGGCGTCGTCCTCGACCGAAGGGGCGACACGGTGCGCGTGCGCGAAGGAAACACGGCATTGCACACCGTTCTCCTGACGCCAGACACGAAGATCGGCACGCCGAACGGCCTGTTCAAGATGAGTCGCAAAAAGCGCGACGAGTCGACGATCATCCCCGGGCTCATGATGCAAGTCGAGGGACGGGGTGGCCCGGACGGCATGGTCATCGCCGACAAGGTCAGATTCTCGAAGCATTCGATGAATACCGCCCAGCAGATCAATGTCGGGTCCGAAATGACCCGCAACCAGGTGGCGGCCAACACCGACAGCATCGAGGTCGTGAAACGACGGCTCGCGGATAGCATTACGCACGTCAACGCGAGAGTTACAAATCTCGATAACTACGAGGAAAAGATCTCGACCGTCGTCAACTTCCCGACGAACGTGTCCGATCTGGTCGACGGCGCCAAGGGCGTCCTCGACGACATGATCGGCCGCATTTCCGGGCTGAAGGGCTACGTGATCGAGGTCAAAGGTTACGCCGACACGACCGGAAGCAACCCGCACAACCTGCAGTTGAGCCAGGCGCGCGCCGTGTCCGTGGTGCGGTATCTCGAGCTGAGGGACATCCCGCTCCGCCGCATTCTCAATCCGACCGGGTTTGGATCGGCGAACGCGATCGCTACGAACGCCACGCCGGATGGCCGAGCGATGAACCGGCGCGCGACGGTGCGCGTGCTCGTGAACAAGGGGCTGGCGAACAACGGCGGTCGCCACTAGTGAACCGTTAGGCAAGACGCCGTGGGGTGAAACAAGAGCGGGCGCGGCACCATCGCGCCCGCTCTTGTTTCTGCGCTGCCTCAATAGGAGAGCTCCAGCCGCAGCCAGAGCGCGTTCACGGCGCGCGGCGATCCGAAGCGATTGTCCTGGCGCACGGCGGAGAGGTCGATCGTCACCGGATGGCTGACGACATACTGTGAGCCGATCCGGTATGCGCTGCGCGAGATCGCGTGATAGCGCGAATCCCAATAGAGCTCATAAGTCACATACGGGACGAGCTGATGCTTGTCGGACACCATCACTTCGCGCTCGACTTGCACTCGCTCCCGGATTCGCTGCGATGGCTCTCCGCCGATCCAGCGAAACTCGACGCGCGTCCGATTCCGGAAGCGCAGCTTGCCGGTCGTCTTCGGAAAGTGGACCTCGGCGAGCGCGCGCTCCTCGGGCAACGCCGTATGCTCGAGCGACCGAATCCAGCTATAACCCACTCGCACATAGCCCCACGACAGCGGGAGATAGTCGACGTGCAGCCCGAGCGTGAGCTGGCGGTCATCCGTCTCGAGGCCGCGGGCGATCGAGGAGAGTCCGAACAACCGGAGCTCTCGCGACGGCGCCGTCCAATAGACGTCCAGCTCTGGCCACCACTCGTTCACCTTCGACTGCGCGTGCGCGACCGTGGCGGACAGACAAGGAGTCGCAATGACGACGACCGCTCGAGCCGCCTGCCGCACGCGTCGTCGCACGGCGGCACTACCGCAGCGCCATGATCGGTTTGTGCCGGGCGCGCTGCGACTGCCGCTTGCTCCAGGTGAGGTAGGGCGTCACCGCGATGGCGGTCACCAGCATGTACAGCAGGATCGCGGCGGGCACGAGCTTCTCGTTAGGAAAATTCGCCGTCGCGATCGCCAACGCGATCCCCGGATGCCGTGTCGCCGAGGCGAGCGCGAGCACCGATCGATCCTGCTGCGTCGGCCCGCCCAGCAGATGGCCCGCGGTGAGGCCGACGATCACGAACGCGATCATCGTCAACAGCGTGCCGTTGCCGACGAGCGACGTCATCGCCGACCAGTCCTTGAAGACAAGTGGCAGCGCGCTCGAGACGAGCACGACGAAGCCGGTCGTGAGCACTGGCCGTGCGGCCCGCTCGGCGCCGCGCGGCCAGAGCCGCCGAATGCCGATCCCGACGAAGAGCGGCGCGAGGACGGTGGCCAGGGCCAGCTTCGCGACGGCGAGTGGTGACACGGAGAGCGGGACCGCGAAGATGCCCTGGACGATCTCGATCGCGATCGGGATGATGCCGATCGACAGGACGGCGGTCGCGACGAGCAACCCGATCGTGTACTCCTCGGTTCCACCGGATTGTATCGATCGCTTGGGCCAGATCGGCGGCACCGGCGAGACCGAGAGCGTGACGAGCGCGATTTTCACGGGCAGGTCGAGATCGAACGTCCGCGCGACGAGAATCGTGAAGAGCGGCATGATGAGCATCATCGCAACGAGCGACCAGAACAGGCGCGGGGGATCACGGAAGAGCGATGTCGCCTGGTGGGCGGTGGCGCTGAGTCCGAGCCCGAGCACGGTGACGACGATGCTGATCTTGATCGTCAGCAGGATGATCGCAGCGAGTGGCACGATGTCGCCTCGGCAAGTGTGCGTGCGCGTCCGGCGTGGGCGGCGCGCGAGAATCGACCTCGAGTGAGCATCGCACCTAACGAGCGCGGCGAGCCATTGGCCCTTTGGCCGACGGCCCTTGGTCCAATGCCGATCACGCGTACCGCGCTCTATCGTCGCGAAGAAACGCTGAGCACACCAAACGGGATCAGCGCGGTGGGGGGCGCGGGCGGTGCCGCGCCGACGCCGACGAACGCCCGAGGCGGACGCGATGCGAAAGATGAAGGCACAGCCAGTACCCGTACGTACCACGAGCGCGGCCGAAGCCGGCAAGGTCGCGGCGGATGCCTACATTTTCGGCTACCCGCTCGTGCTGATGGATGCAACGCGCGCCGTGCAGACCGCCGTCACGAAGCCGGAAGGCCTGCACGCGCCGACCAACATGTTCGCGCACCTTCGCGCCTTTCCCGACGCGACCTTCACCGACGTCGTGAGGCCCAACGCCGATACACTCTATTCCGTCGCCTGGCTCGATCTCACCAACGAGCCGATGGTCCTCGCCCTGCCGGACATGGGGCGCCGCTTCTACCTCATGCAGCTCCTCGACGCCTGGACGAACGTCGTCGCCGGCCCGGGAACACGCACGACGGGCCCGGCGAAAACAACGGTCGCCATCGTCGGCCCGGAGTGGCACGGCAAGCTGCCGGCGGAGCTCACCGAGATCCGCGTGCCGACGAACATGGCGTGGCTCATCGGCCGCACGCAGACGAACGGCGCGAGCGACTATGCCGCGGTACACGAGATCCAGGATCAGTATGTGCTCACACCGCTGAGCGCGTTCGGGAGCGCGGCGGCGCCGGCCGAACGTCCCGTCGACGCGTCGGTGGATACCGTGACGCCGCCCGCGGATCAGGTGGCGAGGATGGACGCGGCGGCATTCTTCGGCCGGATGAACGCGCTCATGAAGGCCAATCCCCCATTGCCCGCCGATGCACGGGCGATGGAACGTTTTGCCACGTTAGGCATTCGTCCGGGAGCGCCGATCGACGCCGCCACCGCGCCACCGGCGCTCGCCGCCGGCGCGAGCGCCGGCCGCACCAGAATGATGGAGCAGTCGAAGGGGCCCCTCGGCGCGGTCGTGAATGGCTGGGAGTTCCTCGCCCAGGGCGTCGGCCGATTCGGAACGAACTACCTGTTGCGCGCCGTCGTTGCCCTCGTCGGCCTCGGCGCAAACCTGCCTGACGACGCCGTCTATCCACTCGCCGTAGCCGACGGCGAGGGTCGACCCCTGCATGGAGCGCACAAGTATCGGATCACCTTTGCCAAGGGCGCGCTGCCGCCGGTGAACGCCTTCTGGTCCCTCACGATGTACAGCGCGCGGCAGACCTTCGTCGCCAATCCGATTGGCCGCTACGCGATCGGCGACCGCGACAACCTAACGACTGGCGCCGACGAATCCCTCACGCTGTACATCCAGCACAGCTCACCGGGAAGGGAGCACGAGACGAATTGGCTCCCCGCGCCGTCCGACGCCTTCACTCTCGTACTGCGACTCTATTGGCCGTCGAAATCCATTCTCGACGGCAGCTGGAAGCCGCCGGCGATTCAACGACTCGCTTGAGGTGAGACGAATGTCCACTGCCCGCGGGTGTCCCCGCCGGACACTCTGCGATCATGCGAGCACGCGCATCTCTCATCCTTCTCGCGGTCTCGGTCGCCATCGGGACGACCTGCTACCCCTATCAGATCACCAGCGTCTCGCAGCTCGCCTCGGTTACCACGCTCGTCGATAGCCAGGCGCCGCTGCGCGACGCGCGGACCTTCGCGTTGCCGGACACTGTCATTCACGCGAAGACGGTTGGTGCCAGCGTCATTGGTCACAACGGTGACGCCAAGATCCTGGCGCAGATCCGCGCTGGTTTGCTTGCGTTCGGTTGGCGCGAGATCACCGACGTCCGCGCCGAGCGTCCGGACGTCGTCGTGCTCACCGCCGTGCTCGAGCAAACGAACACCGGCGTCGCCTATGCCGACTGGTGGAGCGCCTGGGGATGGTGGCCTGGCTGGCCGGTCGGCTATGGACCCGAGTGGGTGTGGGGCTATCCCGTGAATGCGGTCACCTTCACTTATCAGTCGGGGACGCTGGTCGTCACGATGCTCGACGTCGCGCATGGCAACACCGGCGCGAAGCGCGTTCCCCTGCTCTGGGCGGCCGGGGTCGACGGCGTACTCACCGAGTCGAGTCTCGATGGCGCGCTCAAGGGAATCGACCAGGCGTTCACGCAGTCTCCCTATCTGGAGCGTCCATGACGCATCGACTCGCCGCGCTCGCCGTCCTCACCGCGATCATCGCGCCGTCGTTGTCGGCCCAGGATACGGACCAGTATCTCACCGCGATGGAGTACAGCGTCGCTATCCCGGTCGGACAGGGGCCCGCATTCGGTCGCGGCGGGAGCTGGAGTGGCGCGGCGTGGGAGGGACGGTGGCTGAATCATCCCCACACCTCCCTCGGCATGCTGATCGGGTTTAACGAGTTCTATCACCGGCAATCCGGCACCTTCGATTTTCCCGGCGGCGCGGCGACAGGCGATCAGTATCATCATCTGCTCATCGCCCCCGCCCTCGCCACCGTGGCCTGGTATCCGATGTCGAACTCCAACGACCCGCGCTGGTACGTCGGTGGCGGCGCCGGCGTGCAGTACATCGATCAGTACTTTCAGATCGGACTCGACCAGCGCAGTCGGAAGAACTGGAACGTCGTGTTGGTGCCCGAGGTTGGTCTCGCATTCGCCGCGTGGTACGGCACGGGCGGCATCGTGAGCCTCCGCTACCACTTGCCCTCGGAGAGCGGCGCGTTCCTCGGGAGCAGGAAGCAGCGCTTTCAATACGTGAGCCTGTCGATGGGCTTCGGCTATCGTTAGGCGGAAGCCGGAGGATAGCCTCTGGCATGCCGAGGCGCGAAACGACGAGGGATCGGCACCCTGACGCTCGAAGTGCGGATCCCTCGTCGCTTCACTCCTCGGAATGACGGCACTGGCCTCCAGGTCGCTCGCTACCTGATGATTCCGTCCTTCTTCATGTTGTTGACGGCGAAGTTGACCGAATAGTCCGCGAGCTTGTTCGCGTTCTTGGGATCCACCGTCTGACTCCGCCCCATCCAGATCAGCTTGTCCGACGTGAGCGAGTAGACTGTCGTCTCGACGGAGTAGAACTGCTGCGTCGTGTAGTAGACCGGGTCGTACGCGGTACCCCAGTAGCCCCAATAGCCATAGAAGTCGGTACCGGTCGGCGTGACCTCGGTGCTCATGCCGACGAGACGCATGATGACCGCGCCATCGTAGCCGCCCGCCGCGATCCGCCCCTTCACCGAATCGATGCGCGACAGCTCCGAGTCTGGAATCACCTTGTACGAGGGAACGCCGCCCGGAATTCGCGCCGCCAACTTGTCCTCGACCATGCGGCGCATGCCGGCGTCCTTCGTCATGAAGACGGCCAGCGAGTGCGTCAGCGGATAGCGAGCTACGCCCGGCTCCTTCCATGTCGCGACGAGCTGCGTCGAATTGGAACAGGCACTCAGAAGGCCGGTAGCGGCCACGAGTAGCGCCAAGGTACGTGACATCGAAATCCTCCTCTCTCTGTAATGATGTGCCGCGGTGCTCTGTTTCCGATCGACCTCGGAACCGGAGCGTATCGACTCGCAATGCGACCGCGCACGTAGACTTTGGTCGCATCAGCCGGCCGAGGTAGCCGTCCACTGGTCCGCGGCGCATCTTACGGTTCCCCCCTCCGCAGGTAGCCGTAGATGTTCCGGATCCGCGTGTTCGCGCCGGCGCTGACGTACGCGCACGATTCGCTCGATGCCGTCGGTGAGCTCGTCATTGGCAACGCGCGCCAGCACTTCCGTCTCGATCTGCGCGCCTGGTCCATCGCCGACTACGAACGTCAATGGAAAGCAGGAGTCTCGCGGCTCCTCTACGGTGCGCCGTCCTCGGCGCTGATGTCGTCGTTTCGCGGCGACGACGAAGCGCCGCACCTCTTGTGGGCGCTCTGGCGGGAAGCGGGATTCGTCTATGTACAGCCGCAGTGCCTGCTCCAGCGCGAGCTGTCTTCCGCGTTCGATCCGTACGCGCCTTACGAGTATGTCGGCGCGCGCCTTCCCGCGACGGAGCAAGCGCTGCCGATCGCGGAGTGGCGCGTCGAGCTCGAGCAGCTCTACGCCAACGCGTTCGACATTCGCTGGCCCCCCCCTTTCGGCCAATAGATCGCGTTTTTGTCCTTCGCCAAATCTGACGGGCGGTCCATGTCGGGCCACACGTCGGGGAGGAGGAGTCCATGGCGAAGGGAAAAGCTGCGTCCGGTCGCAAGCCGAACATTCTCATCATTTGGGGCGATGACATCGGCTGGTTCAATATCAGCGCCTACAATCACGGGATCATGGGGTATCGCACCCCGAACATCGATCGCGTGGCCAGGGAAGGCTGCATGTTCACCGACTGGTACGGCCAGCAGAGCTGCACCGCGGGCCGCGCGGCGTTCATCACCGGTCAGAATCCGATTCGCACCGGCCTAACGAAGGTTGGCCTGCCGGGCGCGAAGGTCGGATTGCAGCCGGAGGATCCGACCATTGCCGATCTCCTCAAGCCGTTAGGCTATGTCACCGGTCAGTTCGGCAAGAACCACGTTGGCGATCGCGACGAGTTCCTGCCAACGGTACACGGCTTCGATGAGTTCTTCGGCAATCTCTATCATCTGAACGCCGAGCAGGAGCCCGAGAACCCGGACTATCCGAAGAATCCTGAATTTCGAAAGAAGTATGGGCCGCGTGGCGTGCTGCACAGCTGGGCCAATCCCGATGGGACGCAGAAGATCGAGAACACGGGCCCGCTCGACACCACGCGGATGCAGACGATCGACGAGGAGTTCCTCGAGGCGAGTCTGAAGTTCATCGATAAGGCTGTCGCCGACGACAAGCCCTTCTTCGTCTGGTGGAACTCGACTCGCATGCACGTCTTCACGCATCTCAAGAAGGAATCGGAGGGCAAGACAGGGCTCGGTGTGTATCCGGACGGAATGGTCGAGCACGATGGACACGTTGGTAAGTTGCTCGAGCAGCTCGACGCGTTAGGCATCGCCGACAACACGATCGTCATGTACTCGACCGACAACGGCGCCGAGGTGATGAGCTGGCCCGACGGCGGCACGACACCATTCCGCGGCGAGAAGGACACCAACTACGAGGGCGGGTGGCGCGTGCCCTGCGCGATCCGCTGGCCCGGCGTCATCGAGCCGGGCACGGTGTCCAACGAGATCTTCTCGCACATGGACATGCTGCCGACGCTGCTCGCCGCAGCCGGCGAGCCCAACATCGTCGAAAAGCTCAGGAAGGGACACAAGGCCGGCAACAAGACCTTCAAGGTGTACATCGACGGCTACAACCTGCTGCCCTTCCTCAAGGGGGAAGTCAAGGAGAATCCCCGACGGGGCATCATGTACTGGAGCGACGACGGCGACCTCATGGCATTGCGCGTCGACCAATGGAAGGTGCACTTCCTCGAGCAGCGCGCCAAAGGCTTCGAGGTGTGGCAGGACCCGTTCGTTAGGCTGCGCACGCCGAAACTCTTCAACCTCCGGAGCGATCCGTTCGAGCGCGCCGACGAGAGCATCTTCTACGGAAAATGGATGGCCGACCGCATGTTCGTCTTCGTGCCAGCTCAGGAGATCGTCGGACAGTTTCTGCAGACGTTCGTCGAGTTCCCGCCGCGTCAAAAGCCGTCGAGCTTCAGTATCGACCACGCCTTGGACAACGCGCGCGAGACGCAGAAACAGCTCGAGACCGCGAATGGCGGCGGCGTGAAGTAGGCAGCGCGCCCCTACTCGGTCACGATCGGTAATCGCGCGCGATGCACATCGCCGGGCGCCGGCTTCCCATCTGGCTCATCGCGGTGACGGGGGCGCTCCTCGCCCTCCTCGCCGGGCCGGTGCTCGGCTAGCTGGGTCACGCGTCGTACACGTTAGGCTCGTCGCCGGAGGCGGCGGGCCACCAACTGGGAGAATTCCACATGGCCAAGAGCTTCAACGGTGTCATCAAGCTCGACGTTCGCGACTCGAAGCCCGACTGGACGCCTTACGAGTTGAAGCGCGCGCCCAAAGGCGCGCCGAATATTCTCATCGTCCTGTACGATGACACCGGGCTCGCGGCGTGGTCTCCCTTCGGCGGCCGCATCAAGATGCCCACGCTACAAAAGCTCGCCGACAACGGCCTGCTGTACTCGCAGTGGCACACGACCGCGTTATGCTCGCCCTCGCGCTCGACATTCCTCACGGGGCGCAACCACAATGTGAATCGCTGCGCGTCCATCACTGAAGCCGCCGACGGATTTCCCGGCGCGGCCGGACGACTCCCCGCGGAATGCGCGACCATCGGACAAGTCCTCCAGGACAACGGCTACAGTACCTTCTGGATTGGCAAGAACCACAACGTGCCGACCGAGGACATCTCCAGCGGCGGCAGCAGGTCCGAGTGGCCGCTGCAGAAGGGATTCGATCGCTTCTACGGCTTCCTCGGCGGCGAAACGAACAACTGGTATCCCGACCTCGTCGAGGACAATCGGTTCGTCGATCCGCCGGCGACGCCCGAGCAGGGTTATCACCTCTCGAAAGATCTCGCCGATCAGGCGCTCCGGATGCTGCGGGATCAGCAATCGGCGAATCCTTCGAAGCCCTGGTTCCTCTGGTTCTGCCCCGGCGCGAATCACGCGCCGCACCACAGCCCGAAAGAATACGCGGACAAGTACAAGGGTCAGTTCGACGACGGCTACGAGGCGTATCGGGAGTGGGCGCTTCAGCGCATGATCGAGAAGGGTGTGCTCCCCGAAGGCACCGCGCTCACGCCGATCAATCCGCTGCCGAAGGACGTCGCCGATACCGCGCCCGGCGACATGGTGCGTCCGTGGGACTCGCTCGAGGACGATGAGAAAAGGCTCTTCTCGCGGATGGCCGAGGTGTACGCCGGCTTCTCCGAGTACACCGACGCGCAAGTCGGCCGCATCGTCGACTATCTCGAGCAGACCAAGCAGCTCGAGAATACGCTCATCTTCTACTGCGCCGACAACGGCGCCTCGGGCGAGGGCAGCCCGAACGGCTCGGTGAACGAGAACAAGTTCTTCAACGGCTATCCCGACGATCTCGCCGAGAACTTGAAGTACCTCGACACGCTCGGCGGGCCGGACACCTACAATCACTATCCGACGGGATGGGCGGTCGCGTTCAGCACGCCTTTCCAGATGTTCAAGCGCTACTCGCAATTCTCCGGCGGTACCTGCGATCCGCTCGTCATTCACTGGCCGAAGGGGATCAAGGCGAAAGGAGAGATCCGTCACCAGTATCACCACTCGACGGATATCGTCCCGACGATCCTCGAGGTCACCGGCCTCGAGATGCCGGCTGTCTACCGCGGCGTGAAACAGTATCCGCTCAACGGCGTCTCGATGCGCTACACCTTCGACGACGCCAACGCGCCGACCCAGAAGCAGCGGCAGTACTACGCCATG
>DATBHD010000336.1:0-2575 GCA_036557635.1 Gemmatimonadaceae bacterium
GTCGCAATCTTCCGGCCACGGATGATGCGAGCTCGGCGTCGTCATGTCAGTCGTCGGCCACGCTTTACACAATTGTGATTCGGCCACGATGGAGCAGCTGGCAATCAGTCGCGGAACAGGGGCTCACGCATGTACGGCCACCGAGTTCTACGACTGCCGCGGATGCCGTGAGAGTATTTGTATTTCGCAACTCTCAGATGCAGCGATCACGTCGCAGCCGGTTCATGACGGACAAACGCATCCGGCTACACGGAAAGACGCGTAGTTCGCGATCTTGTCCTAGCCCCAATACTGATGACTTAAGGGAATGAGCGATGTATGTTTCGGTTCGTGCCCTTCGCGAGGTGCGGTATGGCGCGAACCGCAGCGGAACTCCCGGGAGGCGCCCGGCTGACTGACTTCGTCAGCTTGGGCGTTCTGACTGCGAACTTTCCTCTCGACACGGTGCGGGCCGTGCTCACACGCACCGAGCGTGCGAGTGAGCGGGAACGCGAGTTACCTGCGCATGTGATGGTGTATTACGCCATCGCGCTGGCGCTCTACGCGGACGTCGGGACCCGGGAAGTCCTTCGGTGCTTGCTCGAAGGGGCGCGGTGGCTGGGCGATGCCATCGTCGATCGCGCGCCGACCGGGCAGTCAGGAATCTCGAAAGCGCGGAGCCGGTTGGGGGCCGCTCCGCTCGAAGCGTTGTATCGCGAAGTGGTGAAGCCCGTCGCGGCCGCAGGAACTCCCGGCGCGTGGTATCGCGACTGGCGAGTGATGAGCCTCGACGGCACGACGCTCGATGTGAGCGACACGCAAGCGAACACGCGTGCCTTCGGTCGGCCGAGCAGTTCGCGGGGGGTGAACGCGACGGGTCCGTTCCCGCAACTGCGAGTCGTGGGATTGCTGGAGACAGGGACGCATGTGATTTGCGATGCCCAGCTTGGTCCCTACCGCACGAGTGAAGTGCGGCTGGCCGCGGCGGTCGTCCCCGCGTTGACCAGCGAGATGCTCTGCCTCGCGGACCGCGGACTGCTGAGCTTCGATCTCTGGCGTACAGCCACGGCGACGGGGGCGGCGTTACTCTGGCGCGCAGGCGTGACGGTGACGCTGCCGATTCTCGAGCACTTCGCCGACGGCTCCTATCGGAGCGAGCTCCGATGGAACTCGGCCTGCAAGAGTGCCGACCGCCGGCCGATTTCGGTTCGGGTGGTTGAGTATACGTTGCCCGGCGTTGCCAAAGCGGAGCGCTCCTATCGCCTCGTGACCACCGTGCTCGACCCGGCCCGCGCGCCCGCCGAGGAACTCGCGACGCTTTACCATGAGCGCTGGGAGATGGAAACGGCGTTCGACGAATTCAAGACACATCTCCGCGGCGGACAGCGCGTGCTGCGCAGCAAAACGCCGGAGTTGGTCCGGCAAGAGGCGTGGGGATTTCTCCTCGCGCATTTCGCGTTGCGTACGCTGATGCACGACGCCGCTCTGGGCGCCGCGCCCAAGGCACGCGATCCGGACACCATGTCCTTCACCCACACCCTCCGCGTCGTTCGTCGCACGCTGCCACACGTGGCAGCCATTCCCCCCTCAGGACCACGCCCGACGCGAACGCGCTCAGCAGCGGATTCTCGACGAAGTGCGCGAGGAGCACGTGAGTCCGAGTCGCGGTCGCGCCGTGCCCCGCGGCGTCAAGCGGAAGATGAGTAACTTCCCACTGCGACCCCGCCGTCGTCTTCCTACGCGTCGGCCGAACTATGCCGTGCACGTGCTCAAACGCCATCGCCGTCCCCGCACGTGGAGCCGCCGCCCGAAATCTTAAGTCATCAGTATTGGTCCTAGCCCCTTGACTCACCCATTACAGGTCCCGAATTTTTCTGATGCCCACCGGCGACTCCGATTCTTTAGAGCTCGGACCGCGCTGGGACAGTCAGCTCGCACCCAGGAGATGTAATGCGGAAGGTTCTGATCGACGTTCTTCACCTCACACGAACCGATCAGACCGGAGTGAATCCGCATGTCATCAACATCCCACGCGGCCGGCGCGCGCATCGTCGCCGAACGGCTGACCTACGCGCTGCCTGACGGCCGCACCCTCTTTAAAGACCTCACAATCTCCTTCGGCCGGGAACGCACCGGCCTAGTCGGCGCCAACGGCACTGGCAAGACTACGCTTCTCCGCTTATTGACGGGGGAGCAGCGGCCGTCGTCGGGCATCGTTCACCGCGAAGGCGTGGTGGCCGTGCTCCCTCAGGATTTCAGACCGGCGCCCGATGCACCGCTTGGCGTCGTCCTCGGAATCGCCGAGCGCCTCGCTGCACTGCAGCGACTGGACGCGGGCGAAGGCAGCATCGAGGATTTCGAGCTGGTCGGCGACGACTGGGATCTCCCTCATCGTGCGCGCGCCGAGCTCGCACGCTTCGGCCTCTCGCGACTCGAGCTCCATCGTCCCGTCGGTGCCATCAGCGGCGGCGAGGCGACGCGCGTTGCGCTCGCAGGACTAGCTCTAACCCGCCCGGACTTCCTTCTCCTCGACGAGCCCACGAACCATCTCGACGCGGCAAGCCGCGAGGCGCTTCACGCATTCGTCGATGAATGG
>DATBHD010000337.1:0-23200 GCA_036557635.1 Gemmatimonadaceae bacterium
CGGCGCGCGATCGATGCCCAGATGCGCAAGTTTGTTCTGGATTCGCTCGCAATTCGCGCCATTGGCGTCCCCCCCCCAGCTCTCCAAGCCCGCGGCACCGCGAGCGTCCGGAATTCCTGGGACACGGATCACCGCTCGAGACCTTTTCCCGAAACTCCCCGAAGAACCCAACACTGCCATTCGGCAAACGATGCCTGCAGAGAGAGGAGCCAATGGCAGTGTTGTCCACAGCGTCCCGGTGCGACCCCGCGCCTGATATCGCAAACGACAATCCCAATCAGCGCGCGGCCTGGAGGAACGCGCCAACCGCGGGCGGACCCGAGCCCACGCCCTCGTCGTGCTTGAAGTACACGTACGCATCGCTCCACCCCTGCGCACCGATGCGCGATGCCCACGCGCCTAACGACGCAGCGTCATAGTCCAGGCGATGCAATCGCACATAGCCCCACGATGCCGTCGGCTGCACCGGACAGGAGAAATCCGCCTGCTCGGCGACACACATCGCCACATCATGCTCGCGTAAGGCGGCGAACACCTGGTCGTCGAACCAGCTCTCGTGCCGAAACTCGATCGTGAAGCGGCGGTTCGGAGGTAAGAGGCCGAGAAAACCGCGCAGCCGCTGCGTGTCCCGCTCCATGTTCGGCGGTAACTGAAACAGAATCGGTCCCAGACGATCGCCGAGCACCGCCGTGTTCTGCAGCAGGAAGTCCAGCGCCGGCGCGCACTCCGGCTTGAGCCGCGCATAGTGCGTGATGCGCATGCTCGCTTTGACCGCAAAGGTGAACTGCGCCGGCACCTGCGACGCCCACTGCTGGAGTACCGGCTGCTTGGGCAGCCGGTAGAACGTATTGTTGATCTCGACCGTCGGAAACTTGCCGGCGTAATAGCCTAACCACGCATCATCGGCGAGGTCGTCCGGATAGAAGACGCCTTTCCATTCCTTGAACGCGTAGCCGCTCGTACCGGCGAGAAGCCTCACGAGACCTTGCGCGTCGGGGCCTCCCCTTCCTCCGCTCGCGCAAGACTCGCCTTCAGCGCCTCCATCAGGTCGACGATCTTGCCACTCGTGTCCTGCACGACGTCGCTCGACGTGATGTCCTGGCCGTCGACCTTGCGCTGAATCGTCTCGAGCACGCGCTCACGCACGGTGTCCTTGTACTTCTGCGGCTCGAACGTGTCGTTCGCCGTCTGGTCGATGAGCTGCTTCGCGAGCGCGAGCTCCGCGGGCTTGATGTCGCCCGTCGGAATCGGCACCTCCGCCGTCGACCGCACCTCGTCCGCGTAATGCAACTGCTCCATGACGAGACAGTTGTTGTGCGGGCGAAGCAGAATCAGATACTGCTGTCCGCGCGCCGAGTACTGGCCGAGCGCGGCGCGCCCTGTCTCCTCGAGCGCCTTGCAGAGCAGGCGATAGGCGCGGTCGCCCCCCTTGTCGGGGCCGAGATAGTAGACCTTCTCGAGATACTCGCGCTCGACCTTGGCCAGCGGCACGAACTCGATGACCTCGATCATCCCCGTCGCCTTCTCCTCGAGCGCCTTGAGCTCGTCGGGGGTGAAGACGACGTACTGGTCTTTAGCGAACTCGTAACCCTTGACCGTGTCCTCGCGCCCGACGATCTCGTTGTCCTTCTGGCAGATGTACTGCTGCTTGAGGCGCGTGTTGCACTTCTTGTGCAGCATGTTGAACGAGACGCTTGTCTTCGACTCCGAAGAGGAGTAGAGATTGACCGGAACGGAGACGAGTCCGAAGGAGATCGTGGCCGAGGCGATGGAACGCGCGGGCATAGACAGTCTGGGGTGTGGGTTCTTTCGAGAAGCTACCAGTTGCTCCAATCCTTTTCCACTGATACACCACAGAAGCAAATTTGTGATGTGAGCGACGACAGCCTCAGTACCTATCGCGCGAAGCGTTCGCCGGACCGGTCCCCCGAGCCGGTGGGCACCGTGTCGCCCATTATCGGGCGTCTCTTCGTCGTCCACAAGCACGCCGCGCGACAGCTGCATTTCGATCTGCGCCTCGAGATGGATGGTGTGCTCCGCTCGTGGGCCGTACCGAAGGGGCCGTCGTACGACACCAACGACAAGCGCCTCGCCGTCAAAGTGGAGGACCATCCACTCGAATATGGCGACTTCGAGGGGGTCATCCCGCAAGGCAACTATGGCGCGGGCGGCGTCATCGTATGGGATCGCGGCGAATGGATACCCCTCGAGGATTGGCGCGAGGGAATGGAAAAGGGAAAGCTCCTCTTCGAGCTCAAGGGCTACAAGCTCCACGGCAAATGGACGCTCGTGAAGATCAAGAAGAGCGAGCGGGACTGGCTGCTCATCAAGGAGCGCGACGCGTGGGTGAAGAGCCCCGGCGATCAGTTCCCTGAGGAGTCGGTGCTCTCGGGGCTCACCGTCGAGGAAGTCAAGGCGGGCGCCACGCCCGGAAACCGTCTCCGCGCCGCGGTCGAAGAAGCCGGCGCCGTTAGGCAGACGGTCGACATCTCATCCGTGCATCCGATGCTCGCCGAGACCGCGGATGACGCCTTCACCCGCGACGGATGGATCTTCGAGCTCAAGCTCGACGGCTATCGTCTCATCGCCGGCAAGGCGCACGGGGAGGCGCGGCTGCTGACGCGCAACGGTAACGATTACACCGCGGTGTTCCCCGAGGTCGCGCGCGCGATCAAGGCGCTGCCCGTCGAACAGATCGTGCTCGACGGCGAGGTCGTGGTGCTCGACAACGAGGGGAAGCCGAGCTTCTCGAAGCTGCAACAGCGCGGCCGTCTCCAGTCGCCGATCGACGTCAAGCGTGCCGCGGTCGAGCTGCCGGCGACCTTCTTCGCCTTCGACCTGCTCGCGCTCGACGGCTTCGATCTGCGCCCGCTGCCGCTCGTTAGGCGCAAGGAGCTCCTCGGGCAAGCCGTGCCCAAGCTCGGCGCGGTGCGCTTTCTCGACCACATCGAGCGCGAAGGGGAGCGCTTCCTCGAGCAGGTCTCGGCTCTCGGTCTCGAGGGGATCATCGGCAAAAAGGCGGACGCGCCCTATCGCGCCGGCCGCACCGACAAATGGATGAAGATCAAGGCCGAACGCACGAGCGACTACGTCGTCGTCGGCTTCACGCAGCCGAAGGGCTCGCGCAGCCACCTCGGCGCGCTGCAGCTCGCGGACTACGTCGGCGACGCGCTGGTCTACGCGGGACGCGTCGGCACCGGCTTCGACGAAGCGCTGCTCACTCAATTCGATACGATGCTCGCGCCGATCGTCCGCCCAACGCCGCCGTGCACCGGCCCGATCGTCGGCGGCCTAACGATGCCCGAGGTGCCGGACGCCAGGACGACGACGTGGGTCGAGCCGGTGAACGTCGTCGAGGTGCGCTACCGCGAGATGACGCCGGATGGTCTCCTGCGCCATGCGACCTTCATGCGCCTCCGCCCCGACAAGCCGCCCCGCGACTGCGTTCGGAACAGTCATCCCGAGCGAAGCGAGGGACCTGCTTTGCGAGAGGATGAGAGCAGATTCCCCGTCGCCGACGCTCCTCGGAATGACAGCGCGCCTGACGCTCCTCGGAATGAGGACCGCCTGTCCCCCAGCCCCTCCTCCTTAGCCCCTCGCAAGTCCTTCAACTTCTCCAACCTCAAAAAGGTCTACTGGCCCGAGGAGCGATACACCAAGGGCGATCTCATCGACTACTACAAGGCGATCGCGCCCTGGATGTTGCCATACCTGCGAAATCGGCCGCTCGTGATGACGCGATACCCCGACGGCATCGACGGGAAGATGTTCTATCAGAAGGACGCGCCCGAGTTCGCGCCCGAGTGGATTCGCACCATCAACATCTGGAGCGAGGAGACGCAGCGCGAGATTCGCTACTTCGTCTGTGACGACGAGGACTCGCTCCTGTACATCGCCAACCTCGGCTCCATCCCGCTCCACATCTGGGCAAGTCGCGTCGGCTCGCTCGAGCTTCCCGATTGGTGCGTGATCGATCTCGACCCGAAGGAAGCTCCTTTTCGCGACGTGATCCGCGCCGCGCAGGTCCTTCACCGGCTCTGCGAGGCGATCGCACTGCCGAGTTACGTAAAGACGACCGGCAAGACAGGACTCCACATTCTCCTCCCGTTAGGCAGGCAGTGCACGTATGCCCAATCGCGGACCCTCGGCGAACTTCTGGCGCGGTGCGTGCTGCGCGAGCTCGGCGACATCGCGACCATCGTCAGGCACGTCACCAAGCGCGGCGACAAGGTGTATCTCGACTACCTCCAGAACCGGCACGGCCAGACGATCGTCGCGCCCTTCAGCGTGCGGCCGCTGCCCGGCGCGACTGTCTCGATGCCGCTCGTCTGGAATGAGGTCGACGATACGCTCGACCCACGCACCTTCACGATCAAGAACGCGGCCGAGCGCATGCAGCGCCTGACGAGTGACCCATGCGTCGAGGTGCTCGAGCAGAACCCCGATCTGCACGCCGTATTGCAGCGCCTGGCCCGCGAGCTCGGCAAAGGGCAGGAGTCCTGACTCTAGCGAAACCGGAGGAGATATGCTTTCGTCTGGCAAGCCATGAATTCTCCGACTTCCTTCCCTCCCGCGGTCGTCCCTGCCCAGCATCCGACGCTGGCGCCGAGCCAGGTGCCGGAGCGGCGCGGTGCGGTTGCCATCCTCTCGCACACCCGCCGCGACGCCGACTGGATTCTGCCGCGGCTCTTCCGTGTCTTCACGTTCTGGGGGAATGTCGAGCTCGACCTGACGCACGCGCTGCTCGGCCCCGGCACCTCGGTGATCGACATCCGCTGCATCATGGCGAGCGTCGAGATCACGGTGCCGCCGGATCTCCGTGTCGAGAGCGAGGTCGACGCAGTGCTGGGCAGCGCCGAGGTGCAGCGGCAGATCGCGAGCACGACGTCGCCCGACGCGCCGACAGTGCGCATCGTCGGCTCGACGTTCATGGGATCGATCGAGATCAAAGTCGTCGACCCGAATGCGCCCAGCCTGTTCGAGAAGATCCGAAGGAAGATCACCGGCGGCTGAGCGCTCGTCGGTCAATCCGAGCGCGCGCTCGGGAGGATCTGCTTTTCGATGAGGTACGATGATGTTCGGGCTCTCGCGCTCGAGCTTCCCGGCGTCGAAGAAGGTACGTCGTACGGCACGGCGGCGCTCAAGGTGCGCGGCAAGCTATTCGTTAGGCTCAAGGAAGACGGTGAGACGATCGTCCTCCGCACCGACGACGTCGAGCGTGCTTACCTGATGCGCGCGCATCCCAAGGTTTTCTACATCACCGACCACTATCGGGATTATCCCTGGGTGCTCGTGCGGCTCAAAGCCGTTCGGCGGCCGATGCTGCAAGAGCTGCTCGAAGGCGCCTGGCAGCGCGTCGCGCCAAAGAGTCTGCGCGCGCGATGACCGTCATCTGGCAGTTTCTGCTTTTCACCGCCAGTTCTCCCATGCAGCAAAGGCCAAAAGCAGATCCCTCGTCGATTCGCTCATCGGGATGACAGTGTGCACCACTCTAGCGTGCTCCCCTGCACCCTATGATCTTCCCCGGCGACCTATCGCGACGCTGGAGCCCTCATGTCGAACGAAGACACACCGCGCCGAGCCTTTCTCGGCCAACTGAGCCTGATCGCGCTCGCCGCGTCGGCGCCGCCGGCGGCGAGTGTCGCGCGCCGGCGCCCGCCGCCGGCCGAAGCCAGCACGTCGCCGTGGGACATGTCGTGGGTCGACCGCGTCACGCCGGCGAAGTACAAGGTCGTGCTCGAGTCCACGAACCTGAACGACGGCGCCGTGCTCGATCTCGCGCAGGACATCATGGACACCTTCCACGAGGTCTACGATTCGCCGGACGACGAGACGCGGGTCGTCGTCGTTATGCGGCAGCTCGGGCCGCCGATGGCGTTGCAGGATGCGCTCTGGGACAGGTACGCGATCGGCGAGGTGCGCAACGTCACCGATCCCGTGACCAAGGCCCCGGCGCGCCGGAATCCCTTTCTCCGCGTCGCGCGGGGGGAGTCGACGTACGAGGGCCAGGCGAAGCTCGAGCCGCTCATGGCACGCGGGATGATCGTCCTCGTCTGCAACCGCGCGGCGATGCACCTGGCGCGGGCGCTCGCCGAGCGCTCGAAGCGGGACGTCGAGCAGGTGCGCGCCGATGTGCGCGGCGGACTCGTGCCGGGCGCGCTGCTCATGCCTAACGGGATCTTCGCCCTCGTGCGCGCCCAGAACGCCGGGTGCGGTTTCCTGAAACTCTGAGGACAATGTTGACACGCCGACTTCTCAGCCCCGCGCTGGTCGCTCTTGCGGCTCTTGCTCCGGCCGTCCACGCCCAACAAGCGTCCTTTCCCCCGGCGCTCGAGGTTCGCGTCCCGAAGCCTCCAACTGTGATGCACGGCGGTGGGCAGACGGTGCTCCCTTACGAGCTCCACATCACCAACTTCACCGGTCAGGCGATCACGCTGCAGAAGGTCGAGGTGTTGAGCGGCGACGCGGGCGCCGCAACCGGCCAGCCGATGCTGGCGAGCGCCGGCGCGCCGCTGATGACGCTCGCCGACAGCGCGCTGCTACAGTCGCTCGCGCGTCCCGGGGTGCGAATGCCGCCCGCCGAGCGCGCGCACGTCGGACCGGGATTGCGTGTCGTCGTGTACATGTGGGTGCCGGTGACCGGCGCTCCGCCGCGCACGATCCGGCATCGCCTAACGGCGACGGCCGATTCCGGAAGCAACGGTCCGCTCGTCCTCGAGACGTCGGCGGTGCCGGTGACCCTCGACCGGCTCGTGATCACGTCGCCGCTCGAGGGGAGCGGCTGGCTGGCGGCGAATGGTCCGTCGGCGGAGAGCGGTCATCGGCGCGCGATGATCCCGCTCAATGGGTCGTACTACATCGCGCAGCGGTTCGCGATCGATTGGGTGAAGATCGACGCGCACAGCCGCACCTTCAGCGGCGACTCGCTCAAGAACAGCAGCTATTACGCGTACGGCAACGATGCGCTCGCCGTCGCCGACGGCATCGTCACGGAAGTGAAGGACAGCATCCCCGAGAACGTGCCGGGCATCTACTCGCGCGCCGTGCCGATCACCCTCGAGACCGTGGGCGGGAACCACGTCATCATCGACCTCGGGGGCGGTCGCTACGCCTTCTACGCGCACCTTCAGCCCGGCTCGATCAAGGTGAAGCTCGGCGACCGCGTGAAACGCGGGCAGCGATTGGGCCTCGTCGGCAACAGTGGCAACTCGACCGAGCCGCACCTTCACTTCCACGTCAGCGACGCGAGCTCGCCGTTAGGCTCGGAGGGGATTCCGTACGCCTTCGAGACACTTTACGTCATCGGCCACTGCCGCGCGCTCATGAACGCGTGCGAGCAGACCGCGTCGCCGACGGTCGGGCGTCTCGAGATGCCGGTAGCGAACGAGGTCGTGAGATTTCCGTAACGCCGAAAGGGCGGATATGACGACGAAACGGCTTGGATAGGGATTTCACGGATTGAACGGATTCAACGGATCTGCTCCGTGGTCGCCAAGCCGTCCGGCGCAACAAGCTGCATGATCTCATTGAACACCATCGGTGAGCTTCTCGCGCAGGAGTCGACCGATGTGCAGAGAAGGCCGACTACGCGTCGGCCCTCTCTTAATACCGTCGAACATTTTCCCGCGCTACCGCTCGGCGGTCGCCATCTTGCCATTCGCACGCGCTTCCAATGCAGATGACCTGCTCGTGACCTACCTCTCGGCTGTCGTCACTGTGCCACTCGGCGCGCGCTTCCACTGCTTGTACCAGCTCAACATGTAGAGCTGCGTCCGCAGGAAGTTAGAAGGTTTGGAACCCGTGCCGTGGAACTCGCCCTCGAACCGCAACAGCGCCGCGGGCACACCGCGCACCTTGAGCGCCGCGTAAAACTCCTCGCTTTGCGGCATCGGCGTGCGACGATCGAGCTCGCCGGTCATGAGTACTGTCGGCGTCGTCACGTTGCCCACATACATCAACGACGATTGCTTGAGCCACGGCGTGGGATCTTCCCAGAACGGCTTGTCGAAGAAGTTGTACGTGAAGAGCGGAATGTCCGTCTCGCCGGCGAAGCTGAGCCAGTCGATGACGGGACAGCGCACCGCCGCCGCGGCGAAACGATTGGTGTGGCCGATCACCCAGCTCGAGAGCACGCCGCCGCCCGAGCAGCCGCCGACGTACATGCTCTGCGTGTCGACGTACCCGCGACCGACGACAGTGTCCACGCCGGCCATGAGATCTTCATAGTCGACGCCCGGGTAGCGATGCATGATCGCGTTGCCGAATGCGCTGCCGTAGCTCGTCGAGCCGCGTGGATTCGTGTAGAGCACCACATAGCCGTTCGCGGCGAAGTTCTGGAACTGATAGCTGAACGCGCCGTTGTAGGCGCCGTGCGGCCCGCCGTGAATCTCGAAAATGAGAGGATACTTTCGCGACGGATCGAAGCCCGGAGGCTTTACGACCCAGCCCTCGATCTTCGCTCCATTCGTCGACGTGTACACGATCTTTTCGACGTCGCCGAGCTTGATGTGGGCGAGCATGTCCTCGTTGACGTGGGAGAGCTGTGTGACGTCACCCGTGTGTGCTCCGCTCTTGAGGGCGATGCGCACGACGTCGCTCGGCTGCTTCGCGGACGAACGGAGCGCAACGCCGAGCACGGCCGGTCCCCCGCGCGGCGCCATGGCGAAGCTCGTGAGCATCTGCTCACCGTTCGTGACCTTGCTTGCGGCGCCGGTGAGGCCCGTGTGATAGAGATTCGACGCAGCGTGGTCCTCGGAGACAAAATAGATCCCGCTGCCGTCCGGTGCCCAGGTGACGTTCGCGACGTCGCGATCGAGATCGCCGCCCGCCTTCTGCGCGCCCGAGCCGTCGACGTTCATGACGTACAGCTCGGACGCGTGGTAGCTGTCCTTCATTTGCGTGTAGCCGCGATAGGCGATCCGGCGGCCGTCGGGCGAGACGACCGGCCCGCTCCACGCGCCGTCCTGGCTCGTTAGGCGCCGCATCGTACCGCTGGCGACGTCGATCGCGTAGATGTTCGAGTTCCGATAATTGAGATCCGCCGTCGTGTCGGCGAGACCGTCGAAAACGATCGTTCGCGAGTCGGGAGTCCAGTCCCAGCCGACCGCGCCGTCGAGCGCGTCGAAGCGGCTGCCGACACTCCAGCTGCCCTTCGTCAGCTGCCGAGGGGTGCCGCCGTCCGCGGCGACGACGAACAGGTGCCGGTGCCCCGACTCCATGAAGCCGACCCGATCCTGCTTGAAGTGGAGCGACGTCTCGTACTTCGGCGCCGGCGTCCAGTGCGCGCCCTTCGGCGCCTCCGGCATGTCGATCTTCCACGTCTTCATCGACGGTACGAACATGCTAAACCCGAGCCACTTCGCATCGGGTGACCACCGAACGTCGGCTGGACTCTCATCCAGGTGCGTGATCTGCGACGTCGCGCCTTCGGCGTCCATGTAGCGCACGAAGATCTGCGCCCCGCGGGGCTCACCCTCCTTGACGAAGGCGATGCGCGACCCGTCGGGGGACCACACCGGGCTCGCGCCTTTGCCGAGCATGCGGTTGTGCGACCCGTCGGCGTTCATGAGCCAGAGCGCCGAGTCCCAGCGGTCGTCGATCTTGTTGACGTACCGGCGGGTGTAGACGACCTGCTTCCCGTCGGGGGAGATCTGGGGATCGCCCACCTGCTCGAAATCGAGGTAGTGGTCGACCGTGAGCAAAGTATCTGAGTGCTTCTCCTGTGCGCCCGCGGGCATGGCCCCGGCGACGATCAGCAGCAGAGCGAGCGAGTGGCTTCGCATCGGGCCTCTCCTGGATGGTTTCGCGAATCAGAGAATATGGAGCGATGACTTTGTCGTGGCGAGTAGCGCCTGGTACGGATCACGACCGGCACTCAGGGAGAACTACCGATCCGTCGGATCTTGCGAATGACTCCTAACCACGCAGAGGGCTCCACCGAAGACGGGATCACGTTGTCTTTTGAGAAACAAGAATTCCGGGCCGCGGAGCCATCGCGCCACGCGGAGTGATCCGACAGATTCGAGTGATCCGTGATTCCCTGTCTTGCCCTTTCGTGATCGCTCCCCCGCGTCGTGGCTGGCACCTGGCAGCTTCCTCTCCATGAAAAGGACGTTGCGTATCGGCATCGATCTGGGCGGCACCAAGATCGAAGCACTCGCGCTCGACGCGAAGGGCACGGAGCTCGTTAGGCAGCGGGTACCGACACCCCCGGGCTACGAAGAGTCGCTGGAAGCGATCAGGAACCTCGTCGCCGATGTCGAGCGAAAGGCCAAACGCACCGGTACCGTCGGCATCGGCATTCCTGGTATCGTCGTCCCCGAGACGGGCCTCGTGAAGAACGCCAACTCGGTGTGGCTGAATGGCCAGCCGCTCAAGCGTGATCTCGAGGAGCGACTCGCGCGACCGGTGCGTCTCATGAACGACGCCGACTGCTTCGCGCTCTCGGAGGCGGTCGATGGCGCAGCCGCGGGCGCGGGCGTGGTGTTCGGCGTCATCATCGGCACCGGCGTCGGCGGCGGCATCGTCGTCGACGGCAAGTGCCTCCCCGGCGCGAACCTCATCGCCGGCGAGTGGGGACACAATCCACTGCCATGGATGGACGCGCACGAGTATCCGGGTCCGAGCTGCTACTGCGGTAGAACCGGGTGCATCGAGATGTGGGTGTCGGGCCCGGGCTTCGAGCGCGACCACGCCCGGCGCACGGGCACGATCCTGAGCGCGGCCGAGATCGTGCGGGCCGCCGCCGCGGGCGACAGCGTCGCGGCGATGTCGCTGAGTCTCTACTGCGATCGACTCGGGCGCTCGCTGGCTTCGCTCGTCAATGTGCTCGATCCCGATGTGATCGTGCTCGGCGGAGGGATGTCGAACGTCCCGTCGCTACCGGAAAGAGTCGCGGAGGTGGTGCCGAAGTTCATCCTCGCGGCCGGAGCAACTTCCAGCACGATTGCGACTCGGTTCGTTTGCGCGAAGCATGGAGACTCGAGTGGGGTCCGGGGGGCAGCGAGACTCTGGGATCGTTAGCGCCGGATTGGATCTCGACCCATCAGGCCATGAATTCCCGGATCGTTCGGATCTGGTCGGATCGCTCCACCGCGCGGAACAAGAGAATTGATGCTGACGGAGGCCGCTGGCACTCTCGCGCCAAGGGAGCAATCCGTGTGAATTCGAACGATCCGTGAATTCCTGGTTGCTAATTCGCGATGTCGGATTGGCGCTAGCAGTGTGGCGCTCGGCTCAAGTAATGTTTACCCTGAAATCATGGCGGAGACCACGACGATCCCCGAAGCGCCGTTTGTCAAAGTGCCAACGCCGCCGTCGCCGGCGCTCGCGCTCCCCGACGGCCGTCGCGTGCGCGTGATTCACATCGTCGCCGAGCTGGCTCCCTTCGCGCGCAGCGGTGGACTCGGCGAGGCGGTCGCAAGCTTGGCGCGATTCCAGGCGGCGTCGGGTCTGCAGTCGGCGATCATGATGCCGCTCTATGCGGCAGTGCGCGACACGGCGCCGCAGATCGAGCCGGTCGGCCCTGCGTTCCGCGTCCAGATCGGCAACCGCATCGAGCCGGCGCGCCTCTGGCGACTGGCGAAGCGGCCGGACGATCCGCGCGTCGGCACCGAGGTCTACTTCATCGAGAATCCCGAGTACTTCGATCGCCCGTATCTCTACGGACCGCCCGGCTCCGACTATCCCGACAACGCGCGTCGTTATGCATGCTTCTGCATGGCGGCGCTCGCCGCGATTCCGCGTATCGCCGGCTCCGATCCCGTCATTCTGCACGCGCACGACTGGCACACCGCGCTCGCGCCGGTATATCTGCGCACCTACTTCGCCGGTGACGTGCGCTACGGTTGGGTGAGCGTCGTGCTCACGGTGCACAACGCGGGATATCAGGGCCATTTCCCACCCGAGACGATGCCCGACGTCGGACTGCCCTGGGCGCTCTACAACTCGCGCCAGCTCGAGTGGTACGGACGTGTGAACTTGCTAAAGGGCGGTCTCGTCTTCGCGGACGCGGTGACGACGGTGAGCCCGACGCACGCGCACGAGCTGCGCACGCCGGCCGGCGGATTCGGTCTCGACGGCGTCTTCCGCGCGCTCCGCGACCGTTTCATCGGCATCACCAACGGCATCGATCAGCGACGCTGGAATCCCGCGAACGATCCGGTGATCCCCGCGCACTATTCAGCCGACGCCCTCGAGGGGAAGGAACTGTGTCGGGAGGCATTGCAGCAGGAAATCGGCCTGCGACGAATACCGGGCGTCCCGATCTTCGCGATGACGGCGCGCCTGGTCGCGCAAAAAGGCCTCGATCTCATTCTGGGCGATCCGGGCTACTTCGCCCTCGACGCGCAATTCTTGTTTCTTGGCGCCGGTGAGCCCCGATACGAAGCGGCGCTCACCGAGATCGCGGCGCGAGCGCCGAGCCGCATCTCGGTGCAGTTGCGATTCACCGAGGAGCTCGAGCACAAGCTGCTTGCCGGCGCCGACATGTGCCTGATGCCATCGCAGTACGAGCCCTGCGGTCTCACGCAGATGCGCGCTCAACGGTATGGGACGCTGCCGATCGCACGCCGCGTTGGCGGGCTCGCCGATACGATCGAGGACAACGTCACCGGCTTTCTGTTCGATGACTACGTCGCTGCCGACTTCATGCGTGCCGCGGTGCGCGCCGTCGACCAGTACAAGGAGCCCGAGGGCTGGCGGAACATGATGCGCGAGGCGATGGCCCGCGATTTCGGTTGGGAGCAGTCGGCCGCCAAGTATTTGAATCTCTACAAGCGAGTCGTGCAGGCGTCGGTCACACGCTGACGCAACTAACCTTCGTCCTCCGGGTACGTCCAACGGAACGCCCCGCCGACGTGGGCAAGGCGCTATCCTATCCCGAGTGGACATGAACGCGCACGAGCTGATTCGGCAACTCGCGGAGCTCCCGGCCCGTGGGGGCGCGCGGGGCGGTGACTCACGGCGAGCACGGCTCGGACGATACGCCGTCGCGGTGGCGCTGACGCTGGTGGCGTGGAGCGTGACACTCACGCTCAGCAACGAGTTGCGGGCAACGACCCTGCTTCCCTTCGCCGCGGCCGTCGCTCTCGCGACCTGGTACGGCGGAAGCGGGCCGGGCGTCCTGACTGGCGCGCTCGCGGTTCTCGCCATCGACTTCAGCTTTCTTCCGCCGCTCGGCTCGATCGAGCTCAGCCACTCGGATGAGCTCGTGGACAGCCTCGTGTTCCTCGTCGTCGCGCTCACGATTGGCGCGACGACCGCGGGGCTGCGACGGGCGCGCGAGCTCGCCGAGCGCGTCGCTGCTCAGGCACAGCAGCTGCTCGAGGTGACGACGGCGCTCGCCGAGGCGAGCTCGGTGGACGAGGTCGCGAACGTGATCCTCACCACCGGTGCGAAGGCTGTCGAAGCGACGCGGGCCTTCCTGATGCTGGTCGACGGCAACCGTGTCGAGCGGCTCGGCGCAGCCGGCTACGGCGAGGACATGCGGCGCCGCACGCGCCTGACGCATCTCACCGAGGATGGTCCGGTTGCCGACGCGATTCGCACGCTTTCGCCCGTGTGGCTCTGGACGGCCGACGAGTTCCGCGAGCGCTATCCGAGGATCTACGAGCGCGTCGGCGCCGTCAGTGACCAGCAATCGCACGTCGTCATTCCGCTGCGCTACGGAAACGAAGTCGTCGGCGCGTTAGGCATGAGCTTCGCCGAGCCGAGCGCGGTCGGCGCCGCCGATCGCACGTTCACGCTGTTGCTCGCCCAATCGGCGGCCGCGGCGCTCCAGCGCGCGCGCAGCTTCGACACCGAACGCGAGAAGCGGCGCGAGGCCGAGCTCACGGCCCGCACGCGCGAGCAAGTGCTCGGCGTCGTCGCTCACGACCTTCGCAACCCGCTGCACCTCGCCATGGCGACGACGGAGCTGCTGGGTGAGCCAAGCCTGACCGACGATCGCCGCGAGGAGCTGCTCGCGGTCATGATGCGCGCGGTGCAGCACATGCGCCGGCTCGTCGCCGACCTACTCGACGCGGTGCGCATCCAGGCCGGCCGTCTCTCGCTCGATTTCGAGTCGGTATCGGTCGGGTTGATCGTGGATCAGGCGGAGGAGATGAGCCGTCCACAGGCCGCCGAGCGGCGCATTCAGCTCGAGACGCATGTCACCGGCCGCGACCTGCGCCTCCGCGTCGACCGCGCGCGGATGCAGCAGGCGATCGGAAACTTGTTGAGCAACGCGATCAAGTTTACCCCGGAGGGGGGACGCGTCGTGCTCGAGGGCAGCGCCGAAAAGGAGGCCGTGGTGTTCCGCGTTCGCGACAGCGGCATCGGCATCGCCGCCGACCGCCTGCCGCACGTGTTCGATCAGTTCTGGCAGGGCAAGACCGGCGACCGGGGTGGCGTCGGTCTCGGTTTAGCGATCGCGAAAGCAATCGTCGAGGCACACGGCGGGACGATCGCGGTCGAGAGCACGGTCGGGAAGGGGAGCACCTTCACGATCACCGTGCCGACGGCAACGAACCAGGAAGCGTCTGGGGTCGAGACCTCGAAGCTGCCGCGGGTGTCGTCGCGGGCCTGATTCGGACAATTCTGGTTAGGCTACGGCAGGCAGCTTCGCGTCGAGGGCCTGCCTGACGATCTTGTAGACATCGTACGGTTTCGCGATACCGACGAAGCTCGCCAGCAGCAACTGGCGCCCGCTGTTCGTCGTGACCCTGTTCGAGTAGAAGCGAATCGTGCCGACGCCGTGGGCGTTCTCGATCGGATTCACGTTGACGTCGAGGTTCGCGATCTGGTTCAGATCGAACGTGCCGAAGTCCGTGCCCCAGAATCCGCTGCGGAGCAGGAGCCGCTTCGGCGTCACCGCATAGCACGTGTTACCGACGACGAGGGCAAGGCGGAGCATGTTCAGCATACTCGCCCAACACGGGATCAGATGGAGCGCAAAGAAGGGGACCGCGAAGCCGAGAGGGATGCCGTGCGCTCCGCCCATATGGCGGATGAAGCCGAAGTAGTCGATCGAGCCCCAGATCAATCCGAAGATCAGGAAGGGAACACCCGAGAGCATGAAGGGCAGGCGATCCGGTTGGCCGGCCCAGAGGACCTGCTCGTCTTTGTCACGAATGGCCTGAAAGGCCTGGGGAAGGCTGGCGTCGTTGAGCATTTGCGATCGGGATGTCGTTGAATTACAGACGCCCGAAGCCCGCAATTGTCATCCCGAAACGCACAGCGACGAGGGAGCTGCTTCGTGCCGGCGAGGGCTCCGGTGCAAGCCAGGCATGCACGACTTTTTACACCGACACTACCGGACAAAGCCGGACACCGCCGGACGAAAGCGCAACGTCTCCCCTTCAAAGTCGCAGCGCTTTTGTTTTTGTCCGGCCGTGTCCGGCTTTGTCCGGCCATGTCCGTGTTGAACCTTCGAGCTCAGAATACGACTTTCGCTCCGGCATCAATCGTTTTCAGCCCTTTCGCCTTGAGCAGTCCGTTGAACGCCGCGAGATCCGTTCGCAACAGCCGATCGAGTGCGGACCGCGTGTCCCTGACCTTCGCATTGAGAATTCCCTGAACTTCGCGCTGCTGCGATGTCGGGGTGAAGTCGGAGGCGCCGATGCCGGCAGCGAGCCAGTTGATCTGGCCGGCCGCCATCGCCGGATAGCGCACCTCGTCCTGCCCGCGCCCGGTGAGCCGGAGATCGATGATGTTCCCCTCCACCGCCATGAGCTTGTGCTCGAGCGTGTCCCCGGCCTGGCGAATGTCGGCCGTCGCCGAGCTCTCGCTGCCTAACGACTCGACCTGCGCACGGACGTTCTCGATCGTGCCGAGCATCTCCGCCGCCGCCTTGTGATCACGCTGCAGCGCGAGCAACGCGTCGGTCGCCGCCGTGATGTCGGCGAGCGACTCCGCCTGATGCGGATCCCTCAGTACCTCGAACGACTGCGTCAGCGTCTGCCCGTTCGCCGTCAGCTTCGCCGTGTAGCGCCCCGGCGGCATGAGCACCGAGATCGTGCCGAAGCCGGGAGCATCGCGCGTCCCGTCGCGTGCCATCTCGAACTCCGCGTCGTTCACCGGCTTGGTCCGGAGCCGCGGCCCGCGAGACGCCGTGTTGCGCAGATCCCAGCTCGTTCGATTCAGTCCGACGTTCGTGCTCGAATCGTGAAGCGTGCGAATCGTCGCGCCGCTCGCGTCCAGAATGTCGATCTGTATTGGCGTCGCCGCGCCCAACCAGTAGTTGAACCGGGCGCCGTACGTCGGATTGCTACCTACCGTCTGGTCGTCGTTCATCGAGTAATTGCCGGCGATGTCGGTGAAGCGATACGCCGGCCGCACCGGAAAGAAGTACGCGCGCGACGCCTGAATCTGAGGCGTGAGCTGCTGCAAGGGGGAAAGGTCATCGAGGATCCAAATCCCCCGACCATATGTGGCGATCACGAGATCGTCGAAGTGCTCCTGAATCGTCATCCCGTACACCGGCGCGTGCGGCAAACCGGACTGCAGCGGCGCCCAGTGATCGCCGTCGTCGAAAGAGACGTAGAGCGCGTTCTCGGTGCCGAGGTACAGCAGCCCGCGCCTAACGGGATCCTCGCGGATGATGTGAGCATAGCTCAGCGGACTTTTTGCGATACCGGTCACGATCAGCTTCCACGTCTTGCCGTAATCCTTCGTGCGATAGACCCACGGCTCGCGATTGTTCTCCTGATGGCCGTCGACGACGATGTACGCCGCGCCCGCGTCATAGCGTGACGGCTCGATGTGCCGCACCGAGCCCCACTCGAGAATCCCCGGGATGTTGGCGGTGACATTCGTCCAGCTCCTGCCGCCGTTTCGCGTGAGCTGAACCAGCCCATCGTTCGTCCCCACCCAGATCAAGCCTGGTGTCACGCGCGACTCGGCGATCGCGTAGACGACGTCGGCGTATTCGACTCCGATGTCGTCAGGCGTCAAGCCACCGGAGATGCCTTGCTTCGACTTGTCGTTGCGGGTGAGATCGGGACTGATGACGCGCCAGGTGCGTCCACCATCCGTGGTCACGTGCACGAACTGGCTACCAGTATAGATCCGGTTGTGGTCGTGGGGTGAAATCGCGAACGGCGGATCCCAGATGAAACGGTACTTCACGTCCGCCGCCGCATGACCACCGGTGCTCAGCGGATAGACCTCGACGTTCTGCCCCTGGCGCCGGCTCTCGTCGAACCTGATGACGATCCCGCCGCGGGCACCCGAACCGGAGCCAGTCGACCAGACGATGTTGGAGTCGACCGGATCGGGCGTCGCGAATCCGCTTTCGCCACCTTCGACGCCATGCCATTCGCTGCGCGCGATCTGATTCCCCGTACGACTATTGCTCGGCCCGCGATACGACGGCCCGTCCTGCTTGTTGCCGTAGACGTAATACGGAATGCGATTGTCGACCGTGACGTGGTAGATCTGCGCGATCGGCAGCTGCACGTGGAGCCAACTCCGCCCCCGCGTCGTCGAGATCGAGACGCCGGCGTCGTTCGCGACCGCCATGCGGCTCGGGTTCGTCGGATCGATCCACATGTCGTGATTGTCGCCGCCAGCCGATGCAAACGGTACGGCAGCGGCCGTGTCGGCTGCCGCCCCCCGCCTCCCGCCCCCCGCCCCCGCCCCCGCCCCCGCCCCCACCCCTGCGCCTGCCCCCCGTCCCGCGCCCCGACCCCCGGTGTGCGCCGTTAGGCCGCCGTCGAGCGAGCGGCTGAAGTTCGCGCAGAGGAAATACATCTCGTCCGGATTGTCCGTCGATACGACGGTGCGCGTGTAGTAGGGCTGCCGGCAGGCGAGATCGCGGTCATAGTTCACGACACGCCAGTTGGCGCCGCCGTCGTCCGATCGCCAGAGCTCGCCATTGTCGGTTGCGCGGCCATGAAGCGGGTTGCCATCTCCTGTTTCGATCAACGCGTACACGCGATTCGGGTTCGAGCGCGCGATCGCGAGCCCGATCTTTCCCAGCTCGTGCGTTGGCAGGCCGT
The DNA here is from genome assembly GCA_036557635.1 of Gemmatimonadaceae bacterium. Lineage (GTDB taxonomy): Bacteria > Gemmatimonadota > Gemmatimonadetes > Gemmatimonadales > Gemmatimonadaceae > AG2. Next base: position 17,979 of record DATBHD010000337.1, read on the forward strand.
GCCCCGTTAGGCGAGTCCACGTCGTGCCGCCGTCCGTGCTCTGAAAGATCCCGCTCCCCGGCCCGCCGCTCTCGCGCCCATAGGTGTGAATCTCCAATTGCCACATTGCGGCGAAAAGAACCTGCGGGTTGGTCGGATTCATGACGACATCGATCGCGCCGGTGTTCTTGTCGACGAAGAGCACGCGCTGCCAGTGCGCGCCGCCGTCGGTCGTGCGGTAGACGCCGCGCTCCTCCTGCGGCCCATAGCTGAATCCCTGCGCGGCGACGAAGACGATGTCGGGATTGTTCGGGTCGATGGCGATCCGCCCAATACGTCCCGAGGAGTCGAGTCCCGTCTTCGTCCAGGTGCGCCCCGCGTCGGTGGACTTGTAGACGCCATTTCCCGCGGAGATGTGACTGCGAATCCAGGGCTCGCCGGTGCCCGCCCACACGATGTTTGCATTCGACGGCGCGACAGCGAGCGCGCCGACCGATGACACGTCCTGGTCATCGAAGATCGGCGACCAGTGAATGCCGCCGTCGACCGTTTTCCAGATCCCACCCGACGCGGCGCCGGCGTAATAGACGTTCGCATCACCGGGGACGCCGGCGACGGACGCGACGCGATTACCGATCGGGCCGATGTAGCGCCATTGCATCTGAGAGGCAGATGCGGGGTCGAAGGTGGAGACTGGAGTTGGTTGGGGGCGCTGGGCATTTGCGCTGCCGGCGATTGCGGCGAGAGCCAGCGACAGGCCGAGTTGAGCACGCGTGGACATGGGAATCCCTGAGAGGACAGACAGGGCAATCATCTCCAAGAGGGGGACGGAGCGCAAGAAGGGGATCATCCCGAGCGCCGAGGAGAGAGCTCGGTACGGCAGGCCGAGGATTCGGATAATTCGAATCGAACGAATCACTCCGAGTGGCGCGAGAACTCCACGCCGCGAGCAACAATTAGTCTTTGTTAAAGCAGCGGCACCGAGCCTCGAGGAGCGCGCCGAGCGATCCGAGTCATCCGAATGATCCGTGTTCCCAACTGTGTGACGGGCGAGGCCTCACTCGCCGGCTACGATCAATCGGCGCGCAGTGCCACATTCGGATCCACGCGCGTCGCTCGCAACGCCGGAATCGCGCTCGCCGCCACCGCCACCACGAGCAACAACGATCCGACCGCGCCGAGTATGACCGGATCGCGCGCCGAGACGCCGAACAGCAGCGGTGATATGAATCTCCCCGCCGCGAGCGCCAGGCCCAAGCCAGCGATCACGCCGACGGCCGCGAAGCGGATGCCCGCGCCGACGATCAGCCGCAGGACATCGCGCACCTGCGCGCCTAACGCGATCCGCACCCCGAGCTCGTGCGTCCGCTGCGCGACGTCGAAGGCGATCACACTGTACAGACCAATCGCGGCGAGTATCAGCGCCAGGAAACTGAACGCGACGAACATCGTCGCGCCCGACTGCCAGCTTCGCTCCTGCGGGCCGATCACCTCGCGCATCGCGTGCACGACGACGTAGGCGTTGCCCGGCATCTCCGCCTGAAGCGCGCGGCGCACCGTCTCGATGTAATCAGTGGCGTTGCCGCGGACTCGGACGATCAGGTTCGCGCGCTCGGGTTGGTACTGCTCGATCGGCAGGTAGTAATGCAATCCGGTGTCGTCGATCAGGCTTCGCGTCTTGATGTTCTCGGCGATGCCGACGACAGTGGTGCAGGGCATCGTGTCGGCCTGCACGCGAATACACTGGCCGATCGCGTCGCGTCCTGGCCACAGCGTGCGCGCCATCGACTCGCTCACGATCATCACCTTCGGTGCGCCCTTCGTATCCTCGGCGGTGATCCCGCGGCCGCGCAGAATTCGCGTGCCCATCGTGCGAAAGAACGACGGCGACCCGCCTTGCAGGGTGAAGCGGCCCAGGCGCCTGACGCTGTCGATTCCCGCGACGAAGAGGCTCACCGACCAGGTGTCCCAGAAGGGGAGCGTCAGCGCACGCGACGCCGACTCGACGCCGGGAATGCCTAACGCGCGCGCCTCGAGCCGGCGCGCGAGGCCAGCGCGCTCCAGGTCCGTGAGCACCGTTCCGCGCGCCTCGCCATAGACGACCACCACCGGATCGACGTCGTAGCCGATGCGCAGTGCGCGCACGTTGCGGAGGCTGCGCACGAAGAGGCCGGCGCCGACCAGGAGCACTACGGCAAGCGTGCCCTGAAACACGAGCAGCGCGCTGCGCAGTCGCGAGCGCTGGTGCGTACCCTCACGCTGACCTGCCTTGAGTGAGAGCGCGAGATTCTCGCGGCCGGATTGGAAGGCGGGCGCGAGTCCGGTGACCACCCCCGCGGTGAGCGCCACGAAGGCGCAAAAGCCGAGCGTCCGCCAATCGGTCGCGACATTGAGCGACGCATCGGCAGGAAGGAATATCGATTTGAGGATCTGGCTCCCGCCCTGCGCGATCGCGAGCCCGGCGATGCCGCCAAGCGTCGCGAGAATCACGCTCTCCGTGAGGAGCTGCGCGAGGAGCCGTGCTCTGCCGACGCCCAGCGCGACGCGCAGCGCGATCTCCCGCCGGCGGCGCAGCGCGCGCGCCAGCATCAAGTTGGCGACGTTGGCGCACGCGATGAGCAGCACGATCAACGACACGCCGCTGATCCAGGTGATGATGCGCGCGTCGCGGCTCGCCATCGGCCCGCGCTGGAACTGTATGGGGCCGGCGAGCGCATGTGGTTTCGCGATATCGAAACGCGGCGTCGTCTTGTCGAGGGCCGCTTCGGCGGCGAGGCTGCGGCGGTACGCAGACGTGAGATCCGCCGTCGCGGCGGCGAGCGTCGCGTCCGGCTTCCGCCTGACGAGCATCTGCAGCCATCCCCAACTGTACTTCGTGTAGTAGTCCTTGCTCTCGCGTACGACACCGGCGAAGGTGGTGACCGGGATGAAGAGTGCCGGTGGCGCGCCGTCGGTGATGCCGGCAAAGCCATCCGGCGCGACGCCGATGATGGTGAACGTCGTGCGATCGATCTGGAGCGCCCGGCCGAGCGCCGCGGCGCTGCCGCCGTAGTGCGTCTGCCAAAAACCATAGGCGAGGACGACGACCGGCGCGCCGGCGGGAACCACGTCTTCGCTCGCGGTGAAGTAGCGGCCGAGCGCGGGGGGCGCGTCGAAGAGGCTGAAGTAGCTCGCGCTCACCGTCGCGACTTCGATTTCGCGCGCGTCCTCGCCGGTCCCGATGGCGAGCGTTCGCTGGCCGAAGGTGGCGGCGCGGTCGAACACCGTGGTCCAACGCGCGAGGTCCGCGTAGCGCGTGTACTCGAAGCCGTTGTCGGCGCTCTCCTTTCCGCGGCTCGTCGTGTACAGATAGACGCGGTGCACTCGGGCCGGATCGTGGAGATACGCCGGCGACCGGAACATCAATCGATCGACGACGCCGAACATCGCCGCGTTCGCGCCGATGCCGAGTCCGAGCGTCAGCACGACCGCCGCGGTGAAGCCCAGCTTGGCGCGCAGGCCGCGGAGCGCGTAGCGGACGTCCTGGGTCATCGCGTCGACGACCGCGACGCCGCGGACGTCCCGGCTGTCGTCCTTGATCCGCTCGACGCCGCCGAAGGCGAGCCGTGCCTCACGAGCCGCCGCGTCGCGGCTGCGACCGGAGCGCACGAGCTTCTCGGTCTCGCGCTCGAGGTGGAAGCGGAGCTCCTCGTCCAGCTCCCGCTCCATGGCGCCGCGGCGAAGGAGCGCGCGCAGCCGGTACAAGAGGTCGGTGAGCATGTTCGAATCTCGTTATGCCATGTCGAGGACGAGGCTGACCGCCGACGTCAGCCGCTGCCATGCGTCGGTCTCGGCCTCGAGCTGCTTCCGGCCGGCGCGGGTGAGCTCGTAGTACTTGGCGCGCCGATTGTTCTCCGACGCCCCCCACGTCGCCTTGATCCACCCGCGTCGCTCGAGACGGTGCAGGGCGGGGTAAAGCGAGCCCTGCGGGATCTGGAGCGTCGCGCGCGAGACTTGGTGAATGCGCTCGGAGATCGCCCACCCGTGCTCGGGTCGGAGCGAGACCGCCTTGAGGATCAGGAGGTCGAGAGTGCCTTGGGGGAGATCGAGACGGTCCATCCGTGTGGGATTGTCGGGTTCAACAGGAGAATGCTCGAGGTCCTGTAGAAGCGCAAGGGGTGGGTGGCGGGCCAGCGCCAAGGAGATATCGCGGCCGGGCCAGCAGGGGGAACACGGATAATTCGAATTGAACGGATCACTCCGCGGTGGCGCGAGAAACTCGAGTGCGCGGCAAACCATGAGTCTTTGTTAAAAAAGATCGGCTTTACACGAGGATCTCTCGCCGCGCATGGAGTGATCCGTTCAATTCGAGTTATCCGTGTTTCCCTTGCTGGGCCGGCCAGGATGCCTCCTCGCCCCGGCCGAGATCTCACCTCGGGTGACGTAACCCGCCTTCACATGGTTTGGCGCTGCGAGATCCACCTCGAGCGCGCTATGACACTCCGTCGGTCGCTGCACCTGCTCCTGTTTCTGGCCGTTCCCTGCATCGCGAATGGCCAGCTGATCTCGATCAAAACCCTCCCCATCGCGCAGAGCGACCAATTCAACTTCTTCCCGTCGGCGAATCAGGCGATGGGGGGAGTTTCGATCGCGCTCGCCGATTCGCTCCTCGATCCCTTCGTCAATCCGGCGAAAGGCGCGCGGCTCCACGCGGGCGGGCTCGAGGTCTTCGGCTCGCCCACCTTCTATTCCATCTCCCGCGGTGGCGGAGGGGGACAAACCCTACCCATCGGTGGGCTGATCTCCAAAGGCAACCTGTTCGGCGGTGCCGTGCTCGCGATGCAGGCGCTCAATCCGAGCCGAGCCGACCAGATCGCGTTCCAGCAACCCATCTTCGTCGGCCTTCGCTCGCCGGGCGTCCCGCCCCTGCCCGCGCCGGAACAGGGACGCAGCAAGACCAATCGTTATGCGTACGCGACACTCGGCCGGCGCGCGACGAGCGGCTTCTCGGTCGCCGGCAGCGTCATGTACGCCGATCTGCACCGCATCGACGGCGTCGACCAGCTCTACTCGGGCAGTCAGAGCGTCACGCAGTACGGCGGCAACCTCGAGGCCCGTTTCGGCGTCGTACGCGATTGGGAGAGCGGCGCGTCGCTCGAGGCGATGATCGTCGAGAACCGGCTCGCGATGACGCACGACGTCACCTTCGTCGAGACGTTCTACGATCCGAATCTCCGCTTCACCAGCGCGCGGCCGCGGCTCGA
>DATBHD010000338.1:0-41085 GCA_036557635.1 Gemmatimonadaceae bacterium
TCTCTGCCCTGTGCCCTCCACCCTCTACCCTCTACCCTCTACCCTCTACCCTCTACCCTCTACCCTCTACCCTCTGCCCTCCACCCCTCTACCCTCTACCCTCTACCCTCTACCGCTGTATCCTGTACGCGCATGAAGCTCTCCTACGACACCCATACCGTTCATACGAAGCACCCATTCGTCATCGCGCGCGGCGGCTCGAGCGAATGGAATTTGATCCGTGTTCGACTCGTCGATCGCGACGGTGTCGAAGGGTGGGGTGAAGCTGCACCGAACCGCTTCTATGGCGAGACGACCGACAGCGCTGTAGCGGCCTTCGCGAAATTGGCTCCCGTCGCCGAGCGAGTGCTGTCGCGCGATCCATTCGTGCTCGAGGATCTGGAGTCGGAGATGAATACCGCGCTCCGCCTCAACGGCTCGATGAAGTCCGCGATCAGCGCCGCCGCGCACGATCTGGTCGGCAAGCGGCTCGATGTCCCTGTCTATCGATTGTGGGGGCTCGACGCCGCGAAGGCGCCCCTCTCCAGCTTCACGATCGGCATTCCTCAAACCGAGGAGGAGCTCGAGGAGCGCGTCGACGAGGCGATCGCGTATCCCGTGCTCAAGATCAAGCTCGGGAGCGACCGCGATGAGGCGATCATCCGCACCGTGCGCCGTGCCGCGCCGACGAAGATCCTTCGGGTCGACGCGAACGCCGCCTGGACGGCGAAGCACGCGCTCCGCATGATCGATGTCCTCGCCAACTACGGCGTCGAGTTCGTCGAGCAGCCGCTCCCGGCGCACGACCTCGCGGGGCTGCGCTTCGTGCGCGAGCGGTCGGCGTTGCCGATCGTCGCCGACGAGTCGTGCGTCGTCGCGAGCGACGTCGCAAAGCTGGCCGGTGTCGTCGACGGCATCAACATCAAGCTCTCCAAGTGCGGCGGTCTTCGTGAGGCGCTGCGCATGATCGCAACGGCTCGCGCGCTGGGGATGACCGTGATGGCGGGGTGCATGATCGAATCGAGCTTGGGCATCACTGCCGCCGCGCATTTTTCACCCCTCCTCGACTACGCCGACTTCGACGGCGCCGCCCTTCTCGCCGACGACCCTTACGAGGGTGCGACGATCGACCGCGGCCAGATCCGCATTCCCGATGCGCCAGGTCTCGGTGTGACGCGTCGGGCAATGGTCACGGCGTAGAGGAATTTGTCATCGAGCGAAAGGAGTTTGTCATCCCGAGCGAAGCGAGGGATCTGCTTTTCCACTTCGCTCTTCGGGATGACAGCCGGTTATCTTCCGCGATGCTCGTCGATGTCGCCCTTCCGTTGCCGCTCTTTCGGACGTTCACGTACGCGGTAGAGGGGCGAGGCGAGCCGCTCGACGCCGGTACGCGCGTACTCGTTCCCTTTCGGAACCGCAGGGAGATCGGCATCGTCGTCGGCGCGGGGAGCGCGCGCGAAGGCATCACGCCGAAGCCCGTCGTCGCGATTCCGGACGACGCACCGGTGCTCGACGCGCCGATGCTCGCGCTCTGCCGGTGGATCTCGCAGTACTACATCGTGCCGTTGGGCGTCGCGCTGAAATGCGCGCTGCCCGCGGCCCTGAGCGGCGCCGGCGTCCCCGTACCGGCGCAAAAGCGCCGCCGCGTCGCGCGCATCGCTCGCGAGCTGCCGTCGCTCCTCAACCGCGACACCACCTTCGCGCGCGCGCCGCAACAGCGCGCCCTCTTCGAGCTCATCGAATCGTTAGGTGGGCGCGTCGCCGTCGAGCACCTCGTCGAAAAACTCACCTTCTCGCCTTCGGTACTCACGCGCCTCGTCGCGCGCGGTCTCGTGGCGATCGACGAGGACATCGTCGCACGGGACCCGTTTCGATCGCGCGCCGCGCCCCCCTCGGGGACGCGGCCGCTCGTGCCGTCGCCGGCGCAGGAGAACGCCATCGCCGCTCTGCGCGCGGCGCAGCCGGGGGAGACTTTTCTCCTCCACGGCATAACGGGAAGCGGCAAGACCCTCGTCTACATCGAGCTGCTGCGCACCCTCGTCAACGAGCGGGGACAGAGCGCGATCGTGCTCGTGCCCGAGATCGCGCTCACCCCACAGACGGTCGACCGATTCCGCGGCGCGTTCGGCGATCGCGTCGCCGTGCTGCACAGCGCGCTCAGCGACGGCGAACGCTACGACGCCTGGCTTGCACTCCGGCGTGGAGAGAAGCGCATCGCCGTCGGCGCGCGATCCGCCATCTTCGCGCCGCTCTCGAACCTCGGCGCGATCATTGTCGACGAGGAGCACGAATCCAGCTACAAGCAGGGCGAGGCGCCGCGCTATCACGCGCGCGAGGTCGCGATCGTGCGCGCGCGAGCCGAGGGCGCGGTCGTCGTGCTCGGGAGCGCGACGCCGAGTCTCGAGAGTTGGGTCAACGCTACGCACGGTAAGTACCGCCTGCTCTCGCTGCCGGAGCGTGTTGGCGGCGGACGTTTGCCGAAGGTCGACGTCGTCGACATCCGCGAGGCCCAGGCGATGCCGCCGGTGGGTCAGCCTAACGATCCATTCCGCCGCGTTGTCAGCGAGCCCCTCGAGAACGCGCTCGCGGGTCGCTTGCAAGCTCATGAGCAGAGCATCCTGCTGCTCAATCGTCGCGGCTACGCCGCGTTCATTCAGTGCGGCGAGTGCGGCGACGTCGCGTCCTGTCCGCATTGCTCGATCAGCCTCACCTACCATCGCACCCCCGAGCGGCTCGTCTGTCACTACTGCCAGCACGCCGAGCCGCCGCGCTCCAAATGCTCTCGCTGCGGTGGTGGCATGCTGCGCCAGCGTGGACTCGGCACGCAACAGGTCGAGCGGCTGATCGCCGAGCGGTTTCCCGCGTCGCGCATCGCGCGAATGGATGTCGACACGACGAGCGGCAAGTGGGCCCACACCGAGATTCTCGATCGCGTGGCGCGTCACGAGGTCGACATCCTCCTCGGCACGCAAATGATCGCGAAGGGACTCGATTTTCCGAACGTGACACTCGTCGGTGTCGTCGACGCCGATGTCGGAATCAACCTTCCCGACTTTCGTGCGTCCGAGCGTTCATTTCAGCTCCTCAGTCAGGTGGCAGGGCGCGCTGGCCGTGGGCCGAAAGGCGGCGAGGTGATCATTCAGACGCGGGTGCCCTCACACCACGCCGTGCGCTACGCCGTCACGCACGACTTCCAGTCGTTCGTTCGCGCGGAGCTCGAGGGAAGGGAGAAGCCGTTGTACCCGCCATTTCTTCGCTTGGCGAACGTGGTGTTCAGCGGGACGGCCGAGGCAGCGGCGGCGCAACTTGCTCTTTCCGGCGCGGCGTGGCTCGATCGGCTCGTTAGGCGAATCGAAGGCGAGGTGCAGATCGTCGGGCCGGCTCCGTGCGCCGTCGATCGCATCAAGAATCGCTGGCGGTGGCATTTGCTCCTCAAGGCCAAGCATCCCGGCGAGCTCACGAAGGTCGCGCGCTATTTCGCGGAGCGTTTTCCAGTACCCAAAGGAAGCGACTTGCGGGTCACCATCGATAGGGATCCGGTCGCCTTGCTCTAGCTGTCATCCCGAGCGAAGCGAGGGATCTGCTTTGGGCACGCGCTGAAGAGCAGATCCTTCGTCCGTTATGACACGGTAGTACGAGTGGCCGCTGGTACCACTGACGAGGCGCTGGAAGCACTGACATGAGGGCAAGTACATGAGTCCCAAGGTTTCCGTTCTCACGTGAGTGGTATCGGCGTCGTGCCAGTGGTATCAGCGCCCGCCGTTGCAAACATCGTAGCTCGCTCCTCGGGATGACAGGACGCTTTATCTTTCGACCGTGCCATTCTCGTCACCCGATTTCAAACGCGCCGAGCTCGCCTCGGCTCCCGACGCGAAGTTCGTCGCCGCGCCCGCCGACGGGGTGTTGCCCGACGGATTCTTCTCGACGACCAATCTGCCGACGTACGTCCGGATCAAGGGCGAGTGGCGGATGCCGCGCGAGCCGCGCATGGACTCGGCGCTGGTTCTCGATCGCGACGGCAACCTCTGGGTGAAAGAAGGCCGTCGCATTCGCAAAGGCGACCTCGTCGCCGTCGGCGCGGAAGAGGACGGGTCCGAGGGGATTCTTGTACAAACAGAACTCATCGGCGCCGAGGGCACCGATGAGTTCAAGTTCATGACGTCCGAAGTCTCACGCGAGAAGCCGATCGACTATTCGCTCATGGCGCAGCTCCTGGTCGAGCAGCGTGAGCGGGGCGGATATCCGATCTGGGTGACGGGTCCCGCGCTCGTTCACTCGCGTGCGCGCAACGATATGAGCTGGTTCATCGCAAATGGCTTTGTTGGCGCGCTGCTCGCTGGAAATGCCGTCGCCGTGCACGACATCGAAGCGTCGATCTTCGGCACGACGCTCGGCATGACGCACACGGGCGAAGCGACGACGGGCGGCCATGGCTTGCACATGCGCGCGATCAACAAGGTCCGCGCCGCGGGCTCGATCGCCAAAGCAGTGGAGCAAGGAATCATCAAAGATGGAATAATGTATTCATGTGTGACGCACGACGTGCCGTTCGTTCTGACCGGTTCGATTCGAGACGATGGTCCTCTGCCGGATGTCATCACCGACTCGATTGCCGGCCAGGATGCGATGAAGCGTCACACGACGAAGGCGACGATGGCGATTCTGATCGCAACCGCATTGCATGCGATCGCCACCGGCAATATGCTTCCGGCGTTCGTCACCGAGCCTAACGGCACGATGCGCGAGCTGCCCACGATCTGCGTCGATTCCTCGGAGTTCGTCGTGTCGAAGCTCAAGGATCGCGGAACACATCAGGCCTTTGGCGTCGTCACCAACGCTCAGGATTTCATGCACATTCTGAGATTGTATGTCGAGCGCGAGCTCGACGCGCGCGGCCTTTCGAGTGTGCCGCCGACCGGAGCCGGCACCGCGGTGGGCGCGCCGTGACGCGCTTTCTCGACGCGACGCGCGAGCGGTTCCTGCTCGCCATCGCCGCCACGCTCCCAGCCGAGCGTTTCATCGAGCTGCACTTCTTTTCGCCGATCCGTCAGGGCGGCGTCGAGAGCGGAGTCGCCGTGATCGCCGCGCATCCGGAACGCGTCGAGGGGCCGATCGTCGCCGACGCCCCGCCCGCCGAAGACCAAAATGTCATCGCGGGCGATTCCACCAGCCGCTACACGGTCTACACCGCCAAGTACAAGCTCGTGCTCAAGGGTGCCGACCGCGGGAAGTGGGAGTGCGCCGTCGTCGCCGAGGCGGACGCCCCGCTCGTCACCGTCGGAACCGTCGTTCGCGGTGTGCAGCGACGCTCCGGCGACGCCGAGGAACCGGAGCGCATGTCCGGTGACGACGCACGCGACGCCGTGCTCACGGCGACACGGTAGCGTATTTGCTCATCAAGGCCGAGTGCAGATCGCGCGCGTCCTCGAGGACCGCGTGCTCCAGGCCTAACGATGCAGGGGCGATGAGAAAGGGATACAGCTGGCTGCCGCCGGCGGCCCCGTGCGCGCCCACCTGATCGTCGAAGCACACGATCTCGTAACCGTCGTAGGCTCCGAAGAGAACCAGGTCACCGGCGTTCGGCTGCCTGACGAGTCGCTCGACGGCGCGCGCGAGCGCGGGCTCGGTCCCATACGGCTCGAGGGGATCGTTGCCGCGCACGTCGGTGATCGCGCCGTGCCGGATCAGCGCTCGCCCCTTCGCGCTCTCGACGCGGACGTCATCGCCATCGAGCGTGCCGATGAGGCCGATGCCGGGATGCACGAGCAGCTCGGCGTAGAGCTGCGCGCGTCGTCGGTCGCCGGCGATGGCCTCGTAGTCCAATCGCGTCGGAACATCGGCGAAGTACACGAGTGCGAGCGACGAGCTGTATGTCACCACGACGTCGTGGTGCTCGTCGACGCGGTACTTCTCGGGAAGGATCAATTCGCGCACGCCGTAGTGGCGCCGCATCCAGCGCCCGATCCGCCGGAGCAGACGACGCCTGCCGCGCCGCCGCGGTGGCAGGTCGAGCGCGAGCGAGTCGAGCAAGGTTGCGCCGACGTCGGCGTATTCGGAGATCGGATTCTCGCTCGTGTGCGCGCTCAGACCGACGCGGCCGCGCCGCGCGGCGTCCCCATCGAGAATGCGCTGGACGGTGGTGCCTAACGGCTCACCGTACAGGACGCGATAGCTCGCCGACGGCGCCATGCCATGGTCCGAGAGGATGACGAGATCGTAATCGCGACCGGCGGCACTGCGCATCATGCGCCGGATCGAGCGAATGCGCGAATCGGTGCGCCGCAGATCGCGCAGCGCCTGCCAGCTCGACGGACCGAAGTGGTGCCCGAGCTCGTCGTACTGCATGTACGTGCTGTAGATGACCGGCACCCCGAGGTAGATGTCGAGGAGGATCGCCATCGTCTGCAGCTCGCGCACGACGACGTTGCTGAGGATGCGGATGAAGGGGAAGAGTCCCTCGCTGTGCGTGCGGCGCCGTGACAGCTCACCAACGGTTCGCTCCCACTCTTCACGCAGCCACTCGACGACCGAGTAGAGCACAATGATGGCGGCGCGGATGGGGTGGAGCGCGATGAGCAGCGCCATGCGTGTACCACCCAGCCGCTGATAGACGGACATGCGCCGGCGCGTCGCGACGGTGAAGGCGACCGTCTGCGCGTCGCCGTCGAGCAGGTTCACGTAGCTCGAGCCGCCAGCGAGTGCGCCTGGCGTGTGAATGCGATCGCGGATGTACTGAACACCGCGAGGGCTGTTGCAGGTGACGACGAAGCGCGTTGCCTTGTCATAGAAGCGAAACGCGGGAATCCCGTCGTTCTCACCGTGAAAGATTCCCGCCTGGCAGTACGGAGTCGCCGACGGCAGGCCGCAGAACCACCGCCGCAGGATGTGTCCCTCCTCACGGATCATCTTCGTGATCGTTGGGCAGTATCCGAGCTCGATGGCGCGGCGGAGCTCCGCGTACGCGAGTGCGTCGATCTGCAGCACGATCAAGCCGCGACGCCCGTCGCGTGGTCGCCGCTCCCGTCGAAAGACGCGATATTTCAACCCGTAGAACAGCCGCAAGAGCCGCCCGCGCGGTGAAGCGCCGGCGGCGGCGTCCGTGCCGGAGGAGGAAATGGAGTCCGTCTCGTTAGGGGTGCTGATCTCGTTCACGGCGGGGTTGCTCAGCTTTCTGTCACCCTGCGTGCTGCCGCTGATCCCGAGCTACGTCACGTTCGTGACCGGGCTCAGTCTCGAGGATGTTCAGCATTCGCGAAAGACGGCGCTGGTGCATGCCCTGCTGTTCGTCGTCGGCTTCTCTCTCATCTTTCTTGCCCTCGGCGCGACGGCGACCGCGGTCGGCCGCCTGCTGCTTCTCAATCGACGCTGGATCAGCCGCGTCGGCGGCGTGCTCGTCGTCCTGCTCGGTCTCTATCTCCTGGGCGCCTTCAATATGCGCTTCCTCGCGCGCGAGCGCCGGATTCACATTTCCGACAAACCGCTGGGCTATTTCGGCTCGGTGCTCGTCGGCATCGCGTTCGGTGCCGGTTGGAGTCCGTGCATCGGTCCCATCCTCGGCGGCATTCTCACGTACACGGCGACGCAGGCAGAGTTGCGCCGCGGCCTCCTCCTGCTCGGCGCCTACTCGCTCGGACTCGCGATTCCCTTCCTCATCGCGGCCGTCGCCGTCGAGCGGTTCATCGGGATCTTTCAGCGGTATCGCTCGAAATTGATCTGGGTCGATCGCGTCGCCGGGGTACTGCTGATCATCGTCGGCGTGCTGATGATGACGAACTACATGACGGTGCTGACGGGATATCTGCAGGGGCTGACGCCGGCGGCGCTGAAGAGCAGGCTCTGAACCAACGCGCTCGACCTAACGAGCTTCGGACAGCCAACTCTCCGCCCGTCGCAGCAGCTCGCGCGTCGGCACCGGCTTCACGAGCACGTCGGTGCAGCCGAGTGCCGCGCAGCGCTCGGCGGCCTCGGGATCGTCGTGCCCCGTGAGCGCGACAGCAACGCGGGGTGAACGATTCTCCCGGCGGAGCACCTCCAGGATCGAGAAGCCGTCACCGTCGGGAAGCGTGAGATCGATCAGCATGAGGTCGGGGCGATCGGTACGCGCGACTGAAAGCGCCTCACTGACCGTCGCCGCGATCGACACCCGGCGCCCTGTCTGCTCGAACAGGATGCGCAGCGCGCCACTCACAAGGTCGTTGTCTTCGACGATGAGTACGTGCGGCGCGCGCTCATCCGTGTGCATGTGGGATCGTGAAGAAGAATCGGCTGCCGGAACCAAGTGTGCTCTCGACCCAGATCTGTCCACCATGGAGCTCCACGAGCTTTCGGGCGATCGTCAGTCCAAGTCCCGTGCCATGGTGCGGTCGCGAGGGCGTCGCGTCGACCTGCGCGAACTCGCGGAAGATCAGATCGTGGTGTTCCGCCGCGATGCCAACACCGGTGTCGCCCACTTCGACGAGCAACTCGCTCACGTCGGCGCGCATTCTTCGGTGCGCCTTGAGCCACACCTTTCCACCCGATGGCGTGAAGTCGATCGCGTTGCCGAACAGGTTCCCGACGATGTGCGTCACCTTTTCACGATCGGCAACGATCGGCGGCATCCCCGGTTCGACGTCGACGTGATACGCGAGCCGCTTGCGCGCGAGCAACGACTCGTTGAGCGAGTGCACTTGCTGCAACACCTCGGCGATCGAAAAGCTCGTGGGCGCGAGCGTGAGCTGGTTCGCGGCACCGCGCGCGTACGTGAGAATCTCACTCACCTGCGCCAACAGCTGACGTCCGCCGCTGATGATGCCGTTGATGCTCTCCAGCTGACGCTCGGACAGCGGGCCGAGGAGTCCGTCACGAAGGATTTCCGCGTGCGTGATCACCGCGGTGAGCGGCGTGCGCAAATCGTGCGAGATGTTGGCGAGAAACTGCGTCTTGAGCTGATCGCGCGCGCGGAGATCGGCGATTTCCTCGAGCGCGGACCGTAGCTGGCGCTCCGCCGCCGCGATGCGGTCGTCCGCGCTCGCGTCGGTTGCGGCAGACGGCATCTGGTGCGCCTTCGCTTCGACTCGCGTCACTGGGCTGCTCCGCCATCGGTCATAGGCTGCGCCAACTCGATCTCCCGATTCTCGCCTTCATCCTCGATCGCGTCCTCGAGCTGCTGCCGATTGAGGAGTGCCCAGTATCGCCCACCCGCGCCGAGTAACTCATCGTGCTGCCCTTGCTCGACGATCCGGCCACCCTCGAGCACCACGATCCAACTTGCATCGCGAATCGCGCTGATGCGATGGGAGGCGATGAGCGCCGTGCGTCCAGCCAACGTCGTGCGCAGCGCGTGCAGGATCTCGGCCTCGGTATGAGTGTCGACCGCCGATAGCGCATCGTCGAGCAAGACGATGCTTGGCCGCCGGGCGAGCGCTCGCGCGAGCGCGGCTCGCTGTTTCTGACCCCCCGAGAGGTTGATCCCCCTCTCCCCGAGCACGGTGTCGAATCCACCTGGGAATTGCTCGATGGTCTGCCCCAACTGCGCGACGTCCGCCGCCCACCGTCCCGCCTCTGCCGACGATGCTCCATAGGAGAGATTGCTGGCGATCGTGTCGCTGAACAGAAAACTCTCCTGTGGTACGTATCCGATTTCCGTGCGCAGCGTCACGAGGCTCAGCTCGCGGGTCGAGATCCCGTCGATCAGGATCTCTCCCTCCTGCGGATCGTACAGGCGTGGCACCAGATCCATCAACGCACTCTTGCCGCTCCCCGTTGAGCCGACGATGCCGATGGTGGCGCCTGACGGTGCCGTGAATGACACGTGCCGGAGTACCCATCGAGGCTCACCGTGGTCACTCGTCTCGGTGCCCGGATAGTAGAAGCCGACATTACGGAATTCGATGGTGCGTCCGGTCGTCCGGACCGTTGCGCGCGGGAGCGCACGCGGCGCTTCCGGCTCGATGAGCACCGAGCGCGCATCGAGAATGTCGAGCAGACGCGCCATGGACGCCGCGCCACGCTGGAAGAGATTGATGACCCACCCCAACGCGATCAATGGCCAGGTCAGCATACCGAGATAGAGACCAAAGGCCACGAACGAACCGACAGTAATCGTTCCGCGAACCGTGAGCGCTCCTCCGATCCAGAGCACCGCGACCATCCCGGCACCTGCCAGCAGAACGAATGCCGGATGCATCGCGCCGTAGAGCCGCGCGAGGCGCATGTTCTTCGCGAGATACTCGTCGTTCATCGCGTCGAACCGTCGAATCTCCGCCGCCTCCTGGCGATAGGCGCGCACGACGCGCACGCCGGCGAGGTTCTCCTGGGCCAGCGTCGTGAGCTCACCGAAGTGCTCCTGTACCGCTTCGAATCGTTCGTGAATGCGCCGGCCCATCCAGATCCCGATCACGGGGAGCAGCAGCATCGGCAGGACGGCGATTGCCGTTAGGCGCGCGTCGATGTGCAACATGAACGCGAGCGCGAAGGCGCCGCCGGCGATCGTGTTCATCAGGTACATGATCGCCGGGCCGACGGCCATGCGCACCGCGCTCAGGTCGTTCGTCAGGCGCGCCATCAGATCGCCGGTGCGCGTGCGCGCGTAGTAGGAGGGATCGAGCCCCTCGAGCGAGGCATAGAGCGCGTTGCGCAGATCGTACTCGATCCATCGACTCACACCGTTGAGCAGATCACGCATCCAGTAGCGCAGCGCTCCCGATACGAGCGACACGCTGATCATCGCGAGTGCGAGAAGCCAGATGTTACGGAGAGCGACCCCAGCGCGTATTCCATCGAGCGCGCGCCGGAGAAAGAGGGGCACAACGCTCGCAAGAGCGGACGAGACAATGACGAGTCCCAGACCGATCGCAACATTCGACCGGTAGGGACGGTAGAAGGGGAGCAGCCGACGGAGCACTCTCAGCGACGGCATGCGCCTTGAAATTCGGGGCCCGATCCGCTAGGACTAACTTGTTGTTCTTGCGACAGTTGTAAATCCTGTGATCCGCTCGAGATCGCACTCGTACCAGGAGGGGGGATAGATGGCGAAATATATTGGCCGCTTTGTGGCGCCGCTCGCGCTCGGCGCTGTGGTTGCGCTCGCCGCGTGCAAGTCGGACAGCTCGAAGCAGGACACCGCGAGCGCGCTCAATCGTGACACGTCAGCGCTCGGTCGCGACCTCGCGCTCGCCGGTCGTGACACTACCGCGCAGCCGCAGCTGAAGGACGTGCCCGCGAATCCGCCGGCAACGTCCAAGCCCGAGCGCGCGACTCCACGGCCCTCGCGTCCGTCGACGCCGTCGCGCGAGACACCGCGCGAGCCGACGAAGTCGACGACGGCCAGCGGCAACACGGTCACACATCCCGCCCCGTCGACTTCGAATAGCGGTGGCGCGGTCGGCACGATCGCGGCCGGGACGTCGCTGTCGCTCACGCCGACGGCAACGGTTTGCACAAACACTAACAAGGTCGGCGACAAGATCACCGCGACGACGCAGAGCGCGGTGACAGGCACGAACGGCGCCGCGATTCCAGCCGGCTCGACGGTCACGCTGACGGTGACGAACCTCAAGCGCAGTGAAAACGCGAACGATCAGATCGTGATGGAGTTCGCGGTGAACTCGGTGACGTTCGGCGGCAAGACGTATCCGCTCGATGCCAACATCGAGAGCACGAACATCACGCGCGTGCGGAACCAGCCGAAGAGCAAGGACGCTCAGAAGGTCGCGATTGGCGCTGGCATCGGCGCGATCGCCGGCCAGATCCTCGGCAAGAACACCAAGTCCACGGTGGTCGGCGCGGCCGTCGGCGCCGCCGCGGGCGGTGCGGCCGCCGTCGCGACGGCGAACTACGAAGGCTGCATTCAGAACACGAGCACGATGGTGATCAAGCTCAACTCGCCGACGCAGGTGAAGGTGGCGATGTAAGCGTGGCGCGTTGAGCGTGGCGCGTTGAGCGCAAGAAGGCCCGGCATGCTAATGCGTGCCGGGCCCTTTTTTCAACGCGCCACGCTACCACGCCACCGGTTGTCCTGACGAGCGCGGGTCTGACATGCCTTCGTATCCGCCGCGAACCCTCATGATCGCGTTCACGAGGCCAATCCCGCCCGTCCAGGACACGGCGTAGCCCATCGCGCGCAGGGAATCCATCACCGCCGGCTCGAGGCCGTTGCGCTCGACGCGTAGTGTGTCGGGCAACGCCTGATGATGCATGCGCGGCGCGCTCATCGCGTCGGAGAGAATCATGTGCTGATCGAGCACGTTGAGGATCACCTGCGACGTACTCGTTATGATGCGCGGCCCACCCCGGCTCCCGACCACCAGCAACAGCGATCCGTCGCGATCGAGCACGATCGTCGGCGACATCGCGCTCAACATGCGCTTACCCGGCTGTATCGCGTTCGCCTCGCCTTGCACGAGGCCGAACATGTTCGGCTTGCCGGGCTGCGAAGCGAAATCGTCCATCTCGTCGTTGACAAAGAATCCGGCCGCGCTCACGTAGACGCCGGACCCATACAGTGCGTTGAGCGTCGTTGTCGTCGCGACGGCATTTCCCGCGGCGTCGACGACGGAGTAGTGCGTCGTCTCCGTGCCTTCGCGGGCGGCCTTCATCGGCTCGGCCGGCCGCATCGTCGCCATTTCCCGCTCGACCTCGGACGTTGGCGTCGCGTGCATCGGTTGAATGCCGGCCCGGAGTTGACTCGCATACTGTTTGTCGGTGAGCTTCGCGATCGGTACCTGATAGAAGGCCGGATCGGCGAGCTGCGAGTTGCGATCGACGAAGGCGCGCTGATACGCGTCGCCGAGGACGTGCGCGTAGCGCGCGCTGCCGAACGGGGCGATCGCGTCGTACCCCTCGAGGATGTTTAGCGTCTCCGTAATCGTCACGCCCCCCGACGAAGACGGCGGCATCGTGAACAGCGTGTAGCCGCGATAGCTCGAGCGTACCGGCTCACGCCACACGGCCTGATATCGCGCGAGATCCTCGGTCGTGATGATCCCACCGTCGCGACGCATCTCGTCGGCGATCGCTTGAGCCGTCTCGCCGCGATAGAAGCCGGTCGCGCCCTCGGCGGCGATGCGCCGCAGCGTACGCGCGAGCGCGGGCTGGCGGAATCTCGTACCGGGAGCGACCGCGGCGCCTCCCGGCAAAAAGAGATCCTTCCCGCCGAACTGCTCGATCAATCGGGCATTCACCGTCAGCGAGCGACTGAGCGCGCTGTCGACGACGAATCCCTCTTCCGCATAACGAATGGCGGGCGCCATCACCGCGGCGAGCGGCATCGTCCCGTACTTTGCCAGCGCTGTCGTTAGGCCCGCGACCGCGCCCGGCACACCCGAGGCGAGCGGCCCGACAATGCTCTTGTCGGTGAGATTCCCTTCGGCGTCCAGATACATGTTGCGGCTCGCCGCGAGTGGGGCCATCTCGCGATAGTCGAGCGCCGCCGCGCGCCCGTCGGCCATGTGAATCACCATGTATCCGCCGCCGCCGATGTTGCCTGCCTCCGGGTACACGACGGCGAGGGCAAAGCCGACCGCCACGGCGGCGTCAACGGCGTTGCCGCCCTCACGCATGATCTCGATTCCCGCCTGACCGGCGAGCGGCGCGTCGCTCGCGACCATCGCGTGCTCACCGAACACCGCGCGACGCCCCGCCTTGAAGGGCCACGCCGCCGGAAAAGCCGCAGGCCGCCGATCCCCGGAATACGTCGCCGCGCCGAGATCCGGCGCGCGTCGCGGCGCGCCAACGTCGGTCGCCGAAGGAGGAGGCGTTTGCGTCGTGCGGCAGGACAGCGCGGCCGCAACGGAACCCAGGAAAAGGACGAGCCTTCGTTTCATTGTCGTCAGCAAGCCTCTCTCAGAATCCGAATCGAGTACCGAGTCTCAGCACGAACTGTCGGCCGATGGTGTCCTCATTACCGGCGAGTCCAGTGCGCTGATGCACGGTGAGAAAACCCTCTTGCACGAGCATGATCTGCATGTCGGGTGAAAAAGTATAACCGAAACCGTATCCGATGCCGCCGGTGACGTCCGCGTCCAGCTGCAGCGGCGGCAAACGCTCGCCTGAGATTCTCGCGCGGAACCCGGAATACCCAGTGGCGCCGAGAGAGAGGTCGAGAATCTGGTGAAAGCCGACCGCGCTGCCCCCGGCATGAAATGTCGCCAAGAGCTGTGTGACGGTGGCATCGGCGTCGCACGAGCCCGGGCAGCCGACAGTGCCTAATCCGTCGAGCGGCACATAAGTGAGAGGCACGCGCGCAAACGATCCGCTGATGCCAATGGTGGATTGAAACTGAATCGGCATCTCGATCGAGATGCGGTATTGCACCGCGTTGCCGAATTCCCAATCGCTATTGGTCGAGCCGTCGTGTACCGCCGACATGTCCATTACGCCGACGGAAAAGCTCATCCACGTCTTCGGCTCGGATACGTGCGCGACTGGCCGCCCGATCTGCGCTCGTGCCGGCACTCCGATGCAGGCGACACCGATCACGGCGAGGACGATGCGATGCATAGCTCGGAAGTTAGCGTCCGTCCTGGGCCCTATCCCCTAGCCCTTCTCCCTTATCTTTGTTCCGTGCCGCCACGAATCGTCGACCCTCGCATAACCGAAAAGCGAAATCCGCGCACCGCGAACATCGATCTCGCGTCGCCGATCGAGATCGTCGACCTCATGGCCGCCGAGGATGCGCGAGTCCCCGAAGCCGTGTGGTCGCAGCGCCTGCAGCTCGCGCGGGCGATCGAAGAGGCCGAAGCGACATTTCGGCGCGGCGGCCGTCTGTTTTACGTCGGCGCCGGCACCTCCGGCCGCCTCGGCGTGCTCGACGCGTCGGAGATGCCCCCAACCTACGGCACCGATCCGGAGTTGGTACAGGGAATCATCGCCGGCGGTCATAAGGCCCTCACGCGATCGCAGGAAGGCGCCGAAGATCGCCTCGAGTCTGCCGTCGAGGACCTGAATGCGCACGGGGTTCGCAAGGGCGATTTCGTCATCGGAATCGCCGCATCCGGCACGACGCCGTACGTGCGTCGCGCTCTCGCCTACGCCCGTGAGGTCGGCGCGCGCACGGGACTGGTCGCCTGCTCGCCGCCGCCTGACGAGACGCTCGAATTCGTCGACATTCTGATTCTGCCGATCACCGGCCCCGAGGTGGTGACGGGCTCGACGCGAATGAAAGCGGGAACGGCAACGAAGCTCGTGCTCAACACCATCACCACTGGCGCGATGATTCGACTCGGCAAGACGTACGGCAATCTCATGGTCGACCTGCGCGCGACGAACAAGAAGCTCGAGGATCGCAGCGAGCGGATCATCGCCGAAGTGTGCGAGCTCACGCGCGAGGATGCGCGGGCGCTGCTGGAGCGCGCCGGCGGCACCGTGAAGACGGCCATCGCGATGCACTTTCTGCCTGCCTCACGAGAGGACGCCGAGCGCGCCCTGTCGGACGCCGGCGGCGTCATTCGCCGGGCCATCGGCCGCGAGCCGCCGCCGGTCGGCGACGACGCGGCGGGGCGACGGCCGTGAGCTCGTTAGGCATCGGCGCCGAGGGGTGTGTTTACGTCGGCGTCATGAGCGGCACGTCGCTCGACGGCATTTCGGCGGCGGCCGTTCGCTTCGCCGACAAACTCGGCGTCGGCGGGTCGAGCGCCGAGCCGCGGGCGACCTTGCTCGCCTTTCGCGTGACGCCCTACACCCCCGAACAGCACGCCCGCCTGCGGAAGGCGGTGGTGCAGGGGACGGCGCAGGAATACTGCCGACTCAACTTCGATCTCGGCGGCTGGCTCGCCGAATCGGTCGTCGGCGTCCTTGCCGACTCCGGCGTCGCGCGCAACGAGGTGCGCGCGATCGGCTCGCACGGGCAATCGCTCTGGCATGAGCCGCTCCACTCCACCTGGCAGCTGGGTGAAGCCGCTGTCATCGCCGAGCGCACGGGTATCGACGTCGTGAGCGATTTCCGTGTGCGCGACGTCGCCGCGGGAGGCCACGGCGCTCCATTGGTTTCGATGGCGGACGCGCTGATTTTCTCGGGACGCTCGTGGCGCGCGCTGCAGAATATCGGCGGGATCGGCAATGTCACCGTCGTGCCGCCGAATGGCGCGCTCGACGGCGTGCGCGCGTTCGACACGGG
The DNA here is from genome assembly GCA_036557635.1 of Gemmatimonadaceae bacterium. Classification (GTDB taxonomy): domain Bacteria; phylum Gemmatimonadota; class Gemmatimonadetes; order Gemmatimonadales; family Gemmatimonadaceae; genus AG2. The sequence continues at coordinate 16,076 of DATBHD010000338.1, forward strand.
TCCGGGGGCGAGCGTGATCGATCGGGTCGTGCGCGCGCTCGTGCCCGAGCTGCCTTACGACGTCGACGGCCGGCTTGCGGCGAAGGGTTCACCGATCGACGAGGTCGTGACCGAGCTTCTGGCCGCGCCATATTTCTCCACCCCGCCGCCGAAGTCGACCGGCCCCGAGCTCTTCGACGCGGCGTATATACAAACGCTCATCGACCGCTGCCGCGCCGCGCGCCCCGGCGCGACGACCGAAGACATCGTCGCGACCGCGACGGCGCTGACCGCGCGCAGCATCGCCGATGCCTATCGTCGCTTTCTTCCCGAGCCCATTACCGAGGTCCTCGTCTCGGGCGGCGGCGCGCGCAACCCGACACTCGTCGAGATGATCGGGCGGCTCGTGGCGCCGGTCCAGGTGCGACCGTTCGCCGACGAGTTTTTCGACGGGGAGGCGAAAGAAGCAGTCGCGTTCGCGCTCCTGGCATATCTGCACGTCACGCGTCGTGCGGGTAACGTCCCGCGCGCTACAGGCGCGCGTGGTGCTCGCATATTGGGGAAGCTGACTCCTGCCTAACAGCTAGAACCGCGGCAGAAGCTTAAGGGCGAGCCGAGAAGGGCTCGCCCTTCTCGGCTCGCCCTTAGGGCTTTTCCGCCTCTATGGTCGAAGCACTGAACGGGCCTCTCCCTTCAGCATCCCATCGAGCCAAACGCTCGGCACCGCGTATGTGATTCTCCCCTGACTCTGCGGATCGCCTCCGTAGATGACCCCGATCACCCAGCCGTTGGCGTCGAAGATCGGGCTGCCGCTCGAGCCATGGCTGGCGTAGGCGTCGATCTGGACCACGTCCGGTAAGAGTTTACTCACCGTCCCCGCCGTGAGGCTCGTCTTGACGATGTTCCCCTCCATCGGGACGTCGAGCGCGTGCGGGAACCCGATCGTCACCACCGGCGAGCCGGCGTGCAGATCCCCGATGCCACGCGCGACTCCCGCGACGACCGGATACGTCCCAGGCTCGTCGACCTGAACGAGCGCGAGATCGACGTTGGAGTCCGCGGCAACCTGCACCACATGCGCGTGCAGCAGCACGTCAGTGTTTGCGTATTTCACGCCGAGGCGCGTCGTCGGCCGGCCCGACACCGGGGAGCGTACGTTGTGTCGGTTCGTGACGAGCAAACCGCGTGACGTGACACCGAAGGCGGTCCCGCCGTACGGCTTGCCGTCGAGCTCCGTCACCAGGAAGGCCACCGCGGCGTCGTTCTGAACGCTGATCTTCGACAGATCCAACAGGGCGATGCCCTGTTGGATGACCTGTCTCCGGCGCAGCTCATCCTTGAGCGAGTCGAGCTCCGTCTGCGTGGCCGTCGGGCTCGCCGACCGCACGCGCGCCGCCAGCTCCGCATGCTGCTTGCTCAGTATGCTCGCGAACGTCGTGTCGCCGATCGCCCTGAGCTGCGATTGCAGACGCGCCGCGGTCGAATCACTCTGCGCAAGCAGTTGCATCAGCTCCGACACCTGCGTGCTCGATTCACGATGGCCAATCCAGTAGGCCGCGCCGGTACCGCCGACCAGCAGCACGACGGCGACCGCGAGCAAACGTCGCATGCCGGCCGTTTCCCTCTGCACTGCGACCTTCACTCGTTCACCTGTCGAAGGGCGCTGTTGCGAGGACCTAACGACTGTCTCCTTGACGCCGTCCGGGCCGACGGCGCGTTGCCCCGCTTCGCCGGCGATGCGCACCTCGACCTGCGGTCCCTCGACGCCAAGCCAGATCACGTCGCCGTCGTACAACTGCTCGTCACCCGTTATGCGTCGACCGTTGACGAAGGTGCCGTTCGTGCTCTGCGCGTCGCGGATGCGATAGCCGCTCGTCGCGTTGCCGAGGATCTCGGCGTGCCGCGACGAGACGTCCAGGTCCGCGTTCGGATCGAAGCGCAGGTCCGACTGCAGGTGGCGGCCCAGTGCGATCACGCGCTTGTCGAAGCGCTCGCGGTGTCCGCCGCGCGCCCCGGTCAGGATGCGCAGCTCGATGGACATTCAGCCCCTGGGCGTGGGGACGGAGGCCCCCGGCTGCGCCGGGCGGGCCTTGGTACTATCGACGGCCGGCGCCACCTTTTCGGCGGTGCGCACGATGAACCAGACCGCGGTCGCGACGAGCGCGACGAGGAGCACGACGGCGATGATGGTACCGGTCTGGCGCCGCGTCGGCGAGACGACCGGCGTCCCGGACACGGGCGTCGGGGCGGTCGAAAAATCGACGGATTCTGGCGGCGGCGGGTACACGCCTAACGATTCTGCCGGAAGTGGGGCAAGCTCCTCGGGGACGGCCGGGAAGTCGGGGTCGAACACCGACGGCCGCGACGCGCGCGGCGGTGGCTCGTCGGCCGCCGCGATGATGTCCGCGGATACCGCCGACGTCTGACCGGTTTCCGGCAGCGGGAACACGCGATGTCCGACCTCGTCGGTCGTCCCGGGTGGATTGAGCCGAGAGCCATCGAAGCGCGCGGCGATGACGGTGATGTTGTCAGGGCCCCCGTTCTCGTTCGCGCGGTCGATCAACGCCTTGCACGCGGCAACGAGGTCCGGCTCTTCGGTGATGATGCGCGCGATCTCGTCCTTTCCGACCTGCCCCGACAGGCCATCGCTGCAGAGCACGAGTACGTCCCCGCGCCGCACTTGCTGATGCGTGAGGTCGAGCTTGACCACCGGCTCGGGCCCCAGCGCCTGGAGAATGATGTTGCGCCGCTCGCTCTGCGCCGCCTCTTCCTCCGTCAGCTCACCGGCCTCGATCAGCTTCTGCATCAACGACTGGTCTTTCGTGATCTGTCGGGCCACTCCGTCCCGTACCAGATACGCGCGGCTGTCGCCGACCTGTGCAACATAGAGCATGTCGTCGAGCAGTCCGGCGACCGTCGCCGTCGTCCCCATGCCGCGATACTCGGTGTGGCTCCCGGCGAAGTTGTGAATTTGCTGATTGGCTGCTCTCGTCGCCCGGCTGATCGCGCGAACGAACGCCTCGGCGTCGTGCGTCTCGGCGGCGATCCACTTCTCGCGCAGCTCACCGAGGACGACCTCGACCGCCATCGCGCTCGCGATCTCGCCCGCGGCGGCGCCGCCCATGCCGTCGGCCACCATGAAGAGGGTGCCCTTCGGGCCCAGAGTGTGGCGGCGAACCTCCGGCTGCAGCGTCGCGTTGTTCGTCGTGAGATCGGCGACGACGAACGCGTCCTCGTTATGCTCGCGCGTGCGGCCGACGTCGGTCCGCCCGAACACATTCACGACCACGTTACCGTGTGGATCGGCCGGAGCGTCGCTCATCGCGCGGAGGGAAGGGTTGCTGACGGACACGGGACGTTGGGCTCAGCAGGAGGAGAGACCGATCGCGCGGCTGATGATCTTCGCCCGACTCGTGCCGGGCGCGATCGCCTGCACGCGGCGCAGCACCGCGCATGCCCCGGCGCTATCGTGCGCGCTCGACCTGGCAAGCGCCTCCACATAGCCGGCGTGCACGATTTGCTCGTTTCCCCTGATGCGACTCTTCATCTCCTCCAGCGTTCCGATGACGCGCACCGCCTCGTTAGGCGTCACGTCCCCGCTCACGATCTTCTCCAGCGAATCGAGAGCGGCCGCCACGTCGACCGGCCGCGTCGTCGCGGCGTTCTGTGCTGCGTGACCGCCCGTCGTCAGCGCCGGCGCACCCATCGGCGCCGCGAACTTGCTGCTGTCGGCATGCGATCCCAAGTCGGACGCGGGGACGTTGGCGTGCGTCACAGTGTCGCCGGTGACGGGCGGCTCGGATGGTTTCTGTCGATATGCCATCGCTGTGACGATGATTGCAGCGACCAGTATCACACCACCCGCGCCCACCGCCATCGTCCGGCCACGCCGCCTGATGGGAATGCCAAGCGTAGGCTGATCCGCAGCGAGCTTCGATGCGTCGCCCTGTCCACTCGATGGCCGTTCGTTCCCGACGCGGGTGATCGGGAGTGACCCGCGCGACGGGCTCGCGACGTCGGCTCGCGCGCTCGACGACCGCACCGCCGTTCCCGACGGCACTGCCATCCGCTCGAGCGCACGCGAGAACGCCCGTCCAAACTCGGAGGCCGTTTGATATCGCGCGCTCGAGTCGCGCTCGAGCGCCTTGTCGAGAGACGCCTGCACTTCACCGGACCACGCGACGTCGGGGCGCATCTCCGCGAGTTTTCGCGGAGACTCGGTGAGGCGCATGATCATCGATTCCTGAACGGTGTCCGCGGGGAAGGGGAGCCGCCCCGTGAGCATGTTGAACGCGACGAGGCCCAAGGCGTAGATGTCGCTCCGCCCATCGAGCTTGTCACCCGCGAGCTGCTCCGGACTCATGTACTCCGGTGTGCCGACCACCAGCCCGGTCTTCGTCACCTTCTGCGCCACGTTATCGGCGGCCTTCGCGATCCCGAAGTCGACGACTTTCACCATGTCGCTGCCATCGCGATTGCGCGCGATCATGATGTTGTCGGGCTTGAGGTCGCGATGCACGATGCCCATGTCGTGCGCGGCGGCGAGAGCGTCGGCCGTCTGCCGTACGATCGTCGCGGCCCGCTGCGGTGACAGCGGGCCTTGCTCTTCGATCAGCTTCGTCAGCGGTGGACCGTCGACGAATTCCATTGCGAGATAAATGATACCATCCGGCGTCTCGCCGAAGTCATAGACGTCGGCGACATTCGGGTGATTGATGTGGCTTGCGTTCGCCGCTTCGCGGTTGAAGCGGCTGATGGCGTCGGCGTCTTTCACCATCGCCGGGTTCATCACCTTGAGGGCGCTCTTGCGCCCCATCTTCACATGCTCGGCGAGATACACCTGACCCATCCCGCCCTCGCCTAGCTTACGCAGCACGTGGTACCGATCGGCCACGATGGAACCGACAAGATCCCCGGTCTCGTTCTGGAGTCGCAGCGTCGTCCCATCCTTCGGGCAGAACCGCTGGTCGAGCTCGTACTCCGTGCCACAGTGGGGGCAGATCTTCAAACTGCTCACGCGCTCTCCACTCGCAGAATCTCGTTGCCGATGAGAATTCGCTGACCCTTCCGGAGCGCGCGTTCACCACGGACCGCCATGGCGACGCCGTTTCTGCTGCCGGCATCGTGAATGTAGTACTCGTTATCCTCCGAGCGGACTTCGGCGTGCTTTCCGCTCATGGTCTGGTCGTACGGGAATAGCCAATCACCCGTTTCGCGTCCGAGGAGGAGCGACCGGCCTGGCGAGAGATGCACCGTGTCCCGAACGCTCGAGTCGGCGCGCAGCTGTTCCAGGACGGCAACGTCCGCGGCGGGGACGAGCGACCCAAGTCGCCGCGTCGAATCGGCCTCCGGCGGATGCGGACCCGGATAGCCGAGACGCCGGAAGCGGAGAATCTGCGAGCCAATGAGAACGAGATCGCCGTCGGTGAGTCGCGTCGGCTGCTCGATGAAGATCCACGTCCCGTTGCGAGAGCCGAGATCGCGAAGCCAAAGCTGGCCGGCGCGCTGTTCGACGCGCGCGTGCAGCGGCGACATGTATGGATCGCTCTCGAACCGAATGTCAGCGTCGCCCCGCCCAACTACCGCCTCTCCACGCTCGAGAACATAGGCGCGCGCCACGTTGCCTTCGTCATCGAGAAGACCGAGCCGCGGCTGAGCGTCTCGCCGCGACGCGAGCATCCCTTGAGTCGCCGATCCCGCGGCACCCGCATTCGGGGGCACTCGGTCGCGCACGATCTCGACCGATACGCGTTGCCCGACTCGATTTCCGCACCGCGCGCAGAACAAATCGACGCCCGCCAGATAGCTCGCGCCACATTGAGCGCACATACCGGCTCCCGCCGGAGCGATGCGGGTCCCGCAATAGCCGCAGAACGGAAGGCCATTGTCGGCGCTCTTGGTGCAGCGTGGACAACGCGCGAGGGTGGGCGCCCCCCGGGCCGGCGAAGCTGCTTTCCCCGGCGTCAGCTGGCCCTGTGGCACCGCGGTTCGTGCGGCCGTTGCCGACGAAGTGCTACTCCGCTTGGTAGCTGGAGCCGAACTGTCACCAACCGTTGTTGCGCCGCCGGCGCCGCTCTTCCTGCTACCGATCTGGGCTGCCGAGGCCGTCATCGGCTTTCCACAGTCGATGCAGAAGCGCGAGGTCGCGTCATTCTCTCGCCCGCAGAACGAGCAAACGGTCAAACCGTCACCCTCCAAGGCGGGAAGCCCTCATGGCGCGCGAATATAGAAGTGCCTACAGGGAGGGTCAATGAATGACGACACGCGCTAATAACGGCTCGCCCTTCTCGGCTCGCTCTTCTCGGCTCGCCCTTATGGCAGTTCCGCACTTCTCCGAGTATGTGCTGCTCCCTAACCTTCGGTCCATGCGTGCACGGATTTGTCTACTTGTGCTCGGAGTCGTGGCCTGCGCCCCGGCTCCCGCGCCAGTTGTTTCGCCCCTCCCAGCTCCACCGGACACCATTCCGGCGCCGAGACCGCGTGCGGATACGGCGCCCGCTCTGCCCGCGATTCCCTCGGTCGAGGGGCCACTCGCGATCAGGGTCGTCTATCCGCCGGTGCAGCACCTGATCGAATCGAGGGACTCCAACTTCATCTTCGGATCAATTGGCAATGGCCGCGCATCGCTGACCATCAATGGAGTACCGGCGCGGGTGTACCCGAACGGTGCCTTCATGGCCTTCGTCGCGAATCCGCCGTCCTCGGCGCCTCGCTACGACTTGGTTGCCACGGTCGGAAATGACAGCGCTCGGGTGTCGCTCCCGGTCCGCGTACAGGACCCTCGGCCGACGCTGGCTCTTACCGGACCGCTCATCGTCGACACGACGAGTATCACTCCGCGCGCGCCGGCGACCTCCCCAATGCTGTTGCGGGGCGACGAGCTGGTGCGCGTCGCGGTGCGTGCGCCGACAAATGCCACCGTTTGGGCGGCCTGGCCTTCCGGGAGTCAATGGCTCGTCCCAAGTACGACGCTGTCAGATTCCGCTTCGGGGTCTGCTTTCGGCGCCGACATCCCGGCGCGGGCGCTTCGAGACGGAGCGACCCTGTACGTCGCACGCGGCGCGGACACGCTGCGATACGCGCTCCTGCGCCCGGATCTCGTCGACACGCTCACGACACGTTTGGTGCGGGCCGGCGACGCGCCAATGCGCCCCGACACCGATCGCGTGATCATCGGCCGGCCGGTACCGGGTGGCACGTACAAGTGGTTCCTCTTTCCCGGCACCACCCTCGAGATCACGGGCAAGATGGCGGGGTTCACGCGCGTGAAGCTCGACAGCGGTCTCGAGATCTGGATTGCCGACGCGGACGCATTGCCGCTCCCGTCGGGGACACCGATCCCGCGTCGCGTCACGCTCAACGCGCACACGCGGACCGCGCCGGATTGGGTCGACATCGTGGTGCCGGTGCAGGGCGGCGAGCGGCCCGCGTTCGTCGTGAACGAGGGCGCGCGCTCGCTGTCGGTGACGCTGTACGGGACCCAGGCGAACACCGACATCATCAACTACGCCGACAACGACACGTTGCTGCGCACCGTCGAATGGAAACAGGTGCTCGACGATCGCGCCGAGCTCGACGTGACGTTGCGGCAGCCGCTGTGCGGATATCTGGTGCTCTGGGAGGACGGCAGCTTCGTGCTTCGCGTTAGGCGCCGTCCCGTGATCGACCCGCGGAATCCGCTGCGCGGTCTCACCATCGCCGTCGACCCGGGCCATCCGCCGATCGGCGCCACAGGTCCGACCGGTCTGTACGAGGCACAGGCGGTGCTGCCCGTCGGCGAAAAAGTGCGCGCGCTGCTCGAGCAGCGTGGCGCGCACGTCGTGATGACGCGTACGACCAACGACCCGGTCGAGCTCGGTCTGCGTCCCATCATCGCGCGCCGCGAGAACGCCAACGCGTTCGTCTCGATTCACCTGAACGCGTACGGCGACGGGGTGAATCCGCTCGTGGCCCGTAACGGATCCGGGACGTACTTCTTTCACGCGCTCTCCGAACCGCTGGCGCGCTCGGTGGAGCGTGGCCTCGTTAGGTACATGGGCCTCCCCAACCTCGGCGTCTACTACGACAACCTCGCGGTCGTCCGACCTTCGTGGATGCCGATGGTGTTGACCGAGGGCGCGTTCGTCATCATCCCCGAACAGGAAGCGGCGCTGCGTACGCCGGAATTTCAGGCTCGATATGCGCAGGGCATCGTCGACGGACTGGAGGAGTATTTCAGGTGGTTGGCAAAGCAATGACGAGAGGTGTGGGACGTGGGTTGCGGGCCGCGTCGTCGGCGCTCCTGATGTTGACGTCTGTGGCCACGGCTCTTCATGCACAGATCTCGCCGAACAAGAAGTATTTCACGCTCCACACCGCTCACTTCTACATCCATTTCACTGCCGAGACGGAGGCGACGGCGCGGCGCATCGCCGTCGACGCCGAGCGGGCGTATGCGGAGCTCGCGTCGGAGCTGCATCCCCCGCGCGGGTCGATCGACGTCCTCATCTCCGATGACGCCGACTACTCGAACGGCTCGGCGACGCCATTCCCGACCAATCGCATCATCGTGTACGCCAACCCGCCGATCCAGAGTTCGTCGCTGCGCTACACCGACGACTGGGGCGCGATGGCTATCACCCACGAGCTCACCCACATCTTCCACCTCGATCGCACGCGCGGGCTCTGGAAGATCGGTCAGGATGTGTTCGGGCGCTCGCCGTATCTCTTTCCTAACGAGTATTCGCCCTCGTGGCTCATCGAGGGGCTCGCCGTCCATTACGAGTCGCGCTTCACCGGCGCCGGCCGCGTCTCGGGATCGGAGCATCGCATGATCGCCCGCGCGAGCGCCATCGATCACACCTTCCCCTCGCTCAGCGAAGCAAGCCTCGCCGCGCCGAGATTTCCATTCGGCGAAGCGGCGTACGCGTACGGATCGCTCTTCGTCGACTACCTGGCGCGGACGCGTGGCGCCGCCGCGGTGAATCGCTTCGTCGAGAAATCGAGCGCCGATGTGATCCCCTTCTGGATCGACCTGTCGGCGCGCCAGGGCTTCGGCATCAGCTTCACTCGCGCCTACCGAGAGTGGCGGGATTCGATTTTCCGCAGTCTCGTGTTCCTCAATCCAACGACGCCGCCACTCGTGGGATGGCGGGATCTCACGCGCGAGGGCGTCCTCGTCTCGTCTCCGCGTTGGTCGGGCGACAGCGCGCTCACGTACACAGGCACCAACGGGCGCGACGTGTACGCCGCGTGGTCGGTCGATCTCGCCGGGAACCGCCGCCGCATCGGACGACGCAACAGCGAGTCGCCGCAGGTCCTGATGCCCGACGGCGGTCTGCTGTTCGCGCAGCTGGATTTCACGTCACCGTACGAGGTGCGCTCCGACCTGTACGTGCAGCGCGGCGACCACACGCGGCGGCTCACGTGGGGGGCGCGCCTCTCCATTCCCGACGTCCGCGCCGACGGCGAAATCGTCGCTGTTCAGACCGTCCCCGGCGGGATGCGGCTCGTTAGGCTGTCGCCGGATGGCCGGCGGATCACGCCGCTCACGTCCGGCGGCCTCGACGAGCAGTGGAACGAACCGCGGTGGTCCAAGCACGGCGATCGCATCGCCGCGATTCGCTGGCGACGCGGCGGTACCTCCGAGGTCGTGGTGCTCGACACCGCCGGCCGGGTCGAGCGGGCATTCGCCAGCGGCCACAGCGTGCAGGCGACGCCCTCCTGGGCCCACGACGACTCCGTCGTCGTGTACTCCTCGGACCGCACCGGGACGGCGCAGATCTACGCGATGAATCTGACCGAGGGACATGAGGTCCCCGTGAGCACGGCAACCGCCGGCGTGTTCGAGCCCGAGGTCCACGTAAGGGCCAGCGGCGCCACGGGACGCGACTCGACGCTGGCCATCGCCGCGGTCGTGCTGCGCGGCGATGGCTATCATCTCGGTCTGGCGCCCTGCTGCTTCTTCTCCACCACGACGCCTAACGTCACTCAGGCCGGCACACCGGTCCCCGCACTGGGCGTCGACTCGTCACCGGCGCGCCCGTACTCGCCCTGGCGCCAGCTCGTCCCGCGCTACTGGGTGCCCTCCTTCGCGCAAGGAATGCACCCGAATCAGCCGCGCATCGGTGCCGAGATCGGCTCGAGGGACATCATCGGCCGGCACGCCTGGGACGCGACCATCCAGGTGCCGACCGACAACAGCGGGATCACCGGTGGTTTAGCATATTCATACGCCGGCCTCGGACTGCCGATCATCGATGCCTTCGCGTCGCGGGACTGGTCGACGCTCGGGAAGGTCGTCGACAACACGCCGCAGCAGAATGTGCTCGGCGAGATTCGTCGCCGCATCGACGACGCCGAGCTCGATGCGTCGTGGATCCGGCGGCGCTACCGCAGCGCCTTCTCGCTGACGGCGGGGACCGGGGTCGAGCAGTACCAGTATGTCGGCGTGCCGAACGGAACGATCGCGCTCGTCGACACGACCGGTATCTTCCGCTCGCGCTTCTATCCACGCGTGCTGCTCGGTGCTCGTTATGCGCGCACGCAGGCCGCCCCATACAGCATTTCGCCCGAGGACGGTTTCACGGTCGCGGCGACGGCCCGGGAGCGCTGGCGCACGGACCTTCCCGGTTCGGGCACGCTCAGCACCGTCGCCGCGATCACCGGCTACAAGTCGCTCAACCTCCCAGGCTTCGCGCATCACGTGCTCGCGGTGCGTGGCGCCGGCGGTTGGCGGGATGATCGCTCGAACGACTACTTCGACGTCGGCGGCATCAGTGGCTCGCCGGTAACGATCATCGCCGGCTACACGGTGGGCGAAGGGGCGCGGGACTTCGGGGTCCGCGGCTTCGAGGCGGGCTCCCTCATCGGCACGCGAGCCCTCGCCGGGAGCGCCGAGTATCGCCTGCCACTCGTTATGCCGGGCCGCGGCCTGGGGACGCTGCCATTCTTTCTTCAGCGCGGCTCACTCTCCCTGTTCACCGACTACGGCGCGGCGTGGTGCCCGGGCGTCCTCACGGGTCTCGTGTGTACGCAACCGCTCGAGGATCGCTATCGGCTGACCCTCCACCGATGGCTTGGATCCTATGGTGCGGAGCTGAATCTCAATGCGGCGGTGCTGTCCTGGGACGCCCCCTACCGCTTCCGCTTCGGCGTCGTCGCGCCGTATCACGATGATGGACTGCTCGTCACGGCGAAGAAGGTGTCTGTGTACTTCGCGTCGGGATTGAATTTCTGATCTTGGGGTTCTTAGAGCAGAGTGGCGGCTCGTCGTCAGTCGTGCCGTCGTTCTTTAGTAACGAGCCCGCCAGAATTCAGCGACGTTCTTCGCTGACCGCTCGGTGATCTTCGCGCCGAATGTCAGGAACCAGCCCGGGCCGCCGTTGACGCTGAAATCGGGGTCGCGGAGATCGCCGACGCGGTAGCCGACCGCCGCTTCGAGGCCGGCACGGCTGAAGGCGAGCTGCGGCGCCATGTCCCAACGCGTCGTCGCGCTCGCGTGCTCGACGAGCAGACGCGTCTCGGCGCGCGCCGCGAGCCACGAGGTGACGTCGACGCCGATGCGGTTGCCGATGTAGTCCGCGGTCGACCGCTGCGGCGTCACCGACCCATCGAGCTGCGGAATGAATGCCGACGTGCGTCGAGTTGCGTAACGCGTGGCAACTTCTACGATCGGCTCCGGCGCCCACACCGTCTCGAGCGCGGCGATCGTGCGTGCTTCCTCACCACGCGACGTAAGCACGCCGGCGGTGAGCGGATTCAACGCGTTCACGTATTCGACCTTCGCCAGCGCGTTCAGCTCGTCACCGCCGACCGGTCGGAAGGCGAGCCCCCACAGCGTCGACGCGCGGCGGCTGTACGAGGACAGCGCGTCGCTCTGTGTCATCTGCGTGTAGCTCGTCTTCTGGAGCAGCGCGAGCGAGCGATTGAACGAGACGTCACCCGACGCGTCGACCAGGCGCACCGAGCGGAGCGTCCCGTCGCGATACTCGCCGCGGGCACTCAACCGGTACGGCGACTTCGGCTGGAGCCACTCCGCCCCCAAGCCTAACGCCGTGTAGTCTTCTTCATTTTGGAGAAAAGGCAGGGCGCGTACCGGATCTGCTATGGATGCATGGCCGACCCCTTCGCGGCGCTCCGCCGACGAGTTGAGCGTGAGACCATTCGCGAAGCGAATCTGATTGCTGAGGCCAACGATCGCGGCGTTGTATTCGCCGTTCGCGCCGGCAATCTGATACGAGCTGTACGCCTCCGTGTGATCGCCGACGCGGCTCCGAACGCCGAGGTTGGTGATCGAATAGTTCGACGAGTCGCCGGGGAGCAGAACCTGGCGATGACGCGCATCCAGTGAGACGCCCGGAAGAACGCGATAGGTCGCGCCCGCGCCGACGAAATCGGGCTGCACGGCCGCACCGCTCGACTCGAAGGCTCGGCGCGCATCCGTGTAGAGGTCGAGCGAAGGGAGCGGCGTCCACGTCACTTTCATCTCGCCGGCGGTCGCGCCATCGTTCGTGGCCGCCGTGGCATAACGATCGTTCACGATATTCGACTCGACGCGGACTTTCGCCGCCGGCAACGGCTGCACGACGCCGGCGAGCGTCCGCGTGCGAGACACCTCGGCGGCGTCGAAGCGCTGCAGCTCGTGCTCGAGCCGGAGCTCCGTCGCGCCCAGCTTCGCGTGTGCGCCGATGTTCGTTTCGGCGCTGCCGGACTGCAGCATCAGGTTCGCCGGATTGGCGAAGCCGTTGCCGATCTGCATCCAGGTGCCGCGCAACGTCAGCGCGTCACCGAAGAACTTGAGCGCGCCATGCGCGGCCGCGGCGACGCCGGTCGAGTCGGGGTTCTGCGACTGCGTCAACTCGCCGCCGACGTCGAGCCAGCCGCGCCAGGCGGCGCGGAGATCGACGCCGGCGAGGTGCTGCGCGCCGGTGGACTGCGCATCCTCGACCCAGAGCGCTCCGAGGCGCAGCGTGTCGAGCGACGAACGCGAGAAGTAGCGCGCCGCGTCGGCCGAGGCGCGCGCGCCCCACACCGTGCTCCGGGCGCCGCCGCCATTCGCCTCGAAGGTGGCGACGATGTACACCGGATTGCCGTACGCGTCGGTCGCGGGCAGCGGCTGCTTGAGCAGCAGGGTGCCGTTGTCGTAGTCGATCTGATAGTCGACGAAGCGGACGAGCTCCTGGCGGCTGACGACGCGCTGCGCGTTGTCGATCGCGCGCGTCTCGACCATGATGTGATCGGTTCCGACGACGATACCTAACGAGAGAACGTATGGGCCGGAGATGCCCTCGCCGCGGAGCTGCATCTGGCGCACGGCCTGCGCAGTGGAACTCCCGAAGGCTTGCATCACGGCGGGCCCGTAAGTGATTCGCGTCGCCGCGCCGGAGAACGAACGACGATACGCGCCCGTCTCGAGACCCGACGCGAAGTCGGTGGTCGTCACGTCGCCCATCTGCAGCCAGTCGAAGCCGCGCTCGACCTTGGCCGAGAGTGCATAACGAGACGCCATCTCGGCGCGCTGCGTGCCCGCGTCGCCGAGGATCGGATATTGCGATTCCTCGAGCGGGTCCGCCGTGCGGTCGAAGGCGTCGCGTCCCGCGTCGAGTCGGCGCGTGTCGTAGCTCAGCGTCAGAGACGTTCGATCGTCGAGACGGCCCTTCGCCGTCAGCGACGCGAACGCATCGGGAGTCGCGCCCACACCGACGCGTCCAACGCCGGTGAACATGAGCGGCCGTGCGACGGGCAGCACCTCGATGGGCAGGTCTCCGCGCGCGTCGCCGGCGACCAGCGTCAACCGGCCCCGCTTGACGTCGTGTCCGGGGCGCAGCAACACCGTGATCGTCCCCGATTCGTCGGCGCGCACCTGCACGCCAACCGACGACGCGTCGGCGTCGAAGTTGGCCGGTGTCGCGCCGTCGGCGCTCACCGTCACGAGGACGCCGCCAACCACCGGAACGCCCCAGCGGTCGAGGACGCGGACGCGCACACTGTCGAGCGTGTTGCCGTCCGCCTGCAGTCGGATCGTCGGGCGCTCGGCGACGAACTTCGCCGGGAGCCCGGCGACGTGTACCGCGATGCTGTCCCAACGCGTGATGTTGAGCGAGTTGAGAAGACGGACGCGCAGGCGATGCGGGCCTTGCGACAGGCGCACGGCGATGAAGTCGAAGACGCCATCGACGCGCATCGTCGACTGCATGACGAGTGAGTCGCCGTCGAACAGGGCGACGGGCCGGCCCGGCTCGCCGCGCACGCCGACGTACACGTGATCGCTCGCCATCACCAGACCATCGCGGGGCGCGAAGATCTCGATGCCCGAGCCCTGCGTGATCGAGAGCCGTTTGTCGGCGAGGCGATCGGTCGTCGTGCGGAGCGCGGCGATGCGCGCGGTGTCGACGACACGCGCCTGCGTCAGCGAGCGGAGTCGCACGGAGACGAGGCCAAACGCGCCCGGGATCCGCGGCCACTCGAGCGTGCGCGCACCGGTGCGGTCCCGTCCGATCATCGGATCGCCGAGGTGTTTCACGCCGAAGAAGGAGGACTGCGGCACCGGCTCCCAGCCGTTAGGCATCACGACCGTGCCTTCGCCCGGCCAACCCGTGAGCGGCGGCTGAAAGACGACGTCCATCTCCGCGCCCGCCGGCAACTTCGACGCGTCCGGGAAGACATCGGCCTTGATGCCGACGCCGGCGTGCTGTGCGACGAGCCTTGCGCTCGCCGTGTCGATCGGCAGACAGACGATACAGCCGGTGGTGTCGGATGCGCATTCCGGCCGGTTGGGAAGTGACGCCTTCATCGAATCCGAACCGGATGGAACGCCCTGCTGAGCGACCGCGTCTTTCGCGAATCTGTCGATCTCCGGACAGACATAGGCCGTCGCGACCTCGCCCGGCTTCACGACGCGTGAACCAACGAGTCGTCCGCCCGACGCGACGAGCCGGAAGTCGACGCGAGGCGTCGTCCAGCCGCTCGCGTCACGCACGGCGACGTCCTGCGCGCGCTCGGCGGCGCCGGCACCGAAGCCGAAGCCCGCTGGCAGCGACGAGCGATCGACGCGGAAGGTATGGCGGCCGGGGCGAAGATTCTTGAACGAGTAGCGGCCATCCTTGTCGGTGGTCGCGACGTCACCGTCGTCGGTCCAGATGTCGATGCCTTCGACTCCCGGCTCGCCGGCACTCTGTCGGCCATCGCCATCGAGGTCGGCCCACACCTTCCCGAAGGCGGTGCGTGTTTCCATCGGCATCGCCGTGCGGACGTTGACTGACGCGGTGACGCGTGGTGACAGCACCGATTCGTTCTCGGCGCTGGCGTACGCGCTGTTCGTGAGCGACCGGCCGGGCGCGCCGACGATCGCCGCCGCATAACGAACCGTCGCCGTCGCTCCGGGCGCAAGCGAGCCGGGGACGAAGATCGTGAGATCCCGTCCGCCGTTGTCCTGTACCGAGTCGGCGCCGATCCCGCTGTTGCGCGCATAACGAGCGCCCGCGGGCAGCCGCGCATGGACGCGCAATGTGCCGAGCGGCGCGGTACCGGTGTTCTGGATGATGAGCGTATATGGAACACTCTCACCCACCCCGGCCTCGACGACGTCGGCACGCTCGACGAGGGCCAGCGAGTAGGAGGCCGTCCCGATCATCTGCAGCGATGCCGCGAGCGCCGACTGCGTGGCGACGTTCGTGCCCGAGAGCGCGACGCCGTTCTGTACGGCGACAGTGTCCTGCACGGTCGGGGCGACGCGGACGGTGAGCATGATGTCCGTCGTCGTCGCCGGCGCCTGGTCACCCATGTCCCAGGTGAGCACTTGGCCACTCACCGAGGCCGCGGGGACGGCCGACACGTAGGCGAGGCCCGCGTCGAGCGTGTCGACGACGACGACCGAGTGCGCCGCGACGTTCGGCGCGGCGTTGGTGTAGCGAATGCGATACTGCACCAGCTGGCCGATGTGGGCGCTCGCCGGACCGACGAGCTGTTTCTGCAACGCGACCTGTGGCAGCACCGAGGTCGACTGCACGGGTGGCGAGAGTGCGCTGTCCGGGCCGATCGGCGTTCCGTAGCTCGCGTTCGCGATGTTGGTGATGACGGTCTGCGCCGGCAGGTTGTTGACGCGCGCCTGGAAGGTCACCGTGCCGTTCTGGCCGGCGTTGACGTCGCCGACGTGGAAGTTCACGGCGTTGCTCGCGGGGTCGAAGCTCCCGCCATCGGTGTCGACGGCATCGGTTTGCGACACGCCCTGAATGCGCAACGTACCCGGCACGTACGTCGTTCCCGTCGGGATGGTGTCTTTGATGATCAGCGACGACGCCGTGCCGGCGCCGACCGCGCCATACGCGATTGTGTACGTCACGACGTCGCCGACCGTCGTCGTCGTATGATCGACCGACTTGCCGAGGTCGACGCGGATGCCCGCGGCGCGAATCGATGTCGCGTCCACGACGAGATCGGTCGCCGACGGATCGAAGGTGCTCGCGGCGCGGACGTCGATACTGTCGATCGAGCCACGGAGGGCGGCCGCCGGCACGTCTTCCTGGACGAGGATCGACGCCGTCGCGCCCATGGCGAGTGAGACCGGCGCGGACAGCGGCTGATCGCCGGCGGTGAGTGTCCCGCTGTTGTCGACGTCGAGATAGACTCGCGTCGCCCAACCGGAGCGAGACGTTGCGGTCACGGCAATGCCGTCCGTCCCATTACCAATATTTGAAACCGTGTGCGTGAACGTGACCGTCGTCGATGGGTCGGTGACGACCGCGCGTTGTGGAACAAGGTCGGCGCCGCCCATCTGCCCCACGAGCAGCGTGAGTGTATCGGCGGCGGAATAGGGAAGCCCGTTCGAGCCGGTGAAGGTGAGAACGGTGATGCTGCGAATCTGCGTACCGGCTGGCGTCTGCGCGCGCAGCGTCCGTGGCGACACGATCGTCGCCACGAACGCCCCGAGCAGGGCGCAGAGCGCCCAGCCAGCCGTTAGGCTGGTCTGGGGTCTACGCCCCTTTCGGATGATGTGGAGCAAGGAGAGCATCATGGCGCGCCGGTGCTCGGCCTACTTCACCCGAGCCCGGATCCAGATGAACCGCGTCGCGCCGGCGGCGAGCGTGCCCGTCAGAGACGCGGTGACGCTGTTCCCGACGTTGCCGATCGTCCAGCCAGCGAGGTCGCCAGTGCTGGACAGGAACGTCAGCTCCGCGGGAAGGTTGTCGGCGATCGCCACGGTCGAAGCAGCGGTCGTCCCGCTGTTCGTCACCGAGATCTTGTACTGAATCGCCTCGTTAGGTAATACGAGGTCCGACGGACCGAGCAGCGTCGTCTGGTCGTCGCGATACGCGGCCTTGCCGACGGCGATTGCCGGCCGGATGACCGTGAGGTCCGCCGTGCCGTTGTCGACCTTGGAGTTGTCACCGACCGACGTCGCTTGCAGCACGAGATTGTCGGTCGTCCCGGCGGCGACGTTCCCCACCGAGTACACGACGTCGATATTCATCGAGGTCGCGGCGGCGATCGCTACCGACGTCGACGTCCCCGCCACACCGTTCACCGAGACGACGGTGATCGCCGAACCGGTGTTCGACGCAACGAGGGCGAAGTTGTCCGAGCCGTTACCGTTGTTGGTGACGCTGAACGTGAACGTGTAGTTCGTTCCGTTGCTCGGCAGGCGCTGGAGGTTCTGGCCGCCGTCCGGCGACACCGCCACCGCGTACGTCTGCGCCGGCGTGATCGTGGCGACCTGACTGTCGGTCTTTGTATTGTCGCGCGTCGACGTCGCGGTGAACGTGTAGTTCGTGGCGACGCCACCCTTGTTCGCGGCGACGTCGTATTGCACCTGCACCGTGATCGCGCCGTTCTGCAGGATGTTCGTGCCGTTGAGCACAGTGTTCAGCGCCGCGAGCGTGGGGTAGGTCGTCGCGTTGAACACGTAGCCGGTAACGGTGATGACGCCGGCAACGGAGATGCCCTCCGACAGCTGCACCTTGTCCGTGCCGTTACCGATGTTCTGGACCGTGAACGTCAGCGTGTTGGCGGTGCTCGGCGACGCGGGCGTCGCGCTC
This sequence comes from Gemmatimonadaceae bacterium, assembly GCA_036557635.1. Lineage (GTDB taxonomy): Bacteria > Gemmatimonadota > Gemmatimonadetes > Gemmatimonadales > Gemmatimonadaceae > AG2. The sequence goes on from DATBHD010000338.1 coordinate 34,069, forward strand.
GTCGCGCCAGCCGCGTCGACGCCGGCCACGAAGCCGACTGTCACGCTCACCGACGCGTTCACGTTCGCGTAGGTGTTGTTGTTGGCGTCGGTGAACGACACCGAGGCGGTGTTCGTGATCACCGTGCCTTCGGGGGTCGGCGACTGCGCGCGCAGTCCAGGCGCCGCGGCGAGCGTCAGTATCGACGCCAGCGCGAGCCCCGCCGACCGGAAACGATTCCACATCATCGTATGCTCCTAAATCGCTGGTGGGTGGTTCACTTCGTGAGCGAAGAACGCGCGGCAATGGCTGACGAGACCTGCGCGTCGTACTCGGCGCGGATCTGCGCGCCCTTCGGCACGTCGCCGCGGACCGTCCAACGGACGTGCGTGTACAGCTCCGCCGGCGCCGGCTGTTCCTGGTGCTGGCCGTCGACGACAGCGTCGATCATCGGCGTGGCGGCGAACGTCTTGCCCCCGTCGATGGAGTAGAGGATCGCGACGTCCGGGCGATCCGCCTTCGCCGATCCCACCTCGTAGCGCAGTCCGGCGGGAATCGGATTGTCGAGCACGACGCCATGGACGGCGCCCGCCGAGACGTTCGTGAAGAGCAGGTGGTAGCGCACCGTGTCGCCGGGCAGCACGTGCGTCGCGTCACCCGGGCGCTGCAGATGCGCGCTCAGGTTCTCGGCGCTCATCGTCAGCGCCGAGGACTTTGGCGCCTTCTGCGCGCCCGCCGCGAAGGCGGCAGACAGCAGCAACAGACCGGTGATCAGTGTTTTCTGAATCGTGTTCATCGTTCGTTCTCCTCGTCGGGATAAGGCGTTGCAAACAATTCGTCGTTAGGTGCGGCGCGGTCGGCGAGTGCGGAGAGCTCGCGCCAGTCGATCTCGCCCCCGCAGTGGGGGCAAATCGCCCAGCGGCCGAGCATCTGGTTCGGGGGGTGCCGGCTCCGCTGACGGCAGGTGGGACAGGTGAGAATCACGGAAGCTCCGGGGAGGATTCTGGGCCCCTCTAGAGGCACTCCCCGTGCCCAGGCACAGCTCGCTAGAGCTGGTATAAGTTATTGCTTGGCAGCCAGTTACATTCTAAGGCCACCATTGTGTTTCCGGCTCTCGGTAACCTCGTTACCGATGCGGAACAGGGGCGGTAACGAGCACCTTCATCCCCCGCGGCTGGCCGCTCGGTAGTTGAACGGCTGCACACAGATGAACGCCGATGACGCCGATGCACGCAGGTGAAAAACAAAGGGCGTGACGACCTTTTGACAAAAGTCGTATAGCCCTTTCATCCGTGTGCATCTTCGAGATCGGCGTTCGTCTGCGTCCGGCCGTTCCAAATGACCGGGAAGCCCGCGCCTAACGAATTCGTGCGACGAAGCTCAAAGTGCCAGCGTTGTTAGGCGCAGCGTTGGAGAGGGGCGCGAGCAACCGCCAGCGGATGCGATTCACGCAGCGATCGAAGCCGGCGGTGGCGGCGCAGCCGCCGCTCACGGGAACGTACGTCCAGGTCGCGCCACCGTTGTTGGAGTACTCGATCGCGGCGGTGACGCCCGCGGGGAGTACGGCCGACGCGCTGGACAGCTTGAACTGCACCGTCGTCGGGATCGAATCCACGACCATGAGGCTCGCGGCGCTCGCCGTGCCGACGTTGGTCACCGCCGACGTGAAGGTGAGATCGGTACCGGGAAGCTGGGTGCCGCCAGGGTTCACCACCTTGCCGATCGTGATCGCGGGGCGGATCACCGTCACGATCAGCGCCGCGACCGATGTCTTCGCCGGATTGCCCACGGAACGTCCCGTGAGAAAGAGCGTGTCGATCGTGCCAGCGGCGACATTCCCGACCTGAAAGTTCACGGTGACGGTCACGCTCGCGCCATTCGCGAGCGCGGCGCGGCGCGCGCTGTCCGGATTGGCGCCCTGCGTGATGCCCGTGCCCGTGATCGACACCGTGGTGAGCGCGGTTCCCGGCTTCCGCGTCGTGAGCAGATCGTAACTATCGCTCGCCGAGCCCGTGTTCGTGAGCGTGAACGCCTGCGCGCGCGCGACGCCATTCGTCGGGAGACCCGTTATGCTCGTGATCGCCGGCGTCACCGACACGTTGAGGAACGGATCGATCTGAATCGTGCGGTTGTCCGTGTCGGTCGTGACGCCGTTGTTCCGCAGCTGGAGAATCAAATTGTTCGCCGCCGACGTCGCGGTGAAGTTCGTGAAGCGGAGCCCGGCGATCGTGATCGAGTTGTTCGCGGTGAAATTGGTGAGGACGTTGATCACGACGGTCTTGTTGCCGTTCGCATAGGTGACCGCCGTCGCCACTTTGTTCGCCGCGTTGCCGGTGATGGTCGCCGTCGTGACGGTGACGTCCCATGTCATGTTGAAGCCGGGCGGGATGACGATGCGGATGTCCCTGTTCCGCCGCACGTTGCCCCCGGGGCCGTCCAGCACCGTGATCGGGCTGATCGTCGTCGCCGGGTCGGAAACGTGGAAGAGCTGATTCGCCGCCGACGAAATCGTCTGCGCTACGAGCGGAAAGGGGCCACCCGCGAGCAGTGCGCCGAGCGTGAGGAGAAGACGTCGCCGGTTCATGCGCCTAACGCATCCGCGACACGAAGCTCAGTGTCCCCTGGTTGTTGGGCGCCGTGTTCGGGAAAGCGCTGATGAATGTCTGGCTGCCGAGCGACTGGCCTGTATGCGCTCCAGCCTCGGCCGTGACGCACGCCAGCCCGAAGCCCAACGCGACAAACGTTGTGCGGCTCACCGATCGGCGGGAAGCACCAATAGAGGTATGCGTCATACGCACCGTATCTGCACGCGTCAGGCCCGTATGAGCAATCACTCAAGCCGTTGTCCCTGCGTGAGTTGTCTATCCCGGGGCATGGGGCTCGTTACCGAATCGGAACGCCGTCGGTAACCCGCCTTGCAGGGAGCCTTTCAAGCAAGAGTGGTTTGCCAAGTTCGTGTTGCGTCCGCGCGAGCCCCGTCGATGCGTGTTCGACAACGGAGCCTGCCTCGTGCGCGAGGCGCTCACATGCCACTACAACAAGCCATGCCTCTTCCTCCTCTCCCACAAACTCTTCCTGGAGATACCTAACGACTCCGCCGCCCGCTGAATGTCGCCGTCGAGGTGGTCGAGCGTTTGCCGAATGTATTCCTTCTCCACGTCGGCCAAGGAGAGCCCCCGCCCGATCGCGTACCCGCCGTTCGCTGAGTGCCCGTTCGTCGATGGCGCTTCGACGGACGTGAGCGGCGGCAGATGCTCGGGGAGCAGCACCTCGCCGTCGGCGAAGATCAGGGCGCGCTCGATGACGTTCCGCAGCTCGCGCACATTCCCAGGCCAGCGCCACGCCGTTAGGCGGGCGAGCACCTCGGCGTCGATCGTCTTGACGCTCTTCTTGAACTGCCGGTTGAAGAGCTCTCGGAAATGGTCCGAGAGCGCCGGAACAACACTCGGTACCTCACGCAGGGGAGGGAGGGTGCAAGTTACGACGCAGATGCGGTAGTACAAATCCTGACGGAAGCGCCCGGATCGCACATGCGCCTCGAGGTCGCGATTCGTCGCCGCGATCAGCCGCAGATTGACCTCGATCTCCTCCGTCCCACCGACGCGCCGGAAGCGGCGCGACTCGAGCACGTTCAACAGCTTCGCCTGAAGCTCGGGCGACAGCTCGCCGATTTCGTCGAGGAAGAGCGTGCCGCCATTCGCAACCTCGATGAGCCCTCGTTTCGACTCGCGCGCGTCGGTGAACGCACCGCGCTGATAACCGAACAGCTCCGCCTCCAGCAAGTGAGCCGGTAACGCCGAGCAATTGATTTCGACGAATCGCGCCTTAGCCTGCGTGCTCGTGTAATGCAGCGTCCGCGCGACGAGGTTCTTGCCGGTGCCGCTCTCGCCGAGCAGCAAGACGGTGGAATTCGGGATCCCGGCAACGCGGCGCACGAAATCGCGAACGCGCTCGATCGCCGGTTCGTCGCCGAGGATGGCGCCCGCCGAGAACTTCGCCTTACGCGTGCGCTCGAGCGTCGCCGCCTCCTCGCGCATCGGCCGCTCTTCGATGGCGCGTCGGAGTTGCGTCAGCAGCTCGTCGACATTCACCGGCTTCAGGAGATAGTCGGTGGCGCCCGCCTTGAGCGCCTTCACCGCGCTGGCGATCTCCGTGCTCGCGGTGAGGACGAAGATCGGCACGTGCGGGTCGGTTTCTCGAAGCTGCCGCGTCACTTCTATCCCATCGATCTCCGGCATCATCAGGTCGGTGATCACCGCGTCGGGCGGCTCCTCGGCGCGCCGGTCGAGCATCACCCTCGCGTCCGAGAAGAGCTCGATGTTCAGACCTCCCTCATTGCGAAGGTTGGCGGCCAGCAACTTCGCGAAGAGCAAATCGTCATCCACAACGTAGATCGTGCGCGTCATCGGCATTCACTCGTGTGGAGAATCGCACCGTTGGCCCTACCTGTCCCCCACCGGCTCGATGCGGAATCCGACGCCTCACGCGACAACGTGCGCGCGGTGCTCGTCGAGGACGACGTCGATCTGCGACGCGTCGTGCAACTGACGCTGCAGTTCGGCGCGTCCTGGATCGTGGAGACCGCCTGCGATGGCCCGAGCGGCGTCGAGACCGTGCGGCGCCTGCAGCCCGACCTCGTGCTGGTCGACCTGATGATGCCGGGCATGGACGGGTACGAGGTGTGTCGCCGGCTGATCGCCGACGAGGCGACGGCGCGCATCCCGATCGTGTTGCTCACCGCACGCCAGAACCTGGATCCCGAGCGGGTGCGTGAGAGTGGCGCCCGTGGTGTCATTACCAAGCCGTTCGATCTCGACGCGCTGGCGCCGGCGATCTTGCGGCTCTGCCGAGAGAATGCTCGATGATTGCGACGAAGCAATTGCCAGTTGCGGTGTTGGCCGAGCTCGCGAACGAATTCGCCGCCGGGCTGCCCGCGCGCGCCGCTGTGATGCGCGAGGCGATCGATGACGCCGAACGCGGCGCCATCGAGGCGGCGCAGCGGCTGCATCTCACCGCGCACACTCTCGCTGGTACGGCGAGTGCCTTCGGCGCCGGCGAGCTCGTGCCTCACGCCGAGCACCTCGAAGCGTTAGGCAGGAGCTGGCACGAGCGGGGCGACGCCGGCGCGAGCGTCGCCGAAGCACGACGGGCGCTCGACGGCCTCATGTCGCGCATCGAGGGCGTGGTCGAGCGGCTCCGCCGATGACGAGCAGCGCGATCCGGGGAGCGAGCGGCGGCATCTCCGTCGCGCGACTCGAGGTCGTCGCCGAGTTGGCGACGCTCATCAACACGACCTTCGACCTCGATGAGATCTTCCGGACCGCCATTCTCAAGTTGCCTCGCGTGCTCACCGTTCGGCGCGCGAGTGTCGTCCTCGTCGCCGAGGACCGATCCCACTACGCCATCCATACGTTGTATGACCGGGAGCGTGGGGGTTTTGTAACGGCCCACGGCTCCTTTCCGATCGACGCCGGCTTCACGGGGCAGGCCATCGTCGGCGGCCACCCCGTTCACGTCGACGACTTCGAGGGGCGCCCCGATCTGCGGGGGCCCGCCGAGGGTCGCGTCTCGGTGCTGGCGATCCCGCTGCGCATGCAGGGACGCGTCATCGGCGCCCTCACCCTTGGCGCCCCGCAGGCCGAGGCCTTCGACGAGGAAGACTTCGAGCTGACGCGGGTGATCGGTCGGCACATCGAGACGGCGCTCCACTACTCGCATCTCCTGGCGACGATTTCCCGCCAGCGCGACGAGCTGTGTCAGAAGAATGCCGAGGTGAAGACCGAGCACCGGCGCCTCGAATTGCTCATCGAGGCGTCCGACTCGGCGGTGGCGATGGTGCAGGAGGGAAGGGTTGTCTTCGCCAACAACGCGTTCGCGCGCCTAACGGGGACGGCGCACGAGGACCTCGTCGGCTCGACGATGGACGCCGTGCACGATCGGCTGGCCCCGATGCTCAAAGACGCCTCGGCGATCGTTGCCGAGCGCGCCGCACTGGAGGCGTCACGCCCACTCCGCGATCAACTCGAGCTGGTCGTGCCGAGTCGTGCGACGCTACAACGGACAGTTGCGCCTCTGCTCGACAACCGCGGCGTCATCCTCGGCCACTTCGTGATGTATCGGGACGTGACCCTCGAGGCGGAGGCGGGCGCGGCGAAGGACGAGTTCGTCTCCGTCGTGAGCCATGAGCTGCGCACGCCGCTCGCGTCGATCAAGACCTCGTTAGGCCTGCTCGCCCGTGGCGCGGCGGGACCGGTTCCCGAGCCGATGCAGGAGCTGCTCGACATCGGACTTCGCAACCTGGATCGACTGATTCGAATGGTGGAAGATCTTCTTGATTTGGCGAAGATCGAGCGCGATACCGACGCGGTGACGCTTGGCGTCGTCTGCGCGGAGTCGGTGACGCGTCGCGCTTTGCAGACGGTCAGCGGCCTCGCGCAAGCGAGGCGCATTGCAATCGCGGCGCGCACGCGCGCCAGCGGTATCGCGGTCGTCGCCGACGGCGACCGTCTGGAGCAGGTTCTCGTCAATGTGCTCGGCAACGCGATCAAGTTCTCGCCGGAGGACGCGTCCGTGGACGTCAGCTGGCGGGTGACGGATGGCTGGGCGGAGTGCGTGATATCGGATGAAGGCCCCGGCATTCCCACGGACCAGCTGGAGCGCATCTTCGACAAGTTCCGCCAGATCGGATCCGCCAGCACGCGCCAGCACGGCGGCGCGGGGCTCGGGCTCGCGATCAGCCGCCGCTTGATGGATCAGTTCGGCGGGAAGATCTGGGCGGAGAGTGAGCCAGGACACGGATCCAGGTTCTTCGTTAGGCTGAGATTGGCAGCGTAGGGGCGGATCTCGTTGATCGGATTTGATCCGTCGCCGAATTGGCTACGATTTACGGCAAGCAGGAGGCGGCTTCGCCGCGGATCGCACGAATTGGCCGGATCCAACAGATTCCTCCGTTTTGCGGATGGTGCGTAGCGCAGCCGCTAGGCTGCGCCCCGTGAACGCTCCGTCGCGACAGTGGATACTTCAACGTAGTGATCCCCC